>CBDUZO010000004.1:0-80774 GCA_965371725.1 uncultured Phycisphaerales bacterium
AGAATCGGACTTCCGGCCTAAGTTGCATCACTTATTTGGTCGCGGGTCCTTAGCGGGTGTGCCACTGCTCTTGAGCAGTGCGCCGGTGCCCCATCCTTTTCGTTAGAAAAGGGCGGGGAACGGATCACGACTGCCTTGCATCCCCGTCTGCTTTCTCCCCTCCTTCACAAGGAGGGGTTGGGGGAGGTTCTTCTCAGTCGGCATGAACACCCTACCATCCCCCCTTGCCAAGGGGGGAAAGAGTGGGGTCGCGCAGGTGTCCCATTCTTTGCGGAGCGAAGGGTGGGGAACGGACCACGACCGGTCTGCATTCCCGTGTGTCCCCCACCGTACACCTTCGGTGAACAATGGGGCACCCTCTAGCTTAGGACACATGCTCGATCACCTTTCCTATCCCAGGTTTTACGCCTTCCCTACCAGCCTGTTGAAGAATGTAGCGTCGCCCCTTGTGGGCGACGAGCAACCGCATCGGGCGCCACCCACAAGGGGTGGCGCTACACCGGATCGCACGAGTTCTCCAACAGCCTGCTACGGCCCGGGTAGGCTCAGGGCTGTCTGGAAGGCCGGGTAGTCCGCCAGATCGATCGTGTTGTCGTCGTTGAAGTCAAACGCCGCGCAACGGCCGGTCACGTCCGTCTCGCCGAAGCATCGCTGGAACTCGGCTACGTCCGCCAGATTGATCCGGCCGTTGCCGTCCGCATCGCCGAGGATGGAACTGTAGTCCACGATGTTGGTGACGACGCCGTCGTCGAGCAGGAAGCGCGTGTGCTCGCCGGGCGGGATCGGCTGATCGAGGACGATCTCGAGGGTGTCCGGCTCGTCGTTCTCCCGGCGCCAGGTCTGGATGACTTCCGGCGCGGAACCCCCGCTGACCTCGACGGTGATGTCGTCGATGTGGACGTATCCGGGCTGATCAAAGGTGATCGTGAAGCGGTCGAGGTTGGGATGGGCGTCGGAATCCACAAACCCGGAAGGCGGATCGCTGGCTGTGATCACCTCGCCGGGTGAGATCGTGCCGAAGCGCATGTAGTCCCATTCGTTGAGCTGAAAGGGCGGCGGAGCGGTGCATCCACCGGTCCCGCCGAACTGGAAGTAATGGTACCCGTTGCCGGTGTCGTCGGCCCGATCGATGAAGACGAGCCCATCGACGGAGACCTGATAGTGGACACCGTCGAGGCTCTCGAAGCGATAGGTGTGAAACTCGTCGATCTCCAGCCCGCCGACCCAGTAGTTCCCGCTGAAGGAGACCACCGAGTCGCCGTGCATGTAGACAACCTCGTGAATCCCCGCGTAATGGACGCTGAACCTCCCGTCGCAGCCATAGAGATGGGATGGGCGCGGCTCATTGGAACGAAAGCGCCACTCGATCCAGAGTGATGGCGGTCCGGGCTCAGGTGGCCGCGCGATCTCGTAGTCGTAGTAGGCTATGTCGAATCCCTGCCATTCGAAGACGAAGTGTCCGTTCTCGATGTACTCGATGCACTGGTCGTCGCACCAGCCGCCGCGTACCCATGGCTCGGCGTCCTCCAGAGGGAAGACATCGCACTCGTAGCGGTGCAGCACCTCGTCGGCAGCGCAGGGACGCAGCACACAGACCAGCAACATTAGGATGAAAAGCCCACGAAGCATTCTATCACCGCTCCATTGGCAGGCAGTCCCCGTCCTTGCGGAGCAAGGGTGGGAGACGCATGCGTTACTCCTCTACGGTCCCGGCCCGGGTAGGCTCAGGGCTGCTTGGAACTCCGGGTAGTCGGTCAGATCAACCGTGTTGTCGTCGTTGAAGTCAAACGCCGCGCAACGGCCGGTTACGTCCGTCTCGCCGAAGCATCGCTGGAACTCGGCTACGTCAGCCAGGTTGATCCGGCCGTTGCCGTCCGCGTCGCCCGGGATGTAGCTGTAGTTCACGACGTTGGCCACGACGTCGGTCAAGTCGCCGTTTTCGTCACGGGCAAGGAAGAGGAAGCGCGTGTGCTCGCCGGGTGGGATCGGCTGATCGAGGACGATCTCGAAGGTGTCCGGCTCGTCGTTTTCCCGGCGCCAGGTCCGGATGACTTCCGGCAGGGAACCACCGCTGACCTCGATGGTGATCTCGTCGATATAGACGTAATTGGGCGACTCAAAGGTGACGGCGAAACGGTCGAGCGTGGGATAAAGCTCCGAATCGACGAACCCGGAAGGCGGGTCGGTGGCGATGACCACCTCGCCGGATGAGATCGTTCCGAAGCGCATGTAGTCCCATTCGTTGATCTGGAAGGGGGGCGGCGCGGAGCACCCACCGGTGCCGCCGAACTGGAAGAAATGGTACCCGTTGCCGGTGTCGTCGGCCCGATCGATGAAGACGAGCCCGTCGACGGATATCCAGTAGTGGACGCCGTCGAGGCTCTCGAAGCGATAGGTGTGGAACTCGTCGATGTCCAGCCCGCCGACCCAGTAGTCGCCGCTGAAGGAGACTGCCGAGTCGCCGTGCATGTAGACGACCTCGTCAATCCCCGCGTAATGGATCGTGAAATCGCCGTCGCACCCATAGAGATGGGGCGGGCGCGGCTCATTGGAGCGAAAGCGCCATTCGATCCAAAGCGTTGGTGGGCCGGGCTCCGGCGGCCGGGCGATCTCGTAATCGTAGTATGTTATGTCGAATCCCTGCCATTCGTAGACGAAGTGGCCGTTGTCGATGTACTCGATGCACTGGTCGTCGCACCAGCCGCCGCGTACCCATGGCTCGGCGTCCTCCAGAGGGAAGACATCGCACTCGTAGGCGTAGAGCAGTTCGTCCGCCGCAGCCAGATGCGGGATCATCACCACGACCAGACCGGCCAGCAGCACGCGTACTGCCATCGCCTCCCTCCCACCTGACCGCGCCGAATTCCAGCCTCGCGACATAACGGCGTTTCCGCGCCTGCGTCTTATGTCTCCACACCAAACCGCTAGTATTCCGACAACCCAAAACGTGCGGAACATCCGAACCGCGCCCGTCAGGAAGCGGCCGCCCCCTACGGGTGTTGTCTCCTGCGTCTCCGCTCCCTCACGGTCGCGGTTCGGTTCCGCAAACGTCTTCGGCAACCCGTAGTTTCGGGCGTGGCGATGCACTATTCTACCGCAACGCCAGGCTGAGGACAAGCGAAACAAGCAATCCTTTAGCCCAAATCGCCCCGGCCTGGCATGGTTACGCCGTCACGGCTGTCCGCGGCACGCGTTTCTTGCCATTCCAGCAGTTGTGCGCAACGATTATAATACAGGCGAGCAGAATTAATGGTGCTCTTGGTTGACTTCGCTACACGTGTTCCTACAATTACTGCTTCAAGTGATGTCGGCGCGGCATCGATTCCAACGGGCGAGTAATGGACCGGTTTCCTTGTATCAGTTGAAGGGAGAAGAAGACATGCTCAGATTCAGAGTAGTCGCGGCGTCAACGGTGTTATTTGTATTGATTCCGGTGTTGTGCTACGCGGCGCGCCCGGCGGTCCCGACCCCTCCCACTCAGGCGTTGCTCGAACAGTACGAAGGGCTCAGGGTTATGGTCCAGGGGGACCGGGCGCTGGCGCTCTTTGGCGTTCCCTTTGCCTACAGCACCGGGACCCAAACGACAGCCGAGTTCGTTGATGCTTGGCTCGCGGCCAACGCTGACGCGTTGGGCGTGGACGGCGTGGAGCTTGTCCTGGAGGATGATGTCTTCATCAAGGGCGGCGCGTTTCAGGTCTTCAGCTACAGTCAGGTGTACACGCAGATTCCCGGAGAGACACTTCCGGTTGACGGGACGGTCGTGAAGCTCAAGGTGCTGGTCGGGGACCCCCCGGCCTCCCTGCACGAGATCGGGTACATCGGGATGCGCCTGGTGCACCCCTATCCGCTTGTGACACAGGGCGAGATCACGGCTGCCCAGGCAATCGCCGTGGTTCAGGCGGCGCCCTCGTACGATCAGTTGGTTGGTTTCAGTGATCCGCTGGAGGCGGACAAGGTCATCTATGAGGACGAGGACGATGGTCTGCACCGGGCCTGGCGCTTCATGGGCTGGGGCGGCGGCGAGGGCTACCTGTTCTTTGTCGATACCACGAGCGCGGGAATCGTCGGGGCGATACCCCTGGTCGATGACGTTGATATCTCCGGGGCCGTGACCGGGTGGGTAAGCCACGGAACCGAAGCCCCTCCCGGCCCCTTCGGCAATTCGCAGATTCGATATGCGGGCTTTCCCCATGCGACGGTGAACATCATGCCCTCCGACTATGTTTGCGAAAGCGGTGAGGGAACGCCCAGTCAGACGGAAGCGGCGGGTGTGGACGGGGAATACTCATTCACGAACGTTGACGCGGGCGACCGAGTGGTCGGGCGCCTGGACAACGGTTTTCTCGCGATCTGGGATTACGAGGGGAGTTACTGGCCGGTCACCGTGGAGAACCCGTATCCCGATCCGGCCGACGGGGGGCATGTTGCCGAGGTGTGTGAAGTGGTTCCGGGATCACCGGGCGATCCGATTGACCTGGTGTTCAATGACAATCAGGGTCAGGGTTACGTGGAGTGGGAAATGGCGGTAGCCAACGCGTACTTGGCGGCAACCAATACGCACGACTGGTACCAAATGGCTGATCCATCGGCCTTGGAATTGGATGATCCTAATCTGCCTGTGGTAGTAAACCTGGCCTATGCCGGGTGTCTGGCGCTGCACTCCCTGGTTCCGTATCAGCACCTTCGCTTCGGAGTAGCTTACGAAGACGAGCCGGTCTCGTGCTTCAACGCCGCCTTCTCCACGGTTGTCTCGCACGAGTACGGGCACGTCATCATGTACCGCCTGCTTCCCTGGTTCCGGAAGGACACCCCGGACAAATACTCATTCGCGGAAGGTTTCGCCGACACGACCGCCGCGCTTCACTGGAACACGGCGTGCCTCGCTGAGGGCTGGAAGTACGGCGACAATCGTCCACGATGCCTGCGCAACGCGGCGGCGGCTATGTACGGCGAGGATGCGACGAATGAGGACATAAGATACTGTGGCTGGTATGCGTCTTCATGCAGTGAGGGGGGATTCGAGTGCGAGGTCCAACTTTATGATGACAGGTGCACTCCGGGGGGGGTGGGGGGGGGATGCTCTTGCCACATCGCCGCGAAATATTGTAGATCGCTTGCCATGACGCAGGCGTACTGGGACCTGCGCCCTTTGCTCTGGGACTGGACCCCAAGCGGAGGGAAGGACCATGACTGGAGGGTCGAGGAGTTGTTTGCCGCGCATCTGCGCCTGACCACGCGCGCGTCGGTGGACCCGTGGCTGATTCACGAGGTGCTCATCGCGAACGACAACAACAGCAATCTCTGGGACGGAACGCCGGACTGGGACGCGATTGTCGAGGCGTTTGGACGTCATGGGTGGACGGAACCCACACCGGAAAACGGCATCGAGGTGCGGTGGAGAGGTCCGGTGGATGGGCAGGGATACCCTACGATCCCCGAGGTTGGGGTGGACTATGTAGTTACTGAAGGCGTGGTGCCGCCGAGCGTGACGCTGATCACGACCGAAAAGGACGGGCGACCCGTTTACCGTTGGTACATCTGGAATAGGTTTTTGGGTATTCGGGGGATCGGGGCGGCGTGGGATGAGCTATCGAGCAACAATATTGTCGTGCAGGTCGGGCATCCGTCGGATGAGAACATGCAATGTCAGAATCTGAACGGGATCGACATTCCGACCCAGGGCGGGGATGCGTGGTCGAGCGTTGAGCTATACCTAACGGGTGATCTGTCCGGGCTGGCGCGGTGCTACGCGAACAGCAGCGGCGAGGGTGGCCGGATCAGCGGGGAGATTGGTGGGGCGCCGGGGTGGATCGAGGCCCATTCCATCGGCGTCGGCGCAGGAGTGCAGCCCCTCGACGCCGGATCGCTCATCGTGGAGAGAACACTGGGCAGTATCGAGCTCGAGACGATCAACCTGGCGGAGTCGGAGGTTCGTGTCGCGAACCTTGAGGACGTGGTGGATATCCTGGGGGAACATCACGGGATCATCCGGGTTACGGGTGACCTCAACACCGGCGGCGCGATCGACGTCCACGGAACGGGGAACTCCTCGGGGAAAATTGTGATCGATGGGAGTGTCCATCCGTATCAGCTGTTTTGGTGGAATCCGGGACCTTCGATCTATGTGGCTGGGAACATGTCGGGGGATATCCTCGTGGGCGCGGACATCACCAACGCCCCTCACATGACCGGTCCAATTAACGCTCGCGTCACAATCGACGGCGAGATGTCCGGAGACGTGGTCGTGGGTGGGAATATCGCAGGTGATCTGACCGTAGGCAGCGCGATGTCCGGCAACATTCTAGTCGACGGTGAGATATCGTCGAATGCTCAGGTGACTATCGACGGGGACATGTCGGGAGATATCCTTGCGGACGCGGACGAGGACAGCGAGGGCGATATCACCGGGGACGTAACTGTCGAGTATCCCTACGAATTCTCCGGGAATATCTGCGCGGCGAATCTGTCTCCGCGTCTGTTTCCGCTACCGAGTAATATCCAGATGACCTTGACACCCGGAGAAGCACGGGTGTGTGATGCCCTCTATTGTGATGACAGTGCGGACAATTGCCCCATTGACGTGGTGGCGTGCAGTGTGACGGCTACGTGCGCTGCGGACGGGTTCTGCGACTGGAGCGATGACGGGAATTGCGCGTTGCAGCCAAACCCCGCGACGGCCCACCCACACAGCGTTGCTAAGAACCGGTACATCTCGTTCGTTCCCAATAACGATGAGGCCGTGGCGATCAAGATCGAGCGGCAGGACGGCGCGAGCTGGGACACGCTCGGGTGGCTGGATGAACCGGACGTGAACAACGTGTCGCGGATCATCCCCGACCCGGCATACCACCGGGAAGGCGGATGGGATGCGTTCGATGTAATTCACGTAACGGGATGCGAGATCGAGCCGGGTTTGACGTACGGGCTCTCGACGACCTGGGATGACGAGAGGTTCTCCACCGTGCTTTCGATCTCCACCGTGGCGGTTTGGGGGGACATCGTGGGTGCCTATTCCGAGGGGCAGCCATGGGATCCGCCTGACGGGGAGGTGATTATCGATGACATCCTGGCGGTTATCGCGGCGTTCCAGAGTAAGGAGTACTCGCAAGTGACCTGGGCGGATGTTGCACTGGCGGAGCCGGAGTACGAGATCAACATCGATGACATCCTGGCCATCATTGGGGCCTTCCAGAGTAAGCCGTATCCAGTTCTTTTTGAGTGTGGTGTAGTGCCTCCGCCATCGGGGCCGGTGACGCAGTTCACCCTCGTTGCCGATACGGACCTGATCGAGCAGAGTGAGCTTGTCAGCGTGGATGTGTTTATCGACGCGGCTGATGATCTGGCTGCATGCCAGGTGTCACTGGTTGTCACCGGCGGTGATATGGGAAGCCTGGACCTCGAAGAGCTGATCCTTGACGATCAGCGGCAGGACTATGTGTTTGGTGAGGCAACGAAGTATCCGATCCATGACCTGGAGCGTGAGAGGTTTGCGACGGCGAAGGCGAGCGGCAGCGTTGATGTAACCGAGAGCGCCTATCTCGGGACGTTCACGTTCCGGGCGTCGCAGGATGCGAGCGGTGTGTTCATGGTGAGCGTGCGCGGCGGTGAGTATTCCAAGCTGCTGGATGAGGACGCGGCGCGCATTGCGACGGATGCGGGTGAGGGCGTGCTGATCGGGTGCGAGGTCGAGTGCGTGGACGACAGCCACTGCAACGATACGAACATCTGCACGTACGATACGTGCATCGACACGGTTTGCGTGTACGATCCGAAGCCATTCGGGACGTCGTGCAATGACAGACTCTGGTGCACGGTTGTTGACGAGTGCGACGGGCAGGGCACGTGCGTCGGCAGTGGCTTGCCGTGCCGGACATTCCCACAGGTGTGCTGCGAGTCGCTCAAGACGTGCATAGGCCCGGAAGAGCGGTGTCCGTAAGAGATGGGCGGTTTGCGAGAAATGCCCCGTGCTTCGTGTCGCGACGCGCGGGGCATTTTTCTATCTATGGCGGGAAGTTGGGGTTCCCGCCATCAGCGGGCAGGGCGCGTGTTAAGTGCACGCAGCCGAGGCCCACCTTGACATCCGGGGCACGCGCGTCGACCATCGAGTGATTTTGTGGATCTTGGAAGCGGTGATCGGGACGGCGGGGAAACGGGTCGATGTTCAGGGCGTTGATGACACTGCTGGCGTCGTCGTTTGTCGTAATCCTGCTTGGGATTCCGGTGGCGATCCTGGCGTTCGTCCATCCGGTGGCGCGGGCGGGTTCCTTCCTGGCGTATGCGATGAGCGTCACGACGTTGTGGGGGTCCGGTGCGCGGCTGACGGTTGAGGGGACGGAGCACGTCGACGCCAAGACGCCCAAGTTCTTCATGGGCAATCATCAAAGCGCGCTGGACATCCCGGTTCTGATCGTCGCGCTTGGCGGCGCCGTGCGGTTTCTGGCCAAGGACTCGCTGTTTCGGATCCCGCTTTTCGGCTTCCTGCTGGCGCGTTACGGGTACATTCCGATCCATCGCTCCCGGCCGCGGGCCACCCTTGACGCGTTTCAGCGCATGCTCGAGCGCATGCGGGACGAGCCCGTCTCGTTGGCGGCGTATCCGGAGGGGACGCGGTCGCGCGACGGGAGGTTGTTGCCATTTCGCAGGGGTACGATGAAGATAGGGCAGCGCGTTGGGCTTCCGATCGTGCCCTTCGTAATCGACGGCTCGATCAACGTGGCGCACCGTGACCGGTTTCGCGCGGTGCCGGGCCCGATCCGGTTGACGTTTCTCGAGCCGATCCCGGCGGAGGACGTCACCTCGCTGGAGCCCGACGAGCTGCACGACCGCGTGCGGAACGCCATCCTGGAGGGGCTTGGGCAGCAGGCCTCAGGTTCCGCCCGGGCCGAGGACGCGCCGGTGACGGCGGCCAAGGAGACATGATGTGAGAGACGAAGCGGCTGGGCAAACGCGACGCATCCGGGAGCGCCTGCGAGGTCAGCACCTGCTGGTGACCGGTTCGACCGGTTTCCTTGCCAAGGCGTTCGTCGAGAAGCTGCTTCGTAGCGTCGATACGATCGGCGGCATCCATCTTCTGGTCCGCCCCCGTCCGGACGGCACGTCGCCGCGGCAGCGCGTCTACCGCGACGTGCTCGGCTCGCGCGTGTACGATCGGTTGCGGGCGTCGCTCGGTGATCGGTTCGCGCGGTTGTGCGAAGAGAAGATCCACGTTTTCGGCGGTGATCTGAGCCGGGATCGGTTGGGCGTCGAGGCGGACGTCTACGATGCCCTCACGAAACGGATCACGCTGGTGGTCAACAGTGCAGCCACCGTGACGTTCGACGAGGAGATTGATCTTGCCATCGGGCTCAATACGCTTGGTCCCGGCAGGCTTTTGCAGTTCGCGCGCGATTGCGGGAACGTCCCGTTCATGCACGTTTCGACCTGCTACGTCGCCGGCGCGCGGAGCGGCGTGATCGTCGAGGATTTCAGCGCTCCGGAGATGGCCCGGGAGAAGCTTCCCCGGTGCGAGCGGACCGGCGCCTTCGACCTCGACGCATTCATCGAGTCGATGCTCGCCGAGGCGGCTGACATCCGGAGGGAGTTCGGAACCGGCACCGGCCCTTGTCATCGCAAGCTGATTGATGCGGGGATGCGTTTGGCGCGGTCCTATGGGTGGAGCGATACGTACACCTTCACCAAATGGCTCGGGGAGCAACTCCTCGTTCGGGATTACGGCGACGTGCCGGTGACCATCTTCCGACCGGCGATCATCGAGAGCAGTTACGAGGAGCCGACGCCCGGTTGGATCGATGGGTTGCGCATGGCGGACCCGCTCATCGTCGCGTACGGGCGTGGAAAGCTGAACGAGTTTCCGGGGCTTCCGGAGATTACGCTTGATCTGATCCCGGTGGACTTCGTGTCGAACGCGATGATCGCGACCCTGCCCGATCGGGAGTCATCGCCGAAGCGTGTATCGGTCTACCACTGTGCTTCGAGTGGCCGTCGCCCGTTACGGTTGGAGACGGTGCGCATGTCGATCGTGCGGGCCTTTCGCAAGCGGCCGATGGCTGGGGACGACGGTGAGCCGATCGAGGTGGGGCGGTTGCGCCTGGTTGACCTGGGGTCGTTCGAGCAGCGTTGGCGTACCAAGCAGCGGCGCCTCGCGTGGGCGCAAAAGTGGCTGAAACGCCTTGGGGCCTCCAACTGGCGGATCAGAAAACTCTCGACATTGTCTCGGCAGATCGAGCAGCTTGTCTACTTCGCAAAAATCTACTCACCTTATACGCATCTTGACTGCCGATTCGCCGACGATGCGCTCCGCACCGCAGCCGAGCGGTTGCACCCGCTGGATCGCGAGGAGTTCCCGTTCGACGTCGACGTGATCGATTGGGAGAACTACCTTGTCGACCGCCACATTCCGGGCTTGCGCTTGTATGTGTTGGGCACGGGTTCGGAGCCAACGGGGCGAATCCGCGCCATGGACGAGTTCGAGGGCGACGTCACGTGGAGCCCGATCGAGGCGTTGAAGGCGGACAATCTTTTTGGGGCCTTTCAGCGGACGGCGGAGCGGTTCAAGGACGCCTTCGCCCTGCAAACCCGGCGCGAGAACCGCTGGATACGATACACCTATGATGACGCGCTCCGCGCGACCGGTGCGATCATGCGCCGTTTCAATGAGCGCGGACTCGTGACGGGGGACAGGGTGGCGATCTGTGGCGAGAGCTGTCCGGAGTGGGGCCTGACGTATCTGGCGCTGATGCGTGCGGGGTTGACGGCTGTCCCGCTTGATCCGCAACTTCCGCCCGAGGAAGCGTGGTCCGCCGCTCGCTTCGTCGGCGCCAAGCTGATGTGCGCGACGCCGGCAACACGCGACGGCTTGTCACGGTCTCGCCAAGAAGAAGACGCCGACAGCGTCGTGATGCGCGAGCCGTTCATCCCGCCGCCCGCGGCGTCGCGTGATCCCGCGCCCGATCCGGTGCCGGCCAGTGGCGCGAGCACGGCGTCCATCCTGTTCACCTCGGGCACGACGGTCGCCCCGAAGGCCGTTCCGCTGACGCATCGCAACTTCATGGCCAATGCCCGGGCCCTGGTGCAGGCAAACCCGGCGTACCCGACCGACGAGTTGCTGAGCGTGCTCCCGATGTATCACGCGTTCGAGTTCACCGGCGGGTTCCTGGTCCCGCTGATGTGCGGTGCCACGATTACGTACGTCGAGCAGCTCAAGGGGCCCACCATCCGATCGGCCATGCAAGCCACGGGTACGACGATCATGCTTGTCGTGCCTCGCCTGCTGCGCATGTTCCATGCGGCGATCGAGGGTGAGGTATCGAAAGCGGGGTTTTTCAAGCGGTGCGCCTTTCGGATGATGGTTCTGCTCTCCGGATTGACCGGTCGTCGTTTGGGCCGGTTCTTCTTCCGTGCGGTTCATAACCGTTTTGGCGGTCGGTTGCGGTTGTTTGTTTGCGGCGGATCGCGCCTCGATATCGAGTTGTTTGATACGTTCGAGCTGATGGGTTTCCCCGTCTGCGAAGGGTACGGGTTGACGGAGACCTCGCCGGTGCTGACGGTCAACCCGGCCGGTCACAGCCGTGGCAACTCGGTGGGGAAAGCGCTGTCCAACGTCGAGATCGAGATTCGTAACCGCAGTCTTGAAGGCGTCGGCGAGATCTGGGTTCGCGGCCCGAGCGTCATGGCGGGTTATCTCGACAATCCGGAGGCGACGGCGGAGGTTCTTCTCGATGGTTGGTTCCGCACCGGTGACATGGGTCGCATGGACGAGGACGGATATCTTTACGTCACCGGCCGATCCAAGGACCTCATCGTCACCTCGGCCGGCAAGAACGTGTACCCCGACGAGGTCGAGTTGTGCTACCGGGATCTTCCCTACGTCAAGGAGCTCTGCGTCTTCGGGCTGGATAGTGAGGACGGGCTTGGCGAGGCGGTTCACGCCGTGGTGGTCATCGACGGGGAGGCGACGGATCTTGACCGCTCGTCGATCGAGCGTGAGATTCGCCTGGCCGCCGGGGCTGTGGCCGAGTCGCTGCCGTCGCATCGCCGGATTGCGACGCTGCACTTCTGGGACCGCGAGCTGCCCAAAACCTCGACGCTCAAGCTCAAGCGAGGGGTCGTCCGTGAAATCGTCCGCGCCGAGTCCGGATCGGACGTCGGTCGTCTCCCTGTGGAGCAGGAGCGGGCGGCGCACGAACACGGTCAAGCTGTTCGCGCCGTGGATGACAATGTCGAGGCACTCGCCGCCGTTCAGGTCATTCTGTCAAGACAGACCGGCCATCCGCCCGACGTGGTACAGCCCGATGCTCATCTGCAACTCAACATCGGTATCGACAGCATCGGCAAAATGGAGCTGCTTGCCGAGGTCGAGGCCCGATTCAAGATGCGGATCGATGACGCAGCCGGCGCGAAGATCGCACGTGTGTCCGATTTGCTTCACCTGATCGGTCCTCGCAAACCCGTCCGTGGTGGTGTCCGCGATGCGGCGGCGTGGCGAAGGCGCGTGGCGGCCGAGACCGCGCCGGCCGAGCAAAACGGGCGCTTGGCCGCGCCGCTTGTACCCGTCCGATGGTTCGTGCGAGGCGGCGTCAGTCTGTTGATGAAGACCTACGTGCGCGTCAGGGTCAAAGGGCGCGAGAGTATTCCCGGAACGGGTGCCTTTATTCTGGCACCCAATCACTCGTCCCATCTCGATTCTCCCGCCGTCGTGCATGCGGTCGGTGGGAGTCGGCGCATCTGGGTGGCCGGGGCGGAGGACTACTTCTTCAGCACGCGCATGAAGCGTTTCCTTTTTGGCAAGGTGTTCGACACGATTGCCTTCGACCGCCAGGCCGATGGCGTCATGGGGCTGCGCCGGTGCGGTCGGGCGCTCGATCGCGGTGACGGCCTGCTGATCTTCCCCGAGGGTACGCGATCCGTGACCGGGGAGCTTCAGCCGTTCAAGATCGGCGTCGCGGTTCTGGCGATGGAGCGCAACGTCCCCATCGTCCCCGTCCATATTCACCGGGCGTATGAACTGTTTCGAAAGGGCCAACGGTTCGTGCGGCCCGGTCGGATCACGGTCACCTTCGGAAGGCCCATTTTCCCACCGAGACCGGAGGAAACGACCGACCACTTCGCGGCATTTCGAGACGTGACGGCGCGGGTTCAGGAGGCCGTCGTGGAGATGAGAGGCGGGGTGAGCGCGGAATGATCGACTCCGCCGGCAACGACGGCAAGACGGCTGCATTCCTCGATATCGACGGCACGCTCGTCCACACGACGATCGTGCACTATTACGCCTACTTCAAACGCCGGCGCATGACACCGCTTACGGGGAAGCTCTGGCAAGCGGCGTTCATGCTCAAGTGCGTCTATTACCTCGTGCTCGACAAGATCAACCGCAGTACGCTCAACGTTGTCTTCTATCGAAGCTACAGGGGTCTTCCGGCGGATGAGATCAGGGCGATGGCGGGCGATTGCTTCCGCGACGTCATTGAGCCGCGCCGGTTTCGCCAGACGGTTGATTGCATCGAGGAGCATCGTCGAAACGGTCACGAGATCGTGCTGGTGACGGGCTCGATCGACTTCATCATCGCCCCTTTGGCTGAGCAACTTGCGGTTCAGCACGTCTTAGCGCCTGCGCTGATCGAGTCGCAAGGCCGGTTCACGGGCGAGCTCGACGGTCCGCCGATCGGTGACGAGGAGAAGGCGAGGCGGATCATAGGCTTCGCGGCGGAACACGACATCGACCTTGCGCGGTCCCACGCCTATGGTGACAGCATCGCCGACCTACCGATGCTCGAAGCCGTGGGCCATCCACACGTGGTCAATCCCGACAAGCGTCTCAGCGCGGTTGCCGGGACGCGAGGGTGGCCCGTCCATCGTTGGACGGTCGGGCCCGCGAATGAGGGGTCAAAGCGATGAAGGCACTTCAGTATCGCAGGAGTGTCCCTCGTTACATGTTGGCGAAACTGCTCGGACCGCGGGTGAAGAGGGTCTATACGAGTCGCCTGTCGCCGCTGGCCTTGCGTGAGATTCCCGAGCCCGCTTTGCCAACGCCGCGGTGGGTTCGGGTCGCGCCGCGCCTGGCGGGGATCTGTGGGTCGGACCTGGCCACGGTGCGGGCCTCCGGGAGTCCCTATCTCGCGCCTGTGACGTCCCTGCCGTTTGTGATGGGGCATGAGGTGGTCGGGCGTGTGACGGAGGTCGGTTCGGAGGTGACCGGCCTGTCCGTGGGGGACCGCGTGGTTCTGCACCCGGCGCTGGGTTGCCGGGTCCGCGGTGTTGAGCCGCTCTGTGACGCGTGCCGCGAGGGACGTGATGCCCTTTGTCGAAATGTGACACGCGGTGACATAACAAGTGGAATACAGACAGGGTACTGCCGCGACACCGGCGGCGGCTTCGGAGGCAGCTTCGTCGCCCATGAATCACAGTTGTACCGGGTGCCCGAGGAGCTCGAGGACCGCGTTGCGGTTTTGATCGAGCCGTTTGCCTGCGCGCTGCACGGAGCGATGCGCGTGTCCCTCGAGGAGAAGGATGTCGCGCTGATCATCGGTTGCGGGGCTATGGGTCTGTTGACGATCGCGGCGCTTCGGGCCGTCGGATATCGTGGCAGGATCATCGCAGCCGCCAGGCATGATCATCAGAAGAAGCTCGCCTTGGCGCTCGGCGCGGACGAGCTGGTGGAGACCGGCGGATCGACGCTGGAACGCTATGCCCAATGGGCGAAGATTCTCGATGCGGAGGTCCTCAAGCCCGAGCTGGGCAAACCGGCTGTCATCGGCGGGGCGTCCGCCACGTTCGATTGCGTCGGGTCGTCGCTGAGCATCGATGACGGTATTCGCTTCACGCGCGGCGGCGGGACGTTTGTTCTTATCGGCATGCCGGGTGTGCCTTCCGGTGTGGACTTCACGCCGCTCTGGTACAAGGAGCTGACGATTCGCGCGGCGTACGCCTACGGTCCGGAGCGCTACGCGGGCGGCGTGCGTGAGACGTTCGACATCGCGCTGGACCTGATGAAGGATTGGGGGCCGAAACTTCGCCCGCTGGTCTCCGAGCCGTTTGCGCTGGATGATTTCCGTGCCGCGTTTGCCTCGGCGCTGGACGTCGGGAGGAGCGGTGCGGTCAAGGTTGTCTTCGCCATCAACGGAGGATAAGTGGCGAGGGTACCATGAGTGGAACAAGCTGTATCAATCCCCTAGAGCGCATAACGATCACCTGTAGCGGCTACGCGCCTGGCATCCCCCCTTACCAAGGGGGGAAAGAGGGGGGTCGCGCGATACACATGACCGTTAACTGCTATAGGGACCGGTGGCGTGTGCATTGGCGTGATGGAGTAGTGTGACCGGATAGGATGCCCGACGTTCGATCCATTCTTATCATTGTCAACCCGATCTCGGGTGGTGGTCGCGGGCTGCGGATGGCCGAGGCCGTCGCGGATCGCCTGCGGCGGCGCGGCGTCAGCGTCATGATCCGCCACACCCGCTCAGCCGGTCAGGCCGAGACCATCGCACGCGAGGTGAGTCTGAGCGAGAGCGACCGCCCGGGTTGCATCGTGGCCTGTGGCGGTGACGGCACGGTGCAGCAAGTGGCGCACGCGCTGGCGCTGCTTAAAGAGGAATTGGGCGATCGCTGTCCGACCCTCGGTTTGGCACCGTGTGGTCGATGCAATGACTTCGCTCGTGTGCTCGGCGTGAGGAGCGATACCAAGGCGGTAGCCGACGTGCTGGCTACGGGGCAACCCAAACCGATCGACCTGGGGCGGGTTGGCGAGCGTCATTTCTGTACCGTGGCGACGGTCGGTGTCGATGCCGTGATCACGAGCTACGTTGACGCGATGCGCGTTCCGCTCAGGGGAACGGCCGCCTACCTCTACGGGACCCTGTGCGTACTCGCGCGCTATCGAGGGCGGCGGGTGCGCATCGAGGGCGATTTCGGCACGATTGAGCAGTCCGTCTTCGTCGCGTCAACCGCGAACACGCCCTCCTATGGTGGTGCCATCTCCATTGCACCCGGTGCCGATCCCACCGACGGCAAGCTCGATTTGTGCGTGATCGATCAGGTGTCCGGGCTTCGGATGCTCACGCTGCTCCCGAGGGTCCTTACCGGCCGCCATCGGTCCGCGCCCGAGGTCAAGTTTTTCAGGACCGGGCGGATACGCATCGAATCGGCTGAGAAGTTGGAGCTGTGGGCCGATGGGGAACGCGTCGGATGTACACCGGCGACCATCGAAGTGGTTCCCGCAGCCGTCCGCGTCGTTCTGCCGGTCCGTCCGGATTGACCGCCGCCCGCCTCAGAACCGCGTGCACAATGACAACATGGCGAACCCGAGCTTGAGGACGACGAGCGCAGGTACGAGCAGGTAAAACAATACCTTCGTGTAGATCAGTGCGAGGAACACAATGACGGCGAACGGGCGGATGCGGCGGTAGAGCGGGCCGAGTGCCCGGGGGAACAAGTGCTCAAGCACCCACGATCCGTCGAGCGGCGGAACGGGAATCAGATTGAAGAAGGCGAGGAGCACGTTCACGACGAAACCGAGCTTCAGGACCGTGCAAAGCGGCCCAACGACCGGTGCCAGCGCGAAACCCGAAGCCGTGGCGGTGGCCTTGGGGTCGAAACCGGAGAATTCGGTGATCACCGCGTCCGGAAGAAAGAAGCTGACGCTACATCCGATCCCGAGCAGCAGGAGCATCGAGGCGGCTGCCAGAAGCAGGTTCGCGCCGGGACCGGCCAGTGAGACGAGGATATGCGCGCGTCGCGGGTTCGACGTGTACTCCATTCGCACCGGCACGGGCTTCGCCCATCCGAACAACATGCCGACGTTCGTCAGAAAGAGGATCAGCGGCAGGAGGATTGTGCCGAACGGGTCAACGTGTGCCATCGGATTGAGGGTCACACGGCCCAACCGCCGCGCGAGATCGTCACCCAACCACCACGCGGCGATACCATGACTCGCCTCGTGCACGGTGAGCGATAGCAGCACGACGACCAGCGCGGCGCCGATCAGACCCCAGTTGCGATCCGCGAGGTGGTCGAGCTGAGCGAGTGGGACGTGGCGGGCGAGGTGGGCCACGGGTTCCGGCTCGGGCCCGGGCCCGGGCATCGCCACGGACACTTGTGCGGGCAAGTCCGTATGCGGGGCGAGGGTGTGAACGAGGCCCCGCGTCGAAAGCGCCCAAACACCAAGCCCCGCGATCAGAAAGACAAACGCTGCCAGGCAGAGAGCGCGCGAGTGGGCCCACGCCCTCCCGCGGCGGACCGCCCGACGGTGCACGATCAGGAGTGTGATCGTGGCGATCGCCGGTAGGAAACCGACGACGGGAAGGAAGACGAGCGCGGATGTCATCAGTGCCCACACAGCCAGTGGGGAGACCTTCGGCCACAGCAGCGGCGCGGTTTTGGCGGGCGTTTCTTCAGGAACCTCCGCGCAGATTTGGGCGGGCGTCCCCGCGGCTCGCTGCAGAGCATCGAGAAGGGGCCGGGCCTGCTCCGCCGGCACGACGAACCCCAGCTCCTGCTGGAACGTCGAGAAGCGGACAATGAATCCGCCGCCGTGCGGTGCCACGTAGATGTCTCTTGCCCATGACGCGGACGGAAACTCGGCGGCGTCATTTCCGCTGCTCAGGATGATCCGGTCCGTTTGCAGCGAGATATGCCACGATCGGCCCGCGCCATCGGTCCAGTCAACGGTGGTACCGGGGAACGGGTCATGGCCGATGTCGGAATCACTCATGGGACGGATCAGTCGGATACGACGATCGGGGTCGAGCGCTCGAACTCTTCCGGGCGGAAGCTGCTGCCCAGGTAGGTCTTGCGCACGAGTGGATCACGGACGATGTCGAGCGGCGTACCCTCCGCGAGCTTCTCGCCGTCGTGAATGATGTAGCTGCGATCGGTGACACGGAGTGTCTCTCGCACGTTGTGATCGGTGAGCAGGATCGCGATACCGCGATCGCGCTTCAGACGCAGGATTTCCACCTGCAAATCCTCGACGGCCTTCGGGTCGACGCCGCTGAACGGCTCGTCGAGCATGATCAGCTTGGGATCGGTGATCAGGGCCCGTGCGATCTCGAGCTTGCGCCGTTCGCCACCGGAAAGGGTCCGCGCAAGCTGCTTGCGCTGCGCGGTCAGACCGAACTGGTTGATGAGCTGCACCGCTCGCTTGAGGCGCTCAGCGCGGGAAAGGTCCCGGATCGTTTCGAGGATGGCGAGCAGGTTGTCCTCGACGCTGAGCCGCTGGAACACGCTCGGTTCCTGCGACAGGTAACCCATGCCCAGTTGGGCTCGCTTGTACATGGCCAGGCCCGTGACCTCGCGCCCGTCGAAGGTGACGGAGCCCTCGTCGGCGTCGATCATGCCCATGGTCATTCGAAAGGTCGTGGTCTTACCGGCGCCGTTTCGCCCCAGTAGACCGACGATCTCGCCCTGTGCGACATCAAAGCTCAAGTGGTTGACGACGGCCCGGCCGTCATAACGCTTGACGAGATCCCGAACCCTTAACAGCGTTGTGCCATGTTCAGTCATGAATCCACCGATTGCGGCAGGCCATTCACCAACGGAGACGGTAACTACCATGTTTGGCCCCGCCGGGGAAGAGCTACATAAAATGCCTCATTCTTGCACGCGGTTGTTGATAACCGGGCGGACGGCCAGCCGAAGGGTACGCCATTATCAGTGTCAGTTTGATCGCAGCAATTTCCGCGCCTAACTGGGGATGGACGTAACTTCTTATACGCACGGCACTTATGGTCGACGAATCGCCTCCAGCCCTTCGCCGGGTTAGGCGCCAGGCCCTCCAAGCGTTGAATTCGTCAACCGTGGCTTAGCAAGAGCAGAACAGTTGGGGTCGTGCAAAGACGGTGGAAAGACCGGATCGCGAAGAACGCTTCGGGAAACGCCGTGGTTCGTGCCGAAGCGGGTGGTCCAGCCCGCGGATCACCGAATCCAGCGCATCCGGCCGACGTCCGGGATCACCCCGAAACGGTGCACGAAGGGCAGCCAATCAAGCCATGTGATTCGCTGCATACTCGGCCAGTAAACGTAGAACGCCTTGCCGATCAACTGATCTCGCGGGATCGCGCCAAGCTGATAATCGCTGCCGCTGTTACGCAGATGAGGCCCGAGCTGGTCCCAGAGTCGGGAATCCTTGCTGGCAGCCGAGTTGTCCCCCATGACGAAGTACTCGTGTTCCCTCAGCAGCATCGGGCTCTTGGGGCTGGCCCAACCTGTTTCCGGTGCCCAGGCGAGCGCGGACGAGAGTGACGGGCGGCCGATCAGGTAATAATGGACGTCGCGATCGACGGCTAGGTGTGTCAGATCAAAGTCGCCGCCTTCGGCCAGGATTCGCGGTCGGCAAGGCCGCTTCCGAATCGGTTTCAATTGGCGAAGCGCCGTCAGGTCCGGCCCGTAATAGCCTTCGGTGCCCGGGGCATCGTTGGAGACGAGGACGTCCTTGTCGCCTACGTACACGGCGAGCCGGTAGTCCACGTTCTCGAAACACACCTCGATCGGTCTTGATGGCACAAGTGGTTGCACCCGCGCGGTGATCCGAAGTGGCGCTTCGGGCGTCTGTCTGCCGGGAAGTTCTTCGATGCTCACCACGCCGTTCATCTGAACGGTCGCCTGGAAGGTCCGGCCAAGCTTCGTGAGTTGTACGTGAACGCTGCCGCTGTCGCCGTCGGGTGTCAGGACGAAGCGAACGCGCAGATCTTCCACCAGCGGGGCCGAGTCTCGATGTCTGTGAGGGCCGATCCCTATTCCGGTGTCAATGTTGTAGGAGCATCTGGCGCTGATCGGAGGTCCGGCCAGCTCGATGTAGTCCTCCTCCCGGTTGCGCTGCACGAATTGCACGCGGCGGCCCGAAACATCCCAGCCCGATCGATCTGCAAGCCCCGGCGCCCAGAAGGGCTGGTGCCTGCCGCGCGACTTCGGCGGGTGATCGTGGTCATAGGCACGGAACCAAAGTGGTTGGCGTGCGACACCCGTTTTCCGGGCGATTCTCAGCTTTGCATCGAGCTCATCCAGCACGAACTGCGGTGCGTCCCGCAGGATCCCGCGCTTGAGGCCCATCCGAAGCTCGTACTTCTCTTGGCGCAGATGGTCAAGCTCCTTGAGCACCTCGGCTGACAGTTCGCTTGTCGGGGCTGCATAGACATCGCCGTCGACGACCATCAACACTTCGTTCGGCAGACCGACGAGCCGCTTGATGAAGTTCGTCACACCGTCGGACGGATCTTTGAACACGACCACGTCCCATCGGTTTGGTCCGAGCAGGCTGCCGCCGAAGTCGAAGGGCCACTTCAGCACGAGGATCCGGTCGCCTGACTCGGGGTTCCTGCGCTCGTCATTGATATCGAGATTGGTGTTGGCGTGGTTGCAGTTCGGGCAGTACGCCCTGTTCCCGGCGCGCACGACGGACATGCGGCGCTCGTCCGCGAGGTCACGCAGACCGTAGGCGAATTCCGCCCCGCAGTCCTCGCAGATGATCGTCCCGTGCGCGCCGTAGAGCGTCGGCGCCATCGAGCCGGTGGGAATGACGAATGCTTCGATGATGAACGCACGAAAGACGAACGCGAGGATCAGAGCGACAACGATCGATTCGAGCGTGTCGCGTATGCCCTCTTGCGGGGTCTGGTCACTGGCCCGTGATGCGTCCGGCATGAGTTCCCTTTGACTTCCCACTCCCTGTCACCGCCACGGGCGGTTTGAGTCTTCGCCAAGCGCGATACGATCGGTCGGGGGCGTGCCGCCCGCAAACGCGCTGGAGCGGACGACTTGTGGATTGTCGTTCGGATCGGCTCGCGTGGCAACAGGAGTGGTACGTTGCGCCGGCCCACCCTGTTCCGAATCCACCTGGTGAATGGCGCCCCTACGGACAGATGTCCGGGTTCGCCGGTAAGTCGATGTGGTTCCAGGAGTCGAAGGCGCCCGCTCCGCCGAGCAGGTCGATCACACGGAGGATATCCGCCGGCGCGCACTCCCCGCTATGGTCGATGTCGCAACTATAGATACCCCAGGGGCACCAGTCCTCGATCCCGTTGAGGCAGTCGATCAACGAGACGATGTCCGCCGGGTTGGCCTGGATGTTACCGTCGACGTTGGCGGGATGAGCCGTGAAGGTCGCCGTCGCGTATCCGTCGCCGTAGGTTATTGTCGTTACGGCGCCGGGTGTCATCGGCCGAACCAGGTTGATCGCGTAGGTGTCGTCGCCGTGGTCCTCGACATTTGCGATGGCATTGGGCGGTTGGCCGCCAAACTCGGTTTCACACAGCGTCCAACAGCATGCGTCGGCCCCGCCGGAGGGGGCAGCCACCGTTACCGACAAGATGCCCATCAGCGCGTCGGCATCCGCAACGTCGTGCGGCTGACGCGCGTCCACAACGCCGTCCGGCGGATCGAGCCAGGCGATCTCATCATTCGGGCAGGAGAAGCTGCATACCTGTCGTGCCTCATCGGCGCAGATTTGATCCCACTCCACACCACAGCACCAACCGTCCATCGCGCAAACACGCTCGCAGCAGGTTTGATTCGCGCAGCCGGTGCCGAGCTTGGCCTCGCAGCAATTGCCCTGACCGTCCAAGCACGCAAAGAACGGGCAGGTGACGCCGGGCCCGAGCTTGCAGAACTGCCCCTCATACCAGAGGCCGTCGTCGGCCTCGCAGTCTTCTTCGGTGAGGTCCACGCACGTGCCATCGGGAAGACAGCAGGCGTGCGTCCCACAGGGGGGATTGAAGGGGTCGGGGTCACAGGTCGCTCCCTCGAGCCACCGGCCATCCTCGCATCCGAGTTGTGCCATCTCACGGCACGGTTCCTGACCGGGCGGCGCGAGCGTGTTGCAGCAGGCACCCATAGGAGGTGATCCCAGACAATAGGCGTTTACCCAGAACGCCGCGTAGGGGTTGCCGCCGAACCACTGGTAGGTGCATTGATCCGGGGCTCCGGGCTCATCCCAGCGGGCGAACATATCCTGGCTGTTGCCGATGATGGGCTCTCCCGCCAGCATCGGGCCGGTTGACCCCGCATTCACGCTGACTGCCAGCCAAAACGCGGGAAGAGGAAGCTCCACGCCTTCTTCGAAGCTCGTTCTGGCAACCTCCAACGACCCGTCGCCCATCCCCTGAAAGACAAAGCTCGTTCCGGGGATCGCACTTTCCGAGTTGCAGTCTGCCCACAACTCGATTTGGGCTGTGTACGGGCCGGCCGATCCGGACAGGCCCACCTCATAACCACCCAGTACACACTCGTTCGTGAAAAGCTCGATGTCGTCGAGGATCGTTCTGCCTGCGCCGACGGAAACCATCTGGACCGCTGTGCTGTTGAGATAGGCGAGGTACTGGAAGGTGATAGCACCCGAGCAAAAGACCCGGGCGTAGAAGCCGGCATAATAGGTGGTCCCGGAGAACGTCGCTGTACAGGGTATTGTCGGGTAGTGGTACAGATCGTCCGTAAACCCGAGCTCGGCTCGAGTCCCCGTTGCCCAACCTGCTCCATATCTCGAGAACGACGCGCCAATCCAGGCGGAGGAGGGCATCGCGACCCCCGAAGCGGAACAGTCGATCGTCAACAGGTGAAGCCCGTCATCGTCGAACGTCACCGATGCCTCGGTTCCGGAGATGACCTGTCCACTCGCGCCGGGACATGCGTCGTACAACGCCACGTCGACCGTGAACCCGTTCGTTCCGCTGCCGTCGCCCCCACCGCCGATCAAAATCTCATACGCGCTCAGGTCCGACCCACCGACGGCGATCGTGAAGATGTCGTCGGCGAGCATCCAACCGGGTGGTGGTGGGTAGAGGGCTGTCGCACTCGTGTTGGCGTAGACCAAGGTCCCGGGCGGATCGCTCCGGTTGGTTTCCCGCTCCGTAAGCGCGCCGTCGCTGCCGATTGTGACGTAATGACGCCGAATGACGGCATGGGCGGGTACCGGAATGAACGGCTTCGGTGAGACATCGTCGAGAAGGATGACCCGGTTCGAAGCGGGTGCTCCCGGCGCCGGTGCCTCCACCAGTGCCGGATACACTTCATTCGCAATCGCCGCGCCACAACACAGCGCTACAACCAGGGCGCCGCCCAAACGAGAAACGTGCATCGATACAACGCACATCGAAACCCCCTTCAACGAAAAGCGAGCCGTTACCGGGCGACGTTGGTTCGAAACAGAAACCTGGTCCCCACCAAGTAGCCCGATAAACAAATCGAGTATACAGGTGCGGGCCTTGTATGTCAAGATGGGGCATCCGGGCGGAGAGAGTCCACACTGCGCGAACGTGGGGATCGTCGGCGGGTACGCAACCGGGCGTTGATGCGTCGCCCCTTTCTTTTCTGTCCGCAGGGCGGGACCGTTTTTCCCTCTAAGGACACGGGCTGTCATCCACCGGCAGCGGCGTGTAGAGCCAGGGCGCAAACCCGCCCGCCCCGTTCATCAGGTCGATCAGGCGGAGAATATCGGGCGGTTGGCACTCGCCGTCCCGGTCGAGATCGCAACTGTAAACGCCCCAAGGGAGACTTCGGGCCCCGTTCAGGTAGTCAATCATCGCGAGGAGGTCAGCCGGGGCGGCCGTCGCGTCACCGTCAACGTTCCCGGGGTGCGAGGTGAACCTGGCTGTATCCGTGCCCTGGTTGTAAGAAATCGTCGTGACCGCGCCGGGCGTCATCGGGCGGTCGAGACGGATTGTGGATGTGCAATCCGTGTGACGCGTCACACCGGCGATCGCGTTCGGTGCCGCAGTTGTGTCACTCTCGCAAAGCGACCAGCAGCCGTCGTGCGACCCGGTTGTGTGGAGCACGCGGATTGCGTCAATGCCCTGAAGCTCGGACGGGTTGTTGACCGCGTGCGGCTGACGCGCGTCAACCACGCCGTCCGGCGGATCGAGCCATAGGATGAGGCTGTCGGGACAACCGGCCGGGTCACCCGGCGAAGGGAACGTGATCCGCAACCGATACGGTCCGTCATTGGCGGCGGTCTTGGATGCCAACTGGATGTAGTAGGTCTCTCCGATCGTCAGCCCAAAGACGTGTACCCGCGAGTTCGTACCGTTGGTCCAGCATCCTTCCGCGTCGTCGTTGCATGCCAGAGGGATCAGGCTGTCGCACGCCGCTTCGGGAGTCGATGGATCGCCCACGGCATAGACCTCGAGAAGCGAATCGCTCCCGGCACCACTTCCACCCGTCGTGGTGCAGGTGTCAATCCTGGCTGACGTATCAAGTGCGTCGAACGTGAACCAGATGGTCGAGAGACCGTGCCCACCCGGCCCGGCCGGGTGGCAGCAGAAACCGGGATCCGATGGGCTCAACGTTGCTCTCTGGTTGGATTCCTCCAGCGAAATCACGTTTGGATCAGGATTCTCGTCGACCTGCTCCAACGCGATCGCGTCTACGCAGTAATCGTTGGGTGGCGGGAGCGTGCAGTACATCTCGGCCCTGTCCGCGCACACGGAGTCCCACCAGTAGTCACAGCAGAAGGGATCCCGTCGGCAAACCTCGTCACAGCATTCGGGGTCCTCACAACCGGGTGAGTAGTCAGAATGCTGGATATTGCAGGGGCCCTCGGCGCAGCGGCAGCTCCAGAGAATGCAGTGTTGACCCGCCTGGTCGCAGAACGACCCGCGCTGCCACTCGGCGGGGCAGCCATCCGGGTCCTCGATGGCCAGGCACTCCTGCTCCGTGACGTTCTCGCAAACATCATCCGGCATGCAACAGGCGGACGTACCGCACGGTGGGTCAAAATCGTCGCAGCTTGCGCCTTCCACCCAACGCGCGAGCGGGCCGAGGCAGTCAATCTGTGGAGTCTCGGCGCAGTACGGTTCTCCCGCGTCCATGTCGCAGCATGCGCCCATTGGTGGATCGCCCAAACACCAGATCGTCACGTTGAAAGCGGCGTGGGGGCCGTAGCCATACCAGTAGTAGTCGCACTCCTGTTCCTGCTCGTTCCACGTAGCGAACAGATCTTGGCTGTGGCCTAGTTCCGGGTACTCGGCGTTGATCCATCCAGTACTGCTCGTGTCCGGTCGGAGTGCGACCCAGAGCGTTTCCGATGGAAGAGGCACACCGCCGGGGAAGTCGAAATGGGCGACCTCCGGCTCGCCGTCGCCCTCGCCCTCGAAGACTCGTTGCGTTCCATCGACCACATAGGGAAGGCCGCACAACGGGGCCCAGATCTCCACATCCATCGTGAAAGGGCCGGCGTTGCCACGCACGCCGATCTCCATGGCTGTCATCACGCACTCATCGACGATGAGTTCGACGTCGTCGGCGATCCATTTGTTCACGCCGACATGGCATGCGCCCACGTTCAGTTCCGCGTTCCAGTACGCGATGAACTCCCCCTCCGACGATCTGAGAATAGTACGATCTTGGGTGCCCTCGATGATCTCGCCGTCGATGACCGCCGTTGACGGCGTGGCGGTTGGAATCAGCTTGACGGGCTCATCCGCGACGACTTCCACCGCCGGCGCCACGGATGCCAATAGGCAAAGAAGCACAAGACCGCTCGAAACGACGTGCGCCGAAGCCTTCATCGTGATGCCCCTTTTGTCGCTCAGAGGGAAATGACGGAACCGCTCAGCCCACACCCATACAGACAACACCCGGAGCGGTCTCATAATAAGTGTAGGCAACGCCGTGTGGCAGAGTCAACCACGGGTTCACGAATTGCCCGCCGGATTATCCCGCTGGGCGCGGATTCGTCGGTGTGGGTGATCGTCGCTGGATCGGTTGCGGCGTAAAAGAAGAGACACCGGGCAACCGTAGCTGACCGGTGTCTCCCGGAGGGGAAAGAAGCCTTATGAACCCCTAGGGCCGCCGAAGCGGTGGATTCTCGAACAAGAAGCATCGGTGAACGTGCCTTCGCGCCACAAGGCACAAGCCCCGATACATTGCAAAAACGTACTGTGAATGTACAGCATTGCAATAGGGAGAATCCCCCAATTTACGCAACCGATACAAATGGACACTTTAACGCCACTGTGGCCGTTTTTGAGGCGCCGGTGACAAGATGCGTGGACGCGTTTTGGTGGGAAGGGCGCGCGGGAGAGGCCGACACCGCTTGGTCGTGGTCCGCGGCTCAGTCCGCCGTCTTCGCGGATGCTGCCGCTCGGGCTCCGGTCCTCGGGCGACCGGCGATCCCGCGTTTGCTCTCGGCCTGGAGGAAGGCGAGCAGCCGCTTGGCGGGTGGCGACTCGACGGTCGTGGAAAAGCGCTCCACGGCCTCCCGGAATGACGCGCCGCCCGTAACCGCTCCGTCTCCACCGCGCCTAAAGAGCGTATGGTAGGCGCGGCGTAGCTCAAGTATGTGCTCTTTCGGCATGCCCGATCGCCGCAGGCCCACGCCGTTGAGCCCGACGATGCGGCCGTCCGAATCGACGAGCGCGAAGGGGAGAATGTCCATAGTGACCCGGGCGGTGCCGGCGATCATGGCGAGCTCCCCGACCCGGCAGAACTGGTGGACGCCGGCCGCACCGCCCAGCGTCGCTCGATCCTCGACGGTCACGTGTCCGCCCAACAGCACGTTATTGATCAACGTGACGTGGTTGCCGACCGTGCAGTTGTGGCCGACGTGGCTGCACGCCAGGAAGAAGCAGTCGTCTCCAACCGTGGTGGCCGACTCCGGGACCGTTCCGCGATGAATCGTCACGTATTCGCGCAGGATATTCCGCTTCCCGATCCGGCAGAAGGTGCGCTCGCCGCCGTACTTGATGTCCTGCGGCTCGTGCCCGACGATGACGCCGGGGTGAATGACGCAATCCTCACCGATCTCAGTCCAACCGGTCAGGTAGACGTTGTGATAGAGGCGGCAACCGGCTGCGACGCGGACGTGTCCCTCGATGACGCAGTTGGGGCCGACCTCGACGCTGCCGTCGAGTTCGGCGTTTCGGTCGATGATCGCGGTCGGGTGTATTGGCACCGTTGCTCCTTTCGCTTTTACCGGGTCTTCCGGTCCGGTAGCGGCAGGCCGAGTTGGGCCATGACGGACTGCATGTCTTCCCAGGTCTTGCGTTTCTCCGCCGGGTTTCGCAGGAGGTACGCCGGGTGGTAGGTCGGCATGACCGGAATGGATGGGCCTTCCCCGGTGATGCCCGAGAGATAATACTCGTGAAAGCGTCCGCGGAGCTTGCCGATCGACTGCGCCGTGCTGAGCAGCGTCTTGGCAGCCGGTGATCCCAGCGCGACGAGAATCTCCGGTTGAATGATATCGAGCTGGTCGGCCAGATAGGAGCTGCACGCCAGAATCTCGTCGGCCAACGGATCGCGATTGCCCGGCGGTCGACACTTGAGCACGTTGCAGATGAACACGTCGTCGCGCGTGAGTCCCATGGCCGTGATGATACGCGTCAGGAGCTGCCCCGCCCGCCCGATGAAGGCGATACCCTGCTTGTCCTCTTCAAACCCCGGCGCCTCGCCCACGAAGACGAGGCGGGCCACCGGGTTGCCCTGGCCGAAGACCGTCTGCGTGCGCGTCTCGTGCAGACCGCATGCCCGGCAGGCTTTGACTTTCTCTTCGTTGAGGGCACGGAGTCGCTCGGCCGCTTCAGCCTCCTGGGCGGGTGAGACGCGTGGGCGTCCGTGCGTCGCTTCCGCCGGCGGCGGCAGGACGGTCGGTACGCTGCCCACGCCGAGCAGCCGGTCCGACATGAATTGCTGTTTGAGGGCCGCCTTGATCATCCCGACGTTCGTTTCCACCGAGGTCCTCCTCATTCGCGTTCTTTGACCGCGCGATGGTACGAACCACGCGGTACCGTGACACGCTCGGCCACAAATATCGCGTGAATTTGCATCCTGTTCAAGTTAGAGCAAGCTCTTTTCTCGTGTAGCGGTGAAACAACCCCTTTTCTCCCGGGTCTCTCGCCCCGTGCGCGCTACACAAATTCCAAGAGTGCTATAGGATGTCGGTCATGGCTCGATTCGAGGAGATTTCGGTTGCGCTGCCCGATGGATACGCATCCTACGGGCGATACTGGGCCGTGCCCGATCCGAAGGGTGCGGTGCTCTACCACCACGGGATTCAGTCCCATTGCGGCTGGTATGAGGCGTCAGCCGCCCGGCTGGCCGATGCCGGGTACGCCGTGCTCCAGGTGGACAGGCGGGGTTGCGGCCGGAATCAACAGGATCGCGGCCACGCCGAGTCAGCGGACCAACTGATCGCGGACGCACTGGCCGGTCGGGATGAATTGCTGCGCCGATCGGGATGTGGTCGGTACCAGGTCATCGGGGTGAGCTGGGGCGGGAAGCTGGCCGTGGCGGGTTATGTAGCTGACCCTGAAGGCGTAGCCGGTCTGTCCCTGGTGACGCCGGGGCTCTTTCCGCTGCTCGGGGTCTCGAAGGCGGCGGCGGCCAAGATCGGGTTCGCGATGCTCTACGAAACGCACAAGCCGTTTGACATTCCGCTCAACGACGCCGAGCTGTTCACCTCGGACCCGCACTGGCAGGAGTTCTTCAACACCGACGCGCCCACGCTACGTCAGTGCACCGCCGGTTTCTACCTGGCATCGAGGCGGATGGACAGGATCTTCACGCGGGCCGAAAAGATGAAGCCCGTGCCCATTCATCTGTTCCTCGCGGGTGATGAGCACATCATCGACAACGACAAGACCCTGTCATTCATCCGTGACCTGCGCTGGGATCGGTGCCGCATCACGACCTATGACACGGTGCGGCACTCCCTCGAGTTCGAGAACGATCCGGAAGTGTACTTCCGCGATCTTGTTGCGTTCGTCGACGAGTGTTCCTCCGCCACGGCGCACATCTAGTGCCGTTTCCGGAAAGGTAATGGTGTTTCCCTCTCCCCTCCTTGATAAGGAGTTGGGGGAGGTTCTCCTTGACAAGGAGAGGTTGGGGGAGGTTCTTCTCCGTCTGCATGAACCCCACTCTATCCCCCCTTGGTAAGGGGGGAAGAAAGCGGAACAAATCTTTGTTGAAACGGCACTGCGTTCGCCTGCGGAGAGGGTGATCCGCTGTCCTTCACGCCTGGGCTTCCTCGGTGGCGAGCAGTTGTGGGCGACGGCGACGGCGACGCCTCTTCGGAGCGCCGGGCGGCGTGATTGTCGGCGTGCGCGGTTTGGCGTCGTCAGCCATGGGGATGGCCTCATGCGCCGTCTTGGCAAACAGGTCGGCGTTGACCTCCTTCCAAAGATTGTCCGCCCGGTTGAAGACGCCGCCGGAAACCATGATGTTCATGGTAGGCACGGCGTTGATCTCGTGGATCAGATCCACCAGGTGACGCACGCCCGGGACGCCGGAAGGCTGTGTTCCGAAGATCAGGAGCATGTCGGGGCGAAGCTGACCGACCAGGCTGAGAATCTCGTCATTGGGTACGCCGCCGCCGAGCAGGTATACTTCCCATCCTTGCGCCTCGAACAAATCAGCCGTCATCTGCGTGCCGAGTTCCTCGGGCTCACCGTCCGCGCACGTGATCAGAATCCGCTTTCCGTTTGGGGTGGCGCGCTCGAGGCGGAGCTGGATCTGATCGGCGATCGCCCGATTGATCCGTGTGGCCATGTGCTCGGCAGCGGTGTTGATCCGGTCCGCACGGTACAGCTTGTCGACGCGCTCCATCGCGGGCCAGAGCAGCTCCTGATAGATCGTCGGGACGTCCTTGGTCCCTTCCAAACGCTGCTTCACGACTTCGCGGCAGCGGATTCTGTCCCCTGCCAAAAGAGGGCTGATGTATACATCGAGGGCGGACGATGACGGCATGGAATCGCTCTCCTTACGCGTGGACCGAGCCCAGGAGGCCTTTTGCAGGCGGGCCTCCTGCCCGGTCCTGGAGCGGTTCCACACGTCGAGTAACCGAATCGGGCGTCCCACCCGATGATAACGACCGACATAAACTTGCCAATTTCCCAAGAAGAACCGAGGGTCCGTTAGGCTCGGTAATTTAGGTTAATTGGACAGTTTAGTATCGACGCAAGCGCAAAAAACTCTTGAGGCGGATTGGGGCCCAATTCCTATGTCCTGCGGACGGGGCCGACGGGCGGCGAAAGTGTGGTTGCCAGCCACGCAGGGCGGGGTCGGCGCTCAGACAGGCGAGGCCGGCCGAACCAACCGTCAGGCGCAGAAACTGCGCGTGTGGTGCCACGCCGGCGTCATGGAGCCGGCTGATGGCGCTCGTTCGAGGTCTGCTCGGGCTTTCCAAGCGAGGCCTGTTCGATGTGGCGCGAGACGTGCGTCATGAGCTCGACGTAGTCGGCCTGGGCGGTCATCAGGCCCTTGAGCACTTCGCTGCCAACGACCTTGGCGTGAAGATCAGCCAGCGCGCGTTTGTCTTCCGGCTCGATCGGCTTGCCCTGGCCTTCAAGGCTGTAGACCTTCTGCTGCTGCTTCTCGAAGTCGGCGAGAAGCTGTCGATTTTCGAGGCTTCCGTCGAGGGCGGCCCGGGCCTCGGCCAGTTTGACCGTTCGAGGGTCTTTGGCAATCAGTTTGCCGAGCCGATCGGCCATCTCCAGGATTCTTTCCATTGTGCTGTCGCCTAACGGGTGTCGGGTTGTCCGGGATTCCTAGAGCAAGCTCTATCCAGCTGTAGCGTCCGGTTGCGTGTTTCGCCCGGATAACAACCGCCCTGTGACGCTGCACTTGCCCTGAGCGCGCTCTCGTTCATCGGATCGCATTATAGAGTGCCGTAGCCAGTTGCCGAGTGGGTTTCCGGAGAGGTTTACGGAACCGAACCGCGACCGTGAGGGAGCGGAGACGCAGGAGATAACAGCCGTAGGGGACGGCAGCTTCCTGACGGGCGCGGTTCGGTTAACCCGCAAGTTCAGGTGTGGCGCAACACATAGGTACAGGCTACTTGGCTGCGCGGGCGGCGTCGATAAAGGTCTTGACCTTGGTCCGATCCTTGCGACCGGGCTCGGATTCGACGCCGGAGCTGACGTCAACACCGGTCGGGGCGACGGTCCGGATCGCCTCGGCCACGTTTTGCGGGTTCAATCCTCCGGCCAGCAGAATCGGGGGCCATTCGTCCAACCGTTCGGCCTCTCGTGCACGGGCGATCGTCTCCCAGTCCGCCGGCCTGCCCGTGCCACCAAGTTGTCCCTTGCTCGCGGCGTCCAGGAGGACATAAGCAGGACGTGCCTGGGCGTATGAAGATAGAAGCGCTTCAACATCGTCGATCGACCGTGGGCCTGCGATGGGCTTGGGAAGGATTACTGCAAGACCCTCATCCGACAGTCGCCTTGCCGCCCGTGGCGTGACGTCACCATAGACCTGCACACGCCGCACGCCCTGATCGCGTAGCGTGGAGATCGTCTCGGCCGGGAAGGAGCCCGCCTCGATCAGCAGCAGCACGACGGTGCGTGTCGGATCATGAAGGCTCGCTATGATCTCCACGGCCTTGGCAAGGTCGATTCGCCGCGGTCCCGCCACTAGATTGACACCGATCCAGTCGGCACCGCGGTCCAATGCCCAGGCGGCGTCTTCGACGTTGGTGATACCGCAGACTTTGACGAGCACAGGAGCCCTCGAAGAACGGGTGTGGCCGGTTCCGCCGGATGGGCTATGCCCCGTCCGGCTCGATGGTGACGGTGATACTAAGCGAGGCGAACTGCTCCTGGTAGAGTTCGGCCCGTTCCTGGTGCGTGACCAGCAGGAGGGAGACGCCGGCCTCGTGGGCTTCGAGCGTTCGCTGGAGTGCCTCCTCGGCCTCGAGCCTTGTCAGCTTGACGATGGACACGATTACGTGCTCGAACGTGTTGACTGGGTCATTGTGCAGAAGCACCTTGAACGGGGGAAGTTGTTTTGGTTCGCGTCGCGTTGGCGTCGGCTTCTTGGCCGGTGCGACCGCGATGGCAATTCTTCCGCCGTCAGTGTCCTCGAAGGGATCGGCGTGGGCGTCGGACATGGTCTTCTTCCTTAGATTCTACCTACCATGAGTATAGCCCACAAACGCGGCTGCGCCAACCCTCGCTTCGATTGCGAACGAGGGCTATTCGTCGACAAGGGAGAGTGACACCTCCCGCGTGGCTGTCAAGGTTGCACCGGTAAGGTAATCGACGAACTCGACCGACACGGTGAGCCGGCGTGCATCGGGAATCGCTGCACGCGGCGGAAACGGGCATTTCAGCGTGTAATGTCGGGTTCCGAACTTGCCATGCCAGGCCTTGCACAGCTCATCCGGGTCGGTGAACTCATAGACTCCGATGATGCGCGGTCGATTCAGATCGGTGTTGTCGAGGAGCTGGATTTTGATCCGTCCGGGGACCTTGACCACGTCACCATCGCGGTCGCGCGGGCGGAGGTGAACGGTGACGCCGTCATCACCGGGTTTACCGTCGTAATCCGCACCACCGGACAGGCTGGCGATCTCGATCTCGATCGGCGCGAAGAGGTCGGCCGGCTGATCGGGCCCGAACGCCTTGAGATGAGTGATTTGTCTCTGCAGATCGGCGATTGATCCGTCCCGCCGGGCAACCTCTCGCTCGAGGCGCTCCGTCATCCTGCGAAGCTCCTCGCTTTGCTGCACGAGCTTCGCGCGCTCACCCGGCGAGGCACAACCCGATGCGACGAGGAGGATCGAGGCGCCCGCCACGACAAGACAGGCCGGAGTTCGTATGCGGTATGTCGTCATGAGCCCTCGTATATCCAAAGGGCGCTCGGTTCGCAAGCGTGTGGCCAACTTCCTTGGTCCTTAGAGCAAGCTCTTTTTTCATGTGGCGGTGAGACAGCTCTTTTCTCCTGGGTTTTTCGCCCGGTGCCCGCTACACAAATTCGGAGAGTGCTATAAGGCACTGTTATTCATCGACCTCCTCCGCCGGGTCGTACAACTCGGCGATATCGTCGTAGCGGTTTTGGGACGGCCGGTGGTTACTTTAGGGCACTGGCGAACACCCGCTGAGCGGCGGAAACGCCGGAACCGATCTTGACGTCGAACCCCTGCTCGGCCAGCGTCAGCTCCAATGCGGCGATGGCACCCAGCGTGTCGAACGCGTCGACGTAACCCATGTGGGAGAATCGGACGATCCTGCCCTTCAACTCGCCCTGGCCTCCGGCGATCTGAAAGCCGTACTTGGCACGGATGGTCTTCCGCAGTTTCGCTTCGTCAACGCTGTCGGGCACGAGCACGGCCGTCACCGAATCGACCGGGTCGGCTGCGAACACCCCCAAGCGCATGGCCTCAGCCGCTGCCCGAGTCGCCTGTGCAAGCATGGTTGTTTCTTTCCAGATGCTTTCCAGGCCTCGTTCCTTGATGCCACGGAGCACTTTGACGGCTCCGCGCACGAGTGTGACGGCGGGCGTGTAGGGTGCGTCAAACGTGCCGAGCGATTTGCGGAATGCCTTCAGGTCGTTGTAGAACGTGGGCATCTTACCCGAGTCGATACGCTCCCACGCGCGATCGTTGACGGCGGCGAAACCCAGCCCCGGCGGTAGCATGAGCGCCTTCTGTGAACCCGTGATATACGCGTCCACGCCCCACGCATCCATCTTGACCGGGATCGCGCCGACGGCGGTGATACCGTCGACGATGAGAATGGCACCGCGGTCACGCGTGAGCCCGGCGATGCCTTCGACGTCGGTCAGTGCGGTGGTGGAGGTCTCACTGTGAACGACGATCACCGTGTCGATTTTGGGGTCGGCGTCCATGGCCTTTTGGATGTCGGCGACTTTCGCACCGTGGCCCCACGCGAGCGGAAGCACGGTGTGGTCAATCCCGAAGGCGGCGCACACCTTGCTCCAACGTTCGGAGAACTTGCCGTTTTCGACGACGAGCGCCTTGTGTCCCGGCGGACAGCATCCGACGATCGCGCCTTCCGCAGCCGAGGTGCCGCTGCCAGTGAGTGTGAGGCAGGTGGCTTTGGTCTGGAAGAGGTACTGCAACAGGCCGTGCAGCTCCTCGTGCATCTCGCGGTACCAACCTGTCCGGTGATGTTCGATCGGGCGGGCCATCTCGAGCATGACATCCTCGGGAACCATGGTCGGGCCCGGTGTGAAGAGTCTGATTTTTTTCATCGTGAGTCGCCCCTCGCTTCAAGGTCAATCGCCAAAGTCCGGAATCGCTCGGAATCGGCCATTATACGCGGCGGGCGTTGGGCCACCAGCAAGCCGCTCCGGACCCGTGTCGGCCGTAACGCCACCGTCGCTCTCCGATCGAGATGTCAGCAAGCCACGTGCCAGCAAGGGCCGGCACGGATACCGCGAAGGCGTCGTGTGGGCATGGATTCCTCCAGCGGAGTGGAACCGATTGGGGCCGGGGATCGTCTAATGTCATGGAGGCGAGGGGGTAAATCGACTCGCCGGGGGGCGTCAACGGGAGCGCCGCCTCGAATGAATCCAAGGAAGTGCCGTTTGTCGAAAGCGAGCAATCGCCAGATGGGAGGTGTACGCCATGCAGGACACGAGGAAACAGAAGATGCTGATTGCCGGGCTGTCCGTCTTGGTCCTGGGGGCCGGGTCCTACTTCCTCTTCGCGGGCGGAAGTGAGCCGGTGTCACAGGACGCCGTCACGCTGGCGAAAACGCAACATGACGACGACAAGGAAGAGCCCACGCCGCCAAAGAAGGTGCGCCCTCGTCACCCCAGCAGGGAGAACGTCGAGCCCAGGAAGGACCGTGCACCGCGTGAACCACGCACCGCACCGGAAAAGGGTAGGCGGCCGCCGCCCAAGCCCAAGAAGCCCGTGAAGAAGCACAAGTATCCCTGCGGCTAGAGCCGTTTCAACAAAGGTCGTTCCGCTTTCTTCCCCCCTTACCAAGGGGGGAAAGAGGGGGATTCGTGCAAACGGAGAAGAACCTCCCCTAACCCCTCCTTGTCAAGGAGGGGAGGAAGAAACACCATTCCTTTCTGAAAACGGTAACTGCTTTAGAGAGGGAACTTCTTGAGGTGCTCGACCGCCTCGGAGACGACCATGTCGACGGTTTCCTCGAATGATCCGTCAATCACGGCGCCGGCGGCCTGCTCGTGTCCGCCGCCGTTGAAGCGCGTGGCCAGATCGAGGACCGAGACGTTTCCCGAGCCGCGGAAGTTGATGCGTATCTTGCCTTTGCGCCCCTCGGTAAAGAGCATCGCCAACCGCACACCGTCGAGTGACCGGGGGATGTTGATCTGATCGTCGACGTCGGCCGCCGAGCAACCGGCCCGGGCCATCTCCTCGTGGCCGGCGGAGCTGTAGGCGACCTGGCCGTCACCGACGATCTTCGTGTTTGCGTAGATTACGCGAAGCAGGTCAAACTCGCAGGAGCTTTGGCTTCGCCAGATCCGCTCGCCGATCTCGGCCACATTGGCGCCGAGCGTCACAAGCTCCGCGCACGCGCTAAGGGCGGTGGCTGTCGTTGTCGGCAGGGTGAAACCGATCGTGTCCGTCTGGATTCCGGAGTAGAGCATGGACGCGATCACCGGACTGATCGGTCGCTTGGCCGCCCGAAGCAGGTAGTAGACCATTTCAGACGTGCTTCCGGCGTCGGCCAGGACCCAGTTCACATCGCCGAAATCCGTGTTGGTCGAATGGTGATCGATGTTGAGTACGGGTCTTCCCGCCGACCAGTCGGTCTGCTTGAGGGTTGACCCCACGTTGCAGCGGCTCTTCCTGGCTGTGTCCACCGCGATAAAGCCATCGGCGGCGGTGAAATCGCCGTCATCCGCCACGGACACGGACGCCCAATCAACGAGAAACGAAAGGCGATTCGAGAGTGACTTCGGCGGGAGCGACACTTTCGTCTTGCACGCACTCGAAGACCACGCCAGTGCCATGGCGAGCATCGAACCGAGCGCGTCGGCATCGGGAACGACGTGAGCAACCACGATCGGCGCGCGTAATCGACTGATCGCCTCGATCAATCCAGTGGGCACCTCGAGTGCCGGTTTCGCATCAGCGCTTGTTGTCAATCGATTCACGCTCACGCCGCAGTTGTGCTGACACAGCTCTGCCTTGGCCGTCCCGCGCCGCCGGTAGCACTAGCCGTTTTTCATGGCCTTGATCAGGATATCCGCAATCTCGGGCCGGGTGAACTCCGCGGGCGGACGTTCGCCCCGCAGCAACATCTCACGGACCTTCGTGCCGGAGAGGAAGATCTGATCACCCTCGAACTTCGGGAAGGTCTTGCCACTGACCATTCCCCCGGCCTTTTTCGACCAGGCGGCGTGCTCGAACTTCAGCGGGGCGGTTTTCAGCGCACCTTCGGGAAGAGTGTCGAATATCTTCTGCGCGTCGTACGTACCATAGTACGTACCGACGCCGGCGTGATCGCGTCCCACGATCAGGTGGCTGCACCCGTAGTTCTGACGCATGATCACGTGAAGGACCGCCTCTCGCGGACCGGCGTAGCGCATGGCCGCCGGCATGACGGCGAGCAAGGTGTGATCGGGATGGTAGTACTTCTCGATCAGCACTTGATAGCATTCCATGCGAACCTCGCCGGGAATGTCTCCTTCCTTGGTCGCGCCCATCAGCGGGTGAATCAACAGACCGTCCGTGATCTCCTGAGCGCATTTGGTCAGATACTCGTGGGCCCGGTGGATCGGGTTGCGCGTCTGGAAGGCCGCGACGGTGTTCCACCCGCGCCTCTTGAACTCCTCGCGCATTTGCGCGGGCGTAAAACGATGCTCGGAGAACATCGGCTCGTGGCGCGGGGTGATCGCATGGATCTTTCCTGCCAGGCATGTGTCACCTTCGGCGTAGGTGACAGCCACGCCGGGATGCTCGGGGTCGTCGGTTCCGAACGCCTTGAGGGCCTGCTTCTTCTTGTCCTGTTTGTATTTCTCGGCCACGTCGAGATAACCGAGCAGACGGCCCGCGCCGTCCAACAGGGCCACACGGTCGCCGGCGCCAACCTTGCCGGCCGTGGCGTCATCGACGGCGCAAGTGATCGGGATCGGCCAGAGCGTCCCGTCCGCCAACGCCATAGTGTCGCAGACGCTGTTGTAGTCGGCCTCGCCCATGAACCCTTCGAGAGGGCTCATGGCCCCCGTCGCGATCATCTCGAAGTCGCACTGCTGCCGATCGCTCAACGCAATTGAGACCGCAGGAGCCGTGGAATCCTCGACTGCGCCCGTCCGATCGACCAGCTTCCCGCCATACGGCGGCACCAAATCATCTTGCCCCATTCAACCGCCCTTTCAACAGCAATACATTGAAGATACTCACACGGAGATACTGCCAACATTGCAGACCGAAGCCTAGGGGGAACGGTGATGGCTGGCAACCCCCCCCCGCGTCCGTGAGAACGGCGGTATGCGTCGTCAAGCCTCGACACGAGAATCAACCGAGACCGGCGGAAGTCGCGTTTTGAGGAGCCCTCCCAAAAGGTGCGACCGGGCCGTCGGGCCTGGTTGCTCGCTCCCTTTCGTCGCGCGGGCCAGGTCAGTGCTTCACGGGCACGATGACCATGGTCATGCGTCGGCCTTCCATCCCCGGCGACCGCTCGACCTTCACCGTCTCCCCGAGCTCGCCGAGGATCCCCTGAAAGATCGTGGCGGCACGGTCTCGATGGAACCGCTCCCGGCCGCGGAAGAGCATCGTAAACTGGACCTTGTGCCCTTCCTCAAGGAACCCCTTGGCGCGGTTCAGCTTGATCTCGCGATCGTGCGTGTCGGTTTTCGGCCGAATGCGGATTTCCTTCAAGGAGACGACGTGGGCGTGGGCGGATGCCTTCTGCCGCTTCTTCCGCTCGTACTTGTACTTGCCGTAATCCATGATCCGGCAGACGGGCGGTCGCTCCATCGGTGAGACCTCGACGAGGTCCAGACCGGCGTCGCGTGCGAGGTTGAGGGCCTCGTCCCTCGGGATGATGCCGAGCTGCTCCTGGTGTTCGTTAATCACCCGCACCGGCGAGACGCGGATCTGGTCATTGAGACGAAGTGCTTTGGCGATGGTTGACTACCTTTCAAAGAATCCCGTTTGTTAAGCCCGTATCCATGGGCAACCTTCTCGGGTTACAGCCTCCTAGCTCCCGGAAAATCCCTACCCGGCCACGGAGCTGCGCCCCTTGGAGTCGATCTCGACGCGGCAAGCGTCGATAAAAGTGTCCAGCGTCATGTTTCCGATCATGCGGCCGTCCCGATCGTTCACGTTAACCGCGTTGTCAGCAGCCTCCTTCTCTCCGACAACGAGAATGTAATTGACCTTGGCGGTCCGGAAGCGATGCTTCTTCGGACCGATCTTCTCGCTGCTGTAATCCGATTCAGCCCGGAGCCCGGCCACCCTAAGGGCGTCGAGCACGCTTCGAGCATACGCATCACTCTTCTCGCTCACCGTGGTGACGCCGACCTGAACGGGTGAGAGCCACAATGGGAACGCACCGGCGAAATGCTCGATGAGAATCCCGACGAAGCGTTCCAGACTTCCGAACGGGGTCCGATGGATCATGATCGGCACGTGCGGTGCATTGTCCGGCCCGATATAGGAAAGCTCGAACCGCTGCGGAAGATTGTAATCGACCTGCACCGTGCCAAGCTGCCATTTGCGGCCGATGCAGTCCTTGACGACGAAATCAATCTTGGGTCCGTAGAAGGCGGCCTCACCCTGCTCCTCGAAGAACTCCATCCCGCTCTCGACGGCCGCGGCACGGATGGCTTCCTCCGCCATCCGCCAGTTGTCCGCCGATCCGACATACTTATCACTGGATGGGTCGCGCATACCCAAACGGACGATGTAGTCACTCAGTCCGACCGTTTCGAGCACCCTCCGCGTGAGCCCGACGGTCGCGAGAATCTCGGCTGGGAGCTGCTCGGGCGTGCAGAACAGGTGAGCGTCGTCCTGGGTAAACGAGCGCACGCGCGTCAGACCGCTCAGCTCGCCGCTCTGCTCAAAGCGAAAGACACTTCCGAATTCACCAATACGGAAGGGAAGCTCGCGGTAACTACGCAAGCGCGAAGCGTAAATCTCAATGTGATGCGGGCAGTTCATCGGCTTGAGCAGGTATCCCTGCTCCGTCGAGAGGGCGTCGTACAACGCTTCGACGGTCTGATGGAGCGACGTACCGGGAGCAAGCCGGTCGATCTTGCCCCACGTCTTCTCGATCGCGTCGATCATCGAGCGCAGGGAAGCGGAGCCCTCCTCGCGCCTGATCCCGGTGTCCGCCTGTACGCGCCGGGCGAGCTGAAGGGTGCTTTGGATGGCCTTGCCGCGATCCGTCTCGAACATGGCCGGGAACTGTGAGTCTTCATAGTACGGATAATGGCCGCTGCGACGGTACAACCCGAGCTGACCGATCTGCGGCGTGTACACCATCTCATAACCGAGCTTGAGCATCTCGGCTGTCAGAAAGTTCTGAAGCTCGGTCCGGATGGTCGCGCCCTTGGGCATCCACAGCACCATTCCGCTTCCCACCTGATCGCTGATGGTGAAGAGATCAAGCTCCTTTCCGATGATTCGGTGGTCCCGTTTCTTCGCCTCTTCGAGCCGTTTGAGATACGCATCGAGGGATGACTTGCTGAAGAAGGCGGTTCCGTACACGCGCTGAAGCGGCGTGTCACTGACATCACCTCGATAGTGTGACCGGCTGACCTGTCTGATCTTGAAGGCCTTGATCAGCCCGGTGAAGGGAATGTGAGGACCGCGACAGAGATCCTCGAAGTCACGTCCCAGTTGTTCACCGGTCGTGTAGAAGCTGAGCGTATCACCCGTGGCTCGCTCGGCGTTGTCAATCTTGTACCGACTGCCCTCCTCCCGGAGCTTGGCCACTCCCTCCTCGCGAGGCATCTCGTGCCGGTGGAACGGGCGATTCTCCTTGATGATGCGCTGCATCTCGGCCTCGATGAGCGGGAAATCTTCGGGCGTGATCGATCGGCCGAGATCGATGTCGTAATAGAACCCCTCCTCGAGGGGCGGTCCGTAGACCAGTTTCGTCTCCGGGAACAGCTTGCAGATGGCCTCCGCCATGACGTGTGCGGCGCTGTGGCGGAGCACGTGCAGGCTGTCCGGGTTGTCGTCGGAGGCCGTCAGAACGTTCAACTCGCAATCGCCGGGAAGCGGTTGATTCAAGTCCACGATTTGAGTGACGCCGTTCAACGTCACCGAACCGGCGATGGCGGCGCGGGCAAGCCCCGACCCAATCCCCGTGGCGATAGCAGCCGTGGTCGCGCCGAACTCGGCCTCGATAGTGTGACCGTCGGGTAGTCTGACCTTCAGAAGAAACCTCCGTGCTTTCAAGGACTCACGAACGCAACAATCGTCCGCAATAGCAAAAGCGGCCCGAAGCTCATCGACGCACGCAAGCCGATCACCGGGGCCGTCGGACCCGCAAGCGAAAAGAATAGGCTAACATGTCACGCGCGTCATCAAGCTCTGAGCCGCTCTACCTAGCGACCGTCGGTTCTACACAAGAGTTCGGCGGGCACACCGCCGATCCCTGCATCCACAATCCCAACTATATCACATCGGAACAAAGGGTCAAGCGGGTTGGCGAGAATCACCATAAGGTCTTGTGGGATCGAAGCCTCACGCTACCCGTCAAATGGGGCGTCCCAGTCTCGCGGCGGATGTTCACCCGCCCGCAGCCGGTGCGCCCGCCCCGCTTCCACGACAAGCGGTCAAGAGGACGAGAACAGCCCGCCTATCAGTCCGCCAAAGATGGCAGACAGCAGCGAAGCCAAAACCGCCGCAAGCTGCGACAGAAACCCGGTAGAAGTCAGAAACCCGCCAATGTCAAGCATCGCAATCTCCAGGGAGCCGTTGTCACCAAACCGGACGACCTCTCGGGCCGCCCACGTCGGAGCACATTATAGGCTCCCGGCCCCCATCGCCAACTCACCGGTTCGCCATTCACCGATCCTGCAACACCGCCGTTGCCCAGGTTGATGGGTCGATGTGCCAATTGAGATCGTCACCGACGGTCAGGTACTGCTGGCCGTGGTCGGCGTCTTCCAGCATGTAGTAGAACCCGATTCGCGGATGCTCGATGGGGTCAAACCCGTTGAGGCACAACGGTGGGATGTGAGCCTCCAGGGTGTACCCGCCTCGGGTCACGCGCGAAGCCACCTCGATCCGCTCCGTCGGAATCGGCGGCGCTTCCTCACGAGCGCGGTGGATGGTCGTCGTGCCGGTGTGGGCGGCCTTGCCGTTGCGCCCACCGCCGATGGGCAGAAAATGGAACTGCTGACAAAAGCGTGTCGCCCGTTTCACCGTTCTGGCGTCTCGCATGTCGGTGCAAAGCCTCAGATTGTCCCCCAGCCAGAATCTGCGTGGATCGCAGCGCAACGGCTTCTTCTTATCCGTTACGCGACAGGCGACGTACAAGCCGTCCCTGCTCCAGCAGGCCCAGACATCGGCGAACTCCTCCCGGTCGTCGATCTCACCGAGCTTCGGCAGCAGGTCCTCGTCGCTCCAATCGGAGAGGTCGCCGTCGATGACCGGCGGATCGGACCGGTGGTGCAGCGGAAACGCAAACGAGAAGAGAAACCGGTTGGGCACAAGCGCAGTCATACCGTCTGCAACCTTTCCTTTGCGTGATGCGCGCGGCAGGTGCGCCACGCCTCGAGAAGCTGCTTCGAATCGCTTTGAGCAAGCGAGCGAACCCAGAATGTGATGCGGTCGTACTCTGCCTGGCGCTTGATCTGCGGATCGTCACCAAGCCGGTCGATCCGCGTCGGCGTAAGCGTTCCCTTCGGCGCCCGCAGCTCGATTCGCAGACCCCGCCCGATGTTGGTCACGATCTTGGCGGCGAACTTCTCCTCGCCCGGGATGAAGAGCTGCACGGCTGTCTGATGATTCCACGACACCTCGAGATCGGGTTGCACGGCCTTGAACCGCCCGACGAACGCCATCAACACCGCCGATTTCCATCTGACGACGTGCCGCCTGCCGATCCCCTGTTGCGACAGGTGCCACTGTCGTCCATCGGAAAGCCAGGGTTTGGCCTTGGCGGGATCAGCCTCGGCTGCCTCGATCTGCTTGAAGTAGGCTGCCACCGCCTGCTCGAGGAACACGCGGAAGGCTGGTTTGGAAACATCCTTGAAATCACGCAGTGAAAGCCGCACCTCGTCCCAGCCCTTGAACCTCGGTCGGGCCCGCGCCCGTTGCCATTGCCCGTAGATCGGAAGGTCGGTGCGCTCGTCAAGCGTCTTGATCCGTAGCGATGTCCTAAGCCCGGCTGTCGTAAACGCTCCCTGCGCCACGCGCATCGTGATCTCGAGCAGATCCTTCCCGGCCGTATAGATGTGAGCGAACCAAGGCTTGTTCTTTCCGGCTGTAATCTCGATCCGCGAGCGATGGTTCCAATCCGTCGGCGCGATTTTGCCGATGGACTCAATCGTCTCGATCAGCCAGACGAGCACCTGCGGGCTCCAGGCCACCGCGTTGCCATGACTGTCGAGATGGTCAACCGTGTGCCACGTTCTTCCGTCCCGCTCCCACGGCATCTGCACGTCATCACCGAGAGCCGGCGCGGCGCCGAGGGCCTCACTGTGATCATCGCCCACTCTGTGAACGACTCTTTCCGCGATCGGTCCTGCCTTTAGCATGGGTCGAAGGGCGGCGCCGGTGCGAGACTGCCTCGTAGCTGCGACGCGCTCGGGCGTGCCTGCCACGACGATGTCTCCGCCTTCGTCACCGGCTTCGGGACCGAGGTCGACAACCCAGTCCGCCGTCTTGATGACATCGAGATTGTGTTCGATGCAGATGCACGTGTTGCCCAGGTCGACCAGTCGATGGAGCACAGCCAGAAGCTTCTTGAGGTCGTCGAAGTGCAGTCCGGTCGTCGGCTCATCGAGGATGTACAGTGTTTTTCCCGTCGACGGCCGACCCAGCTCCGCCGCGAGCTTGACCCGCTGCGCCTCGCCCCCCGACAGCGTCGGCGCGGATTGGCCGAGTTGGACATAGCCCAACCCTACATCGTCCAGCGTCTTGAGCATTCGCCTGACCTTGGGTACGTGCTCGAAAAGCGCAAGTGCTTCCGACACGCGCATGTTGAGAACATCAGCGATACTCTTGCCGCGATAGCGCACCTCCAGCGTTTCAGGCACATACCGCCCGCCGCCGCAGCTTTCGCAATCGACCCACACATCGGGCAGGAAGTGCATCTCGATGCATCGTTGCCCCATTCCCGTACAGACCTCGCACCGCCCGCCCGGACGGTTGAAGCTGAACCGGTTCGGCGTGTAACCGCGAATCTTGCTCAACGGCAGTTTGGCGAAGAGCTCACGGATCGCATCGAAGACGCCGGTATACGTGACCGGGTTGCTCGTGGGGCTGTTTCCGATGGGTGTCTGGTCGACGTTGATGACCTTGTCGATGTGCTCGATCCCGCTGATCCGATCATGCCCACCCGCGACAATGCGGGCCCGGTGAATCCGCCACGCCAGTGCGGCATACAGAATCGACGAGACGAGCGTGCTCTTTCCGCTGCCTGACACACCCGTGACACATGTGAACCGACTCAGCGGGAAGTGGACGTCAATCTCCTTGAGATTGTGCTCCCGAGCGCCGTGCACGACGAGCCAGCGCAGAGCCCCCTCGGGAGGTTGCTCGGAGTATTCCCCGATTCCATCATCGAAAACCGGCTCGAGATCGGTCCGCGGCGGGACGTCCGGAACGTAGCGACGGTTGGCGGGGACGGGAATCGCCTCCTTGTGAGAGAGGTATCGCCCGGTGAGCGAGGCGCGCCGCGAGCGGAGCTGTTTAGGGCTGCCCTCCGCCGTGATCCGACCACCGAACGTTCCTGCTCCGGGTCCGAAGTCGAGCACGTGGTCGGCTGACTCGATGATCTCACGGTCATGTTCGACCAGCATGAGCGTATTGCCCAGATCGCGCAGACGGTGCAGGGCCTGGATGAGCCGGGCATTGTCGCGCGGGTGCAAGCCGATCGTCGGCTCATCGAGCACGTACAACACACCGGTGAGCCCCGTTCCGATCTGCGAAGCGAGCTGAATGCGCTGCGACTCACCGCCCGAGAGGGTCGAAGCCGTCCGGTGCAGGGTGACGTAATCCAGCCCGACATCGACGAGAAACCGGAGTCGTGACACGATCTCGTGCAAGAGCTCGCCGGCGATCCTCCGCTCGCGCGGATCGAGCTTGAGGCTCGAATACCAATCATGAGCCTCACCGAGCGGCAACGTGCATATCTCGTGCAATGTGGCACCGCCCACGCGAACACTCGCCGCATCGGAGCGGAGACGGCTTCCCGAACACGCCCCGCACGGTACGAGCGTCACCAGGTCCGCAAGCCGCTTGCGATACTGAAAGCTCGAGCGCGTGGCCCGGTCTATCGCGGGGAAAAAGCCATGCCACTTGAAACGAAGACCGCCCAATCCGCCGCCGGTACGCCTGTGCTCACCGAGCGCCGGCGAGCGCTGCCTTGACTTTCGTTTTCTTGACGGGACTGCCTCGATCCAGTCATCGCCGCAGCCTTGAAGGAACGCCAGACGTTGCGGCCCGGTCAGCTTGTCCCAAGGTTTGTTCAGATCAAACCCGATGTGATCCGCCACCGCCCCTGCGAGCACGTGAAGTTTGCTTCCTTCCTCCAACACGCCCCAGCCGCCGATCGCGCCGTCGGCAATCGAACGGGTCGGGTGAACGACAATGGCGGTCGGACTGGCCCCCTGTTGAACACCAAGCCCCTCGCAAACTTCACACCAACCCATGCGGCTGTTGAAGGAGAAGTGATGGGCCGACAACTCCTCGAAGCTTCTGCCACAGCGATGGCACGATCGATGCCGCGAGAACCGGTGGTCAACCCCACCCTCGCCCATTTCGACTTTTTGACTTTTTGATGTTTGGACTTTTTGCCGTTTGGATGTTTCGACGTTTTCTTCAGGCTCGTGTGCGATCATCACGCCCGCGCCGACGGCGAGAGCCTGCTCGACACTGTCGGTAATGCGCGATGCCCGGGAGCGGCGAACGATGATGCGGTCGATGACAAGCTCGACGCTGTGGCGCCTCTTGGCATCGATCTCGATCGGCTCATCGAGGGAGCTTACGGCGCCGTCGATGCGAACCCGGCTATAGCCGTTCGCCCGCTCGCGCTTGAACAGATGGTCGTAGGACTCCTGCCCCGTCGGCTCGATCGGTGCGAGCAGCAGGACCCTGCGACCCTCGCCCAGGGCAAGGACGCGCTCGACGATCTCGTCACCGGACTGCGTACCGATCGGCACCTTGCACCGGGGGCAATAGGGCTGGCCGATTCTGGCCCACAGAATGCGCATATAGTCGTAAATCTCGGTGACCGTTCCGACAGTCGATCGCGGAGACTTGCTTGCGTTTTTCTGCTCGATACAGATCGCGGGCGAGAGGCCGTGCACGTGGTCCACGCGCGGCGGTTGAAACCTGCCCAGGAACTGACGGGCGTACGCGCTGAGCGACTCGATATACCGCCGCTGGCCTTCCGCGTAGATCGTGTCGATGGCGAAGCTACTCTTGCCGCTACCGCTCGGTCCACAACAGACCGTCGATTTGCCGCGCGGAACCGAAACCGTGATGTCCTTGAGATTGTGCTGCTTAGCCCCGACGACGGTGATCGCCGCCTCACGTCCATTTCGCCGTCTTGGTTTTTCGGCGTTTTGACTTTTTGATGTTTTGACTTTTTGATGTTTTGACGTTTCGACGTTTCGACGTTTCGACGTTTTGCGCAGCACTTCGCAAAGCGCCTCTCCGGTGTGGGAACGCTTCGACTTCGCCACCTTCTCCGGCGTTCCGGCCGCCACGATTCGCCCGCCCGCATCGCCACCGCCCGGTCCGAGGTCGATCACCCAGTCAGCCGTCTTGACCACATCGAGGTTGTGCTCGATCACGATCACACTGTTGCCTGTGTCAACGAATCCGTGCAGGACGGCGAGCAGCTTTCTGATATCGTAAAAGTGCAGGCCCGTGGTCGGCTCATCGAGCAGATAGAGCGTGCGGCCGGTTGGCCTCTTGACGAGTTCGCGGGCAAGCTTGATCCGCTGCGCCTCTCCGCCGGAGAGCGTCGTCGAGGATTGACCGAGCTTGATGTAATCGAGCCCGACATCGTGCAGGGTCCGCAGCATCGAGGCGATCTTGGGCACGTTCTGAAAATGCTCGAGCGCTTCCTGCACGTCCATGTCGAGCACGTCGGCGATGCCCTTGCCCTTGTAGGGAATCTGAAGGGTCTCGCGGCTGAAGCGACGGCCCGCGCAGACGGGGCAGGTCACCCAGATGTCCGCCAGGAACTCCATCTCCATGCGATTGCTGCCGTTACCCTCGCAGGCTTCGCACCGTCCGCCGCCGCCGCTGCCCGTCTTGACGTTGAAGCTGAAGCGGCCGGGTTTGTATCCGCGGACCTTCGCGTCGGGCAGGCGGGCGTAGAGAGCCCTGATCTCGTCGAAGACTTTGATATAGGTGGCTGGGTTGGATCGGGGCGTACGGCCGATCGGCGATTGATCAATGTCGATGATCTTGTCGAGGTGTTCGAGCCCTTCGATGCAGTCGTGAGCACCGGGGTTGACCTTAACGGCTCCGTTCAGATCGCGCGCGAGCGCTTCGCGGATGATGTCGTTGACGAGCGAGCTCTTGCCGGAGCCTGACACACCGGTGACACAGACGAACCGCCCGAGGGGAATGGCGACGTCGATCGCGCGCAGGTTGTTCTGCCTCGCCCCGACAACGGTAAGCCAGTTGACCTCTCCGTTGGTACGGGCGTTGGAGGTCGCCTTGCGTTTTGTCTTCCCGCCCCTCATAAGATCCACAAGCTAAATACCGGCTTCATCCCGCAGGGAGGTTAGGTCTTCCGTCAGATCCAACTTCGCGGCCTGTGCGAATAGGTACTTCCAATCCATTCTTGCCCCCTTGACTCGCGCAACACTTAAAGCGTTCTCCCACTGCTTCTGTGACTTTGAATCGCGTCGCCAGTCCAGCTTCATCAGGATCACATCCTCGGGACTCACCGTGTAGAACGTCGGTCCTCCGTGCGCAAAACTCGCCGGCACGCGGCGAGACAGAACGGTCGCAAAGAAATCGCCGGGGCGCAGAACCGACAGATCGACCTTCAAGCTCGTACCGGTGTCAATCAGATTGGCCATGCCTCCCATGCGCGCCACTTGTTCAAGGTGCTCCGGACTACGGTAGAAACGCTGCGGCAGCGTCTGGTGCAATGAGCGGGCCTGGTCTACGGTCATTTGGATGGCGAAATCGACATCCTGACTCTGGAAGGGCTCCCCGTGCACGCTACTGGCAATCGAACCGGTGATGGCGTAGGGGATGCCGACCTGTTCAAGAGCCTCGACCATAACGGTAATCACGTCGATCAAAGGATCATCAATCATTTCTGCTCTCCGAGGACCGCTGGGCCTGTTTGAGTCGAATCATCATCCCGGTCATTTGACGCAGAAGGATGGCGTTCCCCACGGGGCCGCGGGCCTGTGCGAGATGGACCTGCATATTTCGATCGCGCTGCTGCGGCGTCATGGTACGCAGGTATTCGTTCATCAACTCGCACTGCCGCATCGCACGCTTTACGGTATCGTCGTCTATCGTGGTCATATCGCTTTTCTACTCGGGCGGGCGGTGCCCATGCTACTGCTTCTCATAACTGCGGCGCCAAGTTCAGGTTGAATTGAACCTGATACGTCATGCAGCGGATGCTAGGCTGCGCGTCGAGCGCATACTGAATCCTCTTGTCGATCTCCTGGCAGATGATAAGGCCTTCCACGTCCCCACCAGCGGCAAGCTTTCGTCGGACCCATCCCATGTAACGAAGCACCTGCCCAACGGTCTGGTCGCTCGTCTGGCTCCTCTTGAGCTCGATGACGAGCCAGCGATCCTTCTTCCGATGCTTGGCGAGCAGGTCGATCTCGCCCACCTCACCGGTGTTGTAATACGACCCGACGATGTCGCCCTCATCCTCAAGCAAAGCCCAGTTGCGGGATAACTCAGTCGCCTCCCAGTTGGCCACAAGAAACTCGTGGAGATGCTCCTCCAGCACGAAGCTCCCATCGGGGACCAGGGGCGGGACATACGGCTCCTTCTCCTCGGCGGTAGGTGCCGTGGGGGAACGCTGAACCCGCCACCACAACATGTCCAGCGTCCACAGGTCCGTTCCGAGTTCAGACGCTGTGTCGAGCAGAACACGATTCATCGTCTCGTACCGTTCTCCGAACGACGTGCCCCGCGGTATCTCCGGCCATAGCCCGAGTGCCTTCATTCCTCCTTCGGCGGTGTTATTCCAAACGCCGTACTTGTCGGGATGGAGCATTTGGAGAATAGCCGTGATGACGGCCCGGCCCAAGCCTTTGACCATCGGATCCCCACCAGGCGGCCTTAGGCGATTGAGGCGAGTCTGGAGCGAAAGACTCTCATCGACCAACAGCTTCAGCGCTTCCCGCAGACGCGTCATGTCCTCCGTCATCCACCCGCCCCCCCGGTGCAGACTGTCCCAGTGGTTGTTGTTCCTAAAGAGCAGGAAGCCCTTGAAGTCGTTTGCCGTCAACTTGTCGACATCCGGCGTCGAGAACATCGGAGCATACTTCGTAATCACGCCCTCCTTCGCATCGCGAATCTGCGCCCCCATTCGGGATTGCTCGTCCGGCGAGTCATGGGTCATCGCGCCAAGTGTTTCTCGGAGTCGGTGAATTGCCTGTTCGTGTGTCACCATCTGATCCTCTCAAGTTGTTCGGCGGGCCAAGCCCGCCCTACGTTTTCCGTTTCGTCTTTCCGCGTCTTTCCACCGGTCTGCGTTTCTTGGGTATTTCGATTTCCTCGTCGCCGCGGAGGTAGGCGCCGGTGATCGAGCGTTTGGTGGCGGCGATCTTGTCGATCGTGCCTTTGGCTATGACCTTGCCGCCGCGGACGCCGGGACCGGGACCGAAATCGATAATCTCGTCCGCCCTGCGCATCGTCTGCTCGTCATGCTCGACGACGATCACCGTGTTGCCCATATCACGAAGCCGGCAAAGCGAATCGAGCAGTTGCCGGTTGTCCCGCGCGTGCAGGCCGATGCTCGGCTCATCGAGAATGTAGAGCACGCCAACCAGTCCGGCGCCGATCTGGCTGGCGAGCCTGATCCGCTGCGATTCACCGCCCGAAAGGGTCGGGGCTGATCGGTCGAGCGTAAGATACGCAAGCCCCACATCCCGCAGAAACGCCAACCGCCCGCGAAGCTCCTTCAACACGTCCACGGCGATCAACCGCTCGGTCGGATTGAGCTCGAGCTTGTCGAAAAACGCACCGGCCTGGTTGATGGACAGTTCGGAGACGTCGTGGATGTTCAGCCCGCCAAGCCGGACAGCCAACGCCTGCGCGTTCAACCGGGCCCCGCCGCACACACTGCACACGGCCTTTCTCATGTACTTTTCATAGTAGGTCCGGACCATGGGCGATTTGGCTTTCTTGTGCTTCTCACGCAGCTCGGCGATTATGCCCTTGAACGTCCCGCCGTGCCGCCATACCCCGCCCGACCAGCGCCACTCGAATGTCACATGCGTGTCACCCAGACCATAGAGAAGCGCTCGTGTTGCCTTCTTGGGAAGCTTGCCCCAGGGCGTTTTGAGATCGAACCCGACCTGTTTGGCCACACCCCGATAGATGTGCCTTCGCCAGCGACCGATCCGCGTGCGCATCGGCTCGATGGCCAAACCCAGAAACGACTTGCGAGGATTGGGCACGAGCAACTCGGGATCAAAGTCAAACGTCGCACCCAGACCGTCACACGTCAGACACATCCCCGCCGGCGAGTTGAAGCTAAGCAGTTGCGGCGAGGGCGGTTCATAGCTCACGTCGCACGTGGGGCAGGCGTAGTGGGAGGAAAGGAGCAAGTCACCTTGTGGAGACTTTGCCGAATGTCCGCGCGGACTGAAGTTCGCGGCTCGCTTGCCGTCTCCGCGCGGACTGAAGTCCGCGGCTCGCTTGTCGTCTCCGCGCGGACTGAAGTCCGCGGCTCGCTTGGAGGATTCTCGCTCATTCGATGCGCGCCCATCCTCCACAACCTGCACGATCAGCGTCCCGCTACCGAGCTTCAGCGCGCCCTCCACCGATTCGGCGAGGCGCGATCGCGCCGTAGGCGAGATCACCAGACGATCGACGACAATCTCGATATTGTGTCGGATGTTCCGGGAAAGCTGCGGCGCATCGGACAAAGCCACAACCTCGCCGTCCACACGGGCACGCGCATAGCCTTGCCGGATCATGTCCTCGAACAGATCGCGGTATTCGCCCTTTTGCCCACGCACGACCGGGGCGAGAATGAGCACCCTGGTATCGGACGGAATAGTGAGGATGCGAGCTATGATCTGCTCGCGCGACTGCGCGCTGATCGGCTGAGAGCAACCGGTGCAGTGCTGCCGCCCGACGCGAGCGAACAGGACCCGCATGTAGTCATGAATCTGCGTGATCGTCCCGACCGTGCTGCGAGGGTTCCATCCGCCGGTTTTCTGCTGGATGGCGATGGCCGGGCTCAGACCGGTGATCTGATCCACGTCCGGTTTGGCGAGCTGGCCGAGGAACTGACGCGCGTAGGAACTGAGCGATTCGAGATAGCGGCGCTGCCCCTCGGCGAACAGCGTGTCGAAAGCGAAGCTGCTCTTCCCGCTGCCCGATACGCCGGTCAGGCAGATGAGCTTGCCACGCGGCAGCGTCAGCGAGACGTTCCGGAGGTTGTGCTCGCGGGCACCTTTGACCGTGATCGTGCGGGGTTCCATATGCGTAGGCGTTTCAGCAGGCTGGACCGTCGTGGCAGGTCACCCTATCCGAAACGACGGGTCGAGGCAAGTCCGGGCACCTCGCGCAGTCCGCCCTTTGCTCTGCCTCGATCGATGACCGCACCGCGGGCCAACCAGGTGGGCTGCGAGTGGGCCGGCCTGTGGTCTAATTGCCGGTCGATCGGACTGGAAGCGCGCGATGCCAAGGATCAAACTGCAACTGCATCACGCGCCAGTACGTCTCGTCCCGGATGACCTGTATCAGGAGGAGCACGCGGGCGTTCGGATCACCGCTTGGATCGGCGAGTTGCACGAAAACGCCGCGCTCCTGGACGCCCTGCGCGGCATGGCCGGGCGACGCCAGCGGGCCGACGCGCATGCGAGGCTTGGCCGATTCCCACTCCGTCTCGATAGCGTCGACATAGTACGAGATGGTCGGGGCCCAGTGGCGCACGACCTCATAGAGGAACTCATCATCGCTGAGGCTGCTGCGGTTCGCTTGCCGGATTCTGTTCGCGGCGCAGAGGTCGAACTGAACGTCGAGGGCGCTTTGGCGAGCCTCATCGGTCTCGGCCAGCACATCATCCCGAATCGCCCTAAGAAGCACATAGCCCACTTGCTCCGGCGAAGCCTCCTTATCGAGCGTCACACCGTAGTGCGATACCGTCTTGACCTCGGAGTGGCGAATTTCGTGGTCGGCCAAGCGGGCGTCCCCGCTGCAACCGGCGCCGAACAACAATCCCATTACAATCACCGCACCGATACGCACGCATTGTGGAACTCGATCGATCATGATCGTTGAAGTCTACCTGCTCGGAGGACGCCTGCCAAGCGTCCGGCGTCTTGTGGGAGGGCTACACGGGCGATACACTCATCCCGCGGGAGGCGTAACCAGTATGGCCGACGTCAATAAGAACCTCTGGGCACCGTGGCGGATGCAATATATCCGCTCCTTGGAGGAGCAGCAGAAGGAAGACGGATGCTTCCTCTGCAAGTATTGGAGCGAGCCCGAGGCGGATGGCGAGAACCGCGTCATCTGGCGAGGAAAGACGGCGTTTGTCGTGATGAACCGGTTCCCTTACACGAACGGCCATCTGCTGATCGCCCACGGCAGCCACAAGGCCGACATCTCCGATCTGACAGCCGATGAGCTGGTCGAGATGACCATGATGATGCGCGAGGCGTTGCTCATCCTCCGTCAGGTGGTTCGCCCGCAAGGGGTCAATATCGGATACAACCTCGGGCATTGCGCGGGGGCCGGACTGCCCGGGCACCTTCACGGGCACATCGTCCCGCGCTGGACGGGCGACACGAACTTCATGGCTGTGATCGGCGACATCCGCGTCGTGCCCGACTCGCTCGATGCGTTGTATGGCGAACTCGTCAAGCACGCGCAACAGGCGGGACTGCGATCCTAAGCCGTGAACGAAAGCAGGCCCGACCTTGTCGGGAGTCCGTGCGGCGCGGATGGCCGAGGAGTCTCACAACATCGCGGGGGCAACAGTCATGCCGTCAAGGAACGAAGATCACCTCGCGCCCTACGCCCTGCGGTCGACCGAGTCCGGCGGGCGCATCCACGCCGAACCGGAGGACACGCTCCGAAGTCCGTTCGAGCTGGATCGACATCGGATCATCGAGTGTACAGCCTTTCGACGGCTCGAGCGCAAGACGCAGGTCTTTGCAGCCGCTCATCACGATCACTTCCGCACCCGTTTAACCCACACGCTCGAAGCCGCTCAGATCGCCCGATGCCTGGCCCGCCACCTGGGCGTGAACGAAGACCTGGCGGAAGCGATCACGCTGGCGCATGACCTCGGACATCCGCCCTTCGGACACGCGGGGGAGGCAGCCCTGGCGGAGGCGATGGCCGATCATGGCGGCTTTAACCACAACGCGCATTCGCTTCGGGTCGTAGACTACCTGGAGCATCCCTTCCCGGCGTTTCGTGGGTTGAACCTTACGGCTGCGACGCTTGAGGGCCTGGCCGACCATGCGACGCGATACGACAGGCCGGTCGAAAATACCACCGGCGCCGATGACGCAACCGGCGGTACTGATGACACAACCGGCAGCGCCGATAGCACAACCGGCGGCGGCGGCGGCAGCACGTCCGTCGAAGCGCAGATCGCCTCCGTCGCGGATCGCATTGCCTACGACTGTCACGACCTCGAAGACGCAATCGGCGCCGGGTTCGTCGGGCGCGAGCAGCTTGCTGAAGTAGAGCTGTGGCGGCTGGGTGAGAGGACGCTGGTCCGCACGGCGCCGCCTACGAGCCGCACGGCGGGACCTACTGATCCGGCGGGCAAAGCCCGCCCTACCGCTAGCACGGGAGACCCCACAACTGAGGATCGGATGGCGGGCATGACATCCCACAGTATCCATGCCGTTCGCCGCGCGGTCCTCGATGCCGTGCTCGATCATCTGCTCACGGATGTGATTCAAACCACACAAGCAGCGCTGGCGTCGACCGGATCGGGCGACGAAGCACCTGCAGCCGGGAGCCCGCTCGGATGTTCTTCGAAATCGCGCAGCGGAACTCCCCCTTCATCCCCCCTTAACAAGGGGGGAAAGAGGGGGGTCGAACGGCACGCAAGAACGGAGCTCGCTCCAGTCGCGTTTTCGCCCGAGGTCGATACGAAGCTGATCGACCTGGAGCGGTTCCTGATCGAGCGAGTCTACACGCACCCCGAGATTGTGGAGATGGACGACCGGGGTCGGGAGATGGTGGTGGCTCTGTTCGAGGCGTATCGCAACGATCCTGCGAAGTTGCCCGCCCGTTTCGCGGCGCGCGTGGCGGAGCAAGGACTCGACCGTGTGATCTGCGACTACGTGGCCGGTATGACGGACGGATTCTGTCAAAAGGCGTACGATGCGGTGGCCAATAATCGCGACATCCCGGGTAAGCGATGAATGATGGAGTCTGAATTACGAATTACAAATGGCGAATGCAAAGTAGGGTGTGCCATGCGGGTGCCCCATTCTTCGCGCAGCGAAGGGTGGGGGACGACTGGTATCCCGAAGGTCTGCTGCATGTGCTATCTGTCCCCCACCCTTTTCTGACGAAAAGGACGGGGCACCACGCCATTCTTCGCGCAGCGAAGGGTGGGGAATGGCGCAAACAGATGACGATGTGGTGGGCAATGCTCACCACGTGACTCAATCGTCCCTCCGGGACTCTATTATCCCACGCAACATCGTCCACCCAGCGATGAATCGCTGGGCTATTCTCGCATCGTCCCTCCGGGACGAGGAGCACGAGGCCAAGCACCTACCCGGGACGGCACCACGCCGCTGAACATGCAGGCCGAGGCGCCAACAGATGTCTGCACCCGCTCTCAATCACCTTCTGCCGCTTCGGTTGTAGGCATCATGGGATTGGCTCGTCCGCCCTCAATGTGGCCGGGCACACCGATTTCGCTGTTCCGCCACCGCACGGTCTTCCCGAGCTTTGACAAACCGGGTGAGGGAGCACGATAATCATAGAGGACAGGCGGGCGTGTTGTCGCCCGCGCAAGGTAGCAGTGGTAATTGGGAGGTCGAGTCCGATGGATGACTTACTCGCACGTGTGTATCAGGCTTTCGATCCAAGCCCGCTGGAACCCGAGGAGGACGACCTGTACATCGAACTCGACGACGTTCGCGGCGAGGCCGGCGTCGTTGCGCGCCTGGCCAAGCGGATCCAGCTTTCAGGCGATGAGTACACATGTCAGCTCCTCGCGGGCCACCATGGCAGCGGGAAGTCCACCGAGCTCAAACGGCTAAAGCGTGAGCTGGAAACCGGAGAGAACCCGTTCTTCGTCGTGTACTGCGAGGCCAAGTCCGACCTGGACGTCAACGATGTCGATTTCCCGGAAGTGCTCATCGCCATCGTCCACCAATTGGCGAGGCAACTCGAGGAACAGGTTGGAATCAAGCTCAAGCCCGGGTACTTCAAGGACCGTTGGGAGCGCCTCAAGAAGGTCCTGGGCAGCGAGGTCGGGTTTGAAGAGTTTGAGCTTCAGACCGGACTGTTCAATCTCGCCGGAGTCATCAAGAGCAGCCCGGATGCCCGAGCGAAAATCCGTGAAGCGTTGGAACCCGAAATGGGTCACCTCCTGATCGCCGCGAATGATGTCATCGGCGAGGCCACCCTGGAGCTGACGAAGAAGAAACGCAGTGGGCTCGTGATTCTCGTCGACGATCTGGACAAGATCGTCCTCCGCCCACACGAGGCGTCCAAGTGCTCAACTGCGGAGTATCTGTTCGTCCACCGCCAGCCCCAGCTCTCCGCGTTTAAGTGTCACCTCGTATACACCATGCCGCTCTCGCTCGCTTACTCGGCACACCAGGGAGAGATTGCCAGCCGGTATGGCGCGCGGGTCCCTGTCATCCCCATGACCAAGATCGCCAAGCGACCGCCAAAGCGAGGGCGGTACGAACCCGGATTCGATTGCTTCAGGCAGATCATCGAAGCTCGGTTGAAGAGTGTCGAGGTGGAGGAACGCACGGTCTTCGAGAATGACAGCGTGCGTGATCGGCTGATCGAACTCAGTGGCGGGCAGCCGCGCGAACTCATGATCATGATTCGGGAGGCGATTGTCAGCGATACGCTCCCGATTCGCGATGCCGCCGTGGATCGTACGGAGCGCGAGGGACAGCGCAGCTACGCCCGCCTGCTCATGGACGAGCACTCGAAGATCGTCGAATCGGTCCGAAAGAACGGAGTGCTGAAACGCACCAAGGCCAACGAAGACCTCGTGCGAGAGCTTCTCGACAGCCGGGCGATTCTGCAATACGTCAACGATGACGAATGGTATGGGGTCAATCCGTTGATCCGTAAGGCCGCCCCGAAGGCCAAGGTGCGCAAGTCAAAATGAGTGACGCGGCAAACAAGGGTACCCAGCTTCCGGAAGTGGAGCGCCAAGCCGGGGAGCTTTCCGCTTTGCGCAGGATGCTCCTGGCGTCGCGGGGGACGTTCTCGCTAAGCGTTGCGGTGTGTAACAGCCCTGCGTTGCGGGATCCCCTGATCGCGCGGCTCGGTTCAGACACCGAGGGACTTCGTGTCGTCAAACTTCCTGAGAAAACCGAGGATGTCTACGCGCTGTTGTGCGAGGAAACAACAGATCCCCCTCCGTCGGCTTTGTTCGTGACCAACCTGGAGAAGTCGGTCCCATCCTCAGACCGTAAGCCCGTTGATTCTCCGACTCTGCGGCGGCTGAACAGCACCAGAGAGCTGTGGAAACAACAACACCCGTATCCCGTTGTCTTCTGGGTTCCCGAGTATGTGGCTACGATGTTCGCCACCGTGGCACGCGATCTCTGGGCGTGGCGAAGCCATCAGTTCGAGTTCGTGTCCGAACCTGTTGCTTCCACTTTCGATGCAATCTCCAATGTCCCCGCTGACCTCTCGATCTCCGCGAACCTCGATGTCGAGCGAAAGAGGTTTCGTATCGCCGAGTTGGAGCAGCGCGTGGCCGATGCGGGCAGCACGCCACCGCCTAGCCTTGCTCCACACGTGGGCGCTTGGCTCACCGAACTGGGGCACCTCTTCCAATTGCTCGGTGACCTGGACCGGGCGGAGGAGATGCATCGCAAGGCGCTAGAGATCGCCGAGAAGCTCGGCCACCGCAAGAACATGGGCGCCAGCTACGGCAACCTCGGTAACACTTACTACACGCGCGGCGACCTGGACGAGGCGGAGAAGCTGTACCGCAAGGCCCTGGAGATCGACGAGAAGATCGGGCGGCTCGAAGGCATGGCCATCACTTACGGCAACCTCGGGGTGATCTACCGCACGCGCGGGGACCTGGACCGGGCGGAGGAGATGCACCGAAAGGCGCTGGAGATCGCGAAGAAGCTGGGGTACCGCGAGGGCATGGCCGGCCAGTACGGCAACCTCGGGAACGTCTACCGCACGCGCGGTGACCTGGACCGGGCGGAGGAGATGTACCGCAAGGCGCTGGATATCGCCGAGAGGCTCGGTCACTTTGAGGGGATGGCCACCAATTACGGCAACCTCGGGCTGGTCTGCAAGCGACGCGGCGACCTGGATGGGGCGGAAGGGATGTTTCGCGAGTCGTTGAAGATCAGCGAGAAGCATGGCTACCTCGAAGTCACAGCCGCCCAGTACGGCAACCTCGGGGTGATCTTCGAGACGCGCGGCGACCTCTCCGAAGCGTGCAGGCTGTGGACGAGGGCGCGCGATCTGTTCCAGCAGATCGGGATGCCGCACAAGGTTGAGAAGACGCAGGGGATGCTGGATGAGATTGAGGGGAAGTAGACGGAAGACAGTGGTCAGTAATCAGTAGTCAGCAATCAGTTCTCAGGGGTCTGTTGGGGTCACTTCGTGTTACCTGATCGGTGAGGAAGGGCGCTTCCGCCGCGCGCGGGGGGCGTTGTTCGGTCGACGGGACGCGCAACCTCCCTTTCGTCCGCCCTTGCCAAGGGGGGATGCTGGGAGTGGGCCGGTGCTGCCATTGCGCCATTGGCCAAACGTGCGCGTCGCCCTCGGGGACGGAGAGCCTTGGCCGGCAGCGAGCCATCCCAATCGAACACGCTCGTCCGTGGCGTGATCGCAGATCCGCAAGCAGACCCCCCTCAGTCCCCCCTTGGTAAGGGGGGAAGGAAATGCGCGCACGTCGAACCAGAGTCGGGTGTATCGCGCCAGCAATCCGACCCCACTCAGTCCCCCCTTGGCAAGGGGGGAAGCACATGCCGGACGCCTGACACCACAACGTGCAACCGGTCCGAACCCCACGCAACCCGCCCTGAGCCGGCGCGTGCGGCGTCGATTGTTCCACTGCTTCCGTATCAGCGGGAGGACGTCGAGTCGGATGCGCGGTTTCGATGGAACTGTTGGTCGAGGCAGACGGGCAAGAGCTTTACGAAGTCGCTGCGGCGCATTCTCCGAGGTCTTGCGCGGCGGCGGACGCAGGTGTTTCTGTCGGCTGGGGAGCGACAGTGTCGGGAACTTATGGCCAAGGCGCGCGAACACTGCCAGGCGTTAAGAATAGCCAATGACTATTACGACAACCGGTTTTTCAGAGACCTGAGTATCAAACAACTCGAGATCGTGCTGCCGGGTGGGGACCCGTCCCTTCGTTGCTTTCACCCAGCTTCTTCCGCTCCAGTTGCCGGGATTACCGGATTGGCGTAGGATTGTCGGAGTCTGGCGCCCATTGTCCGAGGGTAGTCCCACATATGGGATTGCCGCCATGAGCAAGCGAAACCGCAATCAGAGCGCCGATCGTGAGCGTCAGGAGTGTGAGGAAGGTAACGAGTGATGATGGGGTTCTTGCGTACGATCCCGTGGGACCACCCTGGCATTGTGGGGCCGGTGGCTGCTGCGATGACAGCAGGCGTCATTGCCATCGTTCTACAGGCCATGAAGGATGACACTCCCCCGGACACAGCAACGGTGAGCCAGGAGACAACTGTCTCTCCCGAGATCGACATTGAGAACAAACTGGAGAACGTCTTCAAGCCCAGCGTTACATATGGCCTCGATGAGGAGGGCGTCGGGAAAGAGATGGGGAAGGCCGTCATTCCGCTGCAAGACCAGATGGCGTCCGGCTTCGAGAAGGTCAGCGATCAACTGTCCTTGCTGATGGTAACCGTGCAGCTATCTCCCAAACAGTCCCCGTCCGAATCGAAAGACCCGCTCCAGGTCAAGGCGGTGGAGTTCTTCAACTCCGGGTGGGACGCGCAGAACCAGGGCGAGATGGGCCAGGCGATCGGTCATTACCGCGATGCCCTGTCACTCGATCCGGACTATGCCGCAGCCCACAACAACCTCGGGAAAGCGCTGGCGGAAAAGGGCGACGTCGACGGCGCCATCGGGCACTTCAAGAAAGCACTCCGACTCGATCCGGCGCTTTCGGCGCCCCACAGCAACCTCGGCAGCGCGCTATATCTGAAGGGCGACGTCGAAGGCTCCATCAAACACTGGAGCGAAGCCCTGCGGATCGATCCGGAGAATGCTTATGTCCACAACAACCTCGGTGTCGCAGCGGCGGAGAGCGGCGACGTCGACGGTGCTATCGAGCACTACAACGAAGCCGTGCGGGTCGATCCGGCGCTTTCGGCGCCCCACAGTAACCTAGGCAACATGCTATATCTGAAGGGCGACGTCGACGGCTCCATCAAACACTGGAACGAAGCCCTTCGGATCGATCCGGAATCTGCCGAGGCGTACGGCAACCTCGGTGCGGCGCTGGCGGCCAAGGGCGACGTAGACGGAGCCATCTCGCACTACAACAAAGCCCTTCGGATCGATCCGGACTGCGCTCTCCCTCACGGCAACCTTGGCCTTGCGCTGCGTAGCAAGGGTGACCTCGACGGTGCCATTAAGCACTACCGGGAAGCCGTGCGCATCAATCCGGACTATGACGATGCCCACAACAACCTCGGTGTCGCGCTAAGGGCCAAGGGCGACCTCGAGGGCGCGATAGAGCACTACAACGAGGCCCTTCGGATCGATCCGGACTCTGTCATGGCGCACAACAACCTCGGCGGGGCGCTGGCAGCCAAGGGCGACGTCGACGCGGGTATCGAGCACTACAACAAGGCCCTTCGGATCGATCCTGACTGCGCCACCGCCCACGCCAACCTCGCCAACGCGCTACACAAGAAGGGCGACTTCGGCGGCGCCATCAAACACTACAACGACGCCCTGCGGATCGATCCTGGCAACGCCATTTACGCAGTTATCATCGAGAGAGTCCTGCTGCCAAAGGTGGTAAAGCGATGGATAGATCAAGGAGCTGGGGAGGGCCATCGGCCTGGACGAGCGCTGTCGCAAGATGGCCAGGACTGACAGAGACTTCGACGGCATCCGCGACGATCCGGCCTTTCGTAAGCTCGTGTACGGCGAGTAGTGGGAAGTCATCAGAGGACAGTTCTCAGTTCTCAGTACTCAGCTGTCGGTCCCGGGTCGTTCGTCGGCGTCACTTCGTGTCCCCTGATCGGTGAGGAAGGGCGCTTCCGTCGCGCGCGGGGGGCGTTGTTCGATCGACGGGACGCGCAACCTCCCCTTCGAGCCGTTAACGGCCCTATGCCTCGTGCGACCCCCCTCAATCCCCCCTTGGCAAGGGGGGAAGGTAGGAACGTACCCGCTACAGGTGACCGTCATACGCTCGAGTCCGCCCTTGGTAAGGGGGAAGCTGGGAGTGGGCCGGTGCTGCCATTGCGCCATTGGCCAAACGTGCGCGTCGCCCTCGGGGACGGAGAGCCTTGGCCGACAGTGCGCCATCCCAATCGAACACACCCGCCCGTGGCCCAAAACGGCGTAACTCATTGTCGCCTAAGCACTTACGTCGAATTGGCGCGTCCGGTAACCCTGGGAATGGCTCGTCCCCGCCAAGGAGCGGATCATCCACTCCTTGGAATGAACCCTCTACTCCTGGGGATGAGCCGTCCACTCCTTGGAATGAACTGTGCAGCCCACGGCGTGGGCCGTCCGCTCCGGGGAGTGACTTGACCAGCCCACGGGGTGGGCCATCAAGCCCACGGGGTGGGCCATCAAGCCCACGGGGTGGGCCGTCCAGCCTGTGACGCCGCTCCCGCCCGCCGCTCGGTCGGAGCCTAGCGAAGGAGAAAACGAAGATTCTTGATTTCGCGCGCTAATGGCATCGGATTCCCGTTATTGATACAGGTAAGGCGTCTTATTACGCGAGACGGGTACGTCTGCGTCAGAGCGCCGGGGAAAGTTCTGGTCTGCTGGGGGGATCGAAGGCCTCATGAACTCAACATTCGCTTTCGTCTTGACGGAGTATGGTGCGGTCGGCATCGAGAGGATCGGTGCACACTTCGGCTCGCCGGGTCAGTGGGCGTCCGGTTTCGCGGCGCCGACGTCGTTACCAGGGCTGGTATCCTCCATGGGTGCAGATGAAGTCCATTCAGGCGAGGTTGCACCGAAATTGAGGACGTTGGTAAGTTGCCACGACACTTCAGGTTCGATGTTGAACCTGCGATCCGTCTCAGGCAGAACATAAGGAGTCCTTTTTATGGCCGACTACATCCCCGCACCTGATGCGGCGTTTGACATCTGGGAAGACACGTTCATCAGCTACGTCATCGCGAACTTTGCCACGCTCGGTCTGGCGGCCGGGGACATCGTGGATGTAGGCACGGCGCACACGGCGTGGACCGTGGCCTACCCGGCGCACACGGCTGCGCAGGCGGCGGCACAGGCCGCGCGGCAGACCAAGGACGACGCGCGGGCGACGCTGGAAACCGAAATCCGATCGCTCACGCGGCGCCTTCAGGCGAGCCCGGACGTGGACGACACGGAGCGTGCGGCGATGGGGATCACCGTGGCCGACACGGTGGCGACGGCGGCGGCCGTTCCGGCCACGCGACCGCTCGTGACCGTCGATACCAGCCAGCGACTTCGCCACGTCATCGCGTTTGTCGACGAGGGCACGCCGACGAAGAAGGCCAGGCCCAAGGGTGTGATGGGCGTAGAGCTGTGGGTCAAGATCGGCGACCCGGCGCCGAGCGACCCGAGCGAGCTGACGTTCCTGTCGCTCGACACGCGCACGCCCTACACGGCGGACTTCGCGGGCGACGACGCGAACAGCACCGCGCACTACATGGCCCGCTGGGTTAATACGAAGGGCGAAAAAGGCCCCTGGTCCGAAACGGCCAGCGCCACGATCGGAGCGTAGGAACCGTCAGCTTTCAGCTATCAGCGGGATGGTTGGCCGGACGGCTTCAACGTTCGCGGCGCGCTTCGTGGTGCGCCCAGGCCGGTTCGCGTAGACTGACGCCATGGCTCGCAAGCGAACCGGCATGAAGAAAGCGCCCGCCAAACGCCTCGGCAGTTCTACGGGTCGCGCCGGACGGCCCTCGGCGCTGCTCGACACGCGCATCGTCTACTGCGGCGATTGCCTGGACCAGCTCGCCAAGCTGCCCGACGGCTGCGTGGACCTGATCTACATCGACCCGCCGTTCAACAGCAACCGCAACTACGAGGTCTTCTGGGGCGAGACCAAGGAGAAGCGGGCCTTCGACGACCGCCACGCCAGCACGCAGGCGTACATCGACTACATGCGGCCGCGCTGCGTCGAGCTGGCTCGCATGCTCAAGAAGACCGGCAGCTTCTACTACCACTGCGACTGGCACGCCAGCCACTACGTCAAGGTCATGCTCGATCAGATCTTCGGCGAGAACTTCTTTCAGAGCGAGATCGCTTGGAAGCGCACGTCGGCGCATGCAAATGTCATCCAGAACTACGCTCGCGTACGAGACTCCATTTTCTACTACACGGGATCGCGGGAGTTCACGTGGAATCAGCAGCACGTTCCGTACGACGACGAGTACATCGACACGTTCTTCGATCAGACGGATGAGGAGGGACGGAAGTACGCCCGCCGTGACTTGACGGCTTCGATGCAGCGAGCCTCAAGTGGGCAGCTTTACGAATGGAAGGGCATCAGACCGCCTCCGTCCCGTTGTTGGGCTATGATCAAGGACCGCATGGATGAACTCGACAAGCAAGGGCGAATCCACTGGCCAAAGAAAGCCAGCGGCATGCCCCGGTTGAAGATGTACCCCAAGGACCTACCCGGCGTGCCTCTTTCCGACGTATGGACCGACATTCCGCCGCTGCACAATCTTTCGCAGGAACGACTCGGCTACCCCACGCAAAAGCCGCTGCTCCTTCTCGAACGAATCATGAAGACCAGCAGCAACAAGAACGACATCGTCTTGGACGCGTTCTGCGGTTGCGGGACCGCGCTGGTCGCGGCGCAGAACCTCGACCGCCAGTGGATCGGCATCGACATCTCACCCACCGCCTGCCGCGTCATGGCCAAGCGGCTGCGCGACGTGTGCAAGCTGCGCGAAGATGAGAACCTGTGGCGGGCTGGGCGCGGCTTCATAGTCCGCGACCTGCCGTGGACGCTCGAGAAGCTCCGCCAGCTTCCCCACTTCGAGTTCGAGAACTGGGCCGTCATCGCGCTGGGCGGGATTCCCAACAAGGTGCAGGTGGGAGACATGGGCATCGACGGTCGGATTTTTCCGGTCGGCACGAAACCGTACGACGCGGAGACCAAGAAGGGTGAGACCGCCAGCATGTTCGCGGGCGACTGGTTCCCGATTCAGGTCAAGCAGGTGGACAAGGTCGGTCGGCCCGACATCGACCAGTTCGAGGCCGTCATGACGCGCGAGGAACGGCAGCGCGGCTTCTTCGTCGCCTTCGGCTACACCGCCGACGCCGAGCAGGAGTGCGCCGCGTTCCACAAGAAGAGCGGGCGGATCATCAAGCTCATCACCGTTCAGGAAATCCTCGACGAGCAGCACGTGCAGAAGATGTAGGCCGCTGAGACTCCGCGGCGCCGCGGAGGGCGAGGTCGACAGCTACCTTGCGCGTCGCTACCAACTGCCGATTGATCTGACCATTCACGCTGATATCGCCGGGGTGCTGGCGTCGTTCACGCTTGACCTGGCCGAATACCGCCTGCGTTCGCGCCGCCCGCCCGCGCCGAAGGACGCCGCAGAGAGGTACGCCCGCGCTATCGAATGGCTGAGAGGTGTCGCCGACTGCACGATCGAGCTGCCGGCGGCGATGGCTCCAGCGGCCAACACCTCACGCGGTCCGACCGTCGAGATGACAGGCGAGCCGCGCACGCTCGATCACGATGAGTTGTCAGACTTCTGACACGGACTGCTGTCCGCTGGTATTGGCCGTTGCCCGCCGGAGTGTGCGCGATCTCCCGTGTGACTCGTGATCTGTCCGGGAATCCGCGCGGGCAAGGAGACGTGGATCCCCGGCCCAAGAGGCAAGGAACGCTATGGCGGCTACACCCGACCGGACAACCATCAAGGAAGCCATCAGCGCCCTGACGACGGCGCTTCAGAGCAACCTTGTTGCCGACCCGCCGACAGTCCTCGCTCCCTTTCGGAGGATCGAGGTTGCCCGGGCCGGTCTGGACGAGTTTCCGCGTCCGTTCCTGACGCTGCTTCTTACGCGTGCGCGGCTGATCGGCATCGTCGATAACGACAAGCTCGTGGAAGTGACGATGACGATGCGCCTTGTGACCGACGTGTCGGCGTCCAATCCGCACGAGGCGCTGCTTGATAAGATCGGCGCGGTTGATGACTACTTCGACAGCCTCATCGATTCGGGCATTATCGAGGGCGCGGAGGGATTCGATGGGCGTTCGTGGAGCTTCGAGTATCCGCGCACGACAGCCGGGGTACGTGTGGCGTCCGCCACGGCCACGGAGACGTTTGTGGTCAAGATCGAACGTGAACAGAACCGAGTTCCCGCGAGTTGATGCATTGCGATGATCTGGATCCTTGCCACACGTGGCGCCTCGACGAAACTGCGATCCTCACCGTACACGGAGACGGCGATCGAGGGCGTGCACAGTATCGTCTACAGGGCCGGCATTGAACCGGTGTTCTACGGGCCCTGGGACGGGGACATAGGCATCCCCGGGACATTTGCTCGGGGCGGACATCGAATCGCCGGATACGTCTTCTCCTATGACGCCCTGGTGGCACATACGCTCTTTTGGATCGAAACGCCCGTCGACCTTATCGTGCGATACCGGGCCAACGGGCAGAAGCGCGTCCGCACGTTTGACGACGTCATCTTTGTCGGTGACGCGACCGTCACAGTGCCCAATGTCAATTCGGGAACCTCTCCCCTGACCGGCGTTCCATTCCACGTGCAGATTCCATTGGATCAAAGGATGTCGGATTTCTTCACGGATGAGGTGGATTCCTAGCGATGGCCGACAACCTCTTCGATATTCTCGAGGCCGCCCGATACGGCTTTACACTTCAGGAAGCCGCACTCGAGGCCGTTCGCGCGCGGGAACGCCTTATTCCCGCCGTGCAGAGGGCCTCGGGTTCCGCAAGTATTAACGAGACGTTTTCGCTGGACTGGCGCTATCGGTTGGTGTTCGTTCGTTGCCACCTCGTCGGCGGAACCGGTACGGCCGCGATGGCGATCTCCGTCGACTCCACCGAAGGGTCATACTATGACACTCGCCTGTTCACGCTGGCGCAGGTCGGTACCGGTTATGACGTGAACTTCCGTATCGGTGCTGACGAGGTGGCCGAACCATCGCCCTGGAGTTTTCAGGCCGGCGATGAACTCCGGATCACGTGGGCCAACCCGGACAGCGGAAACATGAGCTGGGGTATCGATGTCGGCCTCGTGCTGGCCTTGTAGGGAAGTGCAGCCGTGCCACGATTCGACGTAAGCGACAACCCGATCGCCCATGACAACTATGCTGCGGTAGTCGCACGCTCCGACGACGTCAGAACGGATGCCGGCGTCGTAAGTTACACGCCGGATCAGTCAACCGACTGGGACGGCGATCAGGACCCCGGCCACGTCAACGACGCGCTTGATCAGCTCGCTGAACGTGTGGACGACAACGAAGGTGCCATCGCCAGCCACGACCACGATTCCGACTACGCCCCCCTCGCGCACGATCATGCTGCATCGGACATCACAAGCGGAACGCTCAGTGATGATCGCATCCCGACAAAGTACCGTACCGTCGGCCACGCCTTCTACCTGAGGAAACCCGAAAGCGGCGACGAATTCCTCATCGCCAAGGTGGCGGCTGCAGCCACGATCACGCGGATCAGCTACCGCACGTACGGTAGCGGCTCAACCTGCGACTTTAACATCTCCATTCGTGCAGAGGGCGAGCCCGAGGGCGCCGGAACGGATGTTTGGTCCACAGACAAGCAGGCCGACACGACGTCCGAGGCGGACACCTCCGGGTTCAACAATGACGCCGTCGGCGCGAACCACTGGCTGATCGCGACGGTCAGTGCAACGTCGAGCGACCCCGACAGCCTCTGGGTCGGAATTACGCTGGAATACGATTAGGGGGTTGCCGCGCTGCCGGCGCGGGGGCGAACGGCGGACCGGGCTCCGATGGTGTTTGTGGGAAAGCCATGAAAATCACAATCGAGCACGAAACGCCCGACGAGAAGGGCGAACGTATCGTCCTCAACGATGTAGTCGAGTTCGCGCTGGTGGGCACGCGGATCAAAGGCGGCCTCTATCCCGAATCCTTCACGCGATCGCTTCGCGCGAATCGCAGGGATGCCAACCGGTTGATCGGGCAACTGGCAGAGATGAAAGAGGGGCTGAGAATGGATGTGGCCGCTTCACCTCCGCTTCCGGTAGTCGAAACGAACGAAGCGAACGTCAAGACGAAGGCCAACACGAATGCCGGTTGACAGCGAAGACATCCGAGTGTTCTGGTTTAAGGGCCATGCGTCCATCCCGGACCAGTGGTCGGAGGATACGGATGGTTCGGAGAGGTATTTTCAGGGCGAGGATAGCTCGTGGAACCCGGCTACGGACCCGCTCACGGGTGGCGGGGCGCACAATCATACTGAAGCGGCCAATCATACACATCAAGGCATCGAGCACACCCATGCGTTCTCGGCCGGGCCTGCATCCAACACGACGGACGTCGGGGTGTGCGCCGATACCCCACCGTATGGCATGGGACAGTGGTGTGACTCCAACCACACGCATCCGGCCAAAGCGAGCGGGGGCGCGACACTCTCCTACACGTCCAAGTCCATCACAATTGCCAACGCGACGCACAACTACCCGCACCTAGATGTGATTTTGCTGAAGCCGACGTCGGCCGGTGCGGACATCCCGCCAGAGGCTTTGGTGTTTAGCGAATCGGGTACGCCTCCGGAGGGGTACGCGAACATCAGCGGGCATGGGGACTATCAATCGGCGTGGAACAACAAGTTTCTTCGCGGCACGACCAGCAGTGGAGACGGCGGGGGCACGGGCGGGAGTACAACCCACAAGCATAGTTTTACCCACACGGGCGGGTCCCATGCGGCAACACCGAGTACGCACACGCATCCATCTGTTGGCGCATCGGGGGGAGCTGAGGCGAATACGCAACCACCGTGGCCATATCGGCAGCGGATCGTGCGCATTGTTTTCCACTGCAACGTTTCTTTGGCGGCGGGGAGCGCCGGTTCGTTGTCCGATGATACTGAGTATTCGGATGACGCCGGCTTTGAGCCGGCGTGGATCAAGCTACTGGGAATCTACAATTCCAGTGGCATGGCGGCGACTCCGGTGGGCGTTATCGTGGCTTTCGTTGGAGCATCGGGCGATATCCCGGACGATTGGCAACTTTGCGATGGTGTGGGAGCCGACAGCGACTACAACTGCACCGACAAGCACGTCAAGATGACGGTGGACGTCGGGAGTATCGGCGACACGGGCGGCGACAACAACCACACGCACACGTCGACGCACGGCCATAATCACGACGCCGCGGGCCATGGGCATACGGCGGTGGTGACGCTCAACAGCACGTCCGCTGTCGCTGGCGCTGGCTCGGCGCACAACTGCATGAATATCGCTTTTTTCCCCGGCGATCAGCACGACCATGTGTGGACGGTGGATGTGGCGGTTCCAACAGTGCAGGATGCAAATGTTAACTTCAACAGCGCGGACGGGCGTGCAGCCTACAAGAACGTGCTCTGGATCAAGCGCACCGCAATGACGCCGAAGCGGCCGACGTGCGGGGCGATTCACAAGACGGATGATGTGGCTTTGGCCGCGTGATTGCGGGCTGCCCTTTGGCACTCTCCGAATTCGTGTAGCAGGCGCCGGGCGAAAAGCACTGGACAAAGGGGTCGTTTGACCGCCACACGAAAAAAGAGCTTGCTCTATCAGACCGGACGCTCAGTCATCAGTCGGATTGATAGTCTCGTCAACGGCCGTCGTCACGATACTGTTGATGAACCCCGCCAGACTGTCGCGAGCGGCGGCGGCCATAAACTCTCTACAACCCGACAAAAGGACGAGGCTGACGAATGCCAATGAGCACAGCACACGTGTGCGTCGCTCTCGAATCATGGTATGCTCCCATTTTCTGGCTCAGGACCCATGGAAGAGTTATCGGATCGCCCGCGGCGGCGGTTGAAGTACATCCCGGTCTCGCGGGCGTTATAGCGCTTTCGGTGGTCTCGTAGCGTCTGACGCCCAAGAATCTTCGAGGGAACTTCGGGATTCGGACGCACCATCAGAATAGAACTTGTTCTAGCCGACCGGCGCGCGGGGCGGCTCCACGTCGGCTGTGGGGATTCGGACGCCACGGCGAGGCGCCACCAGAATGTGGCGCCGGGGCGTCTGCCTCGTCGGGCGCGAACCGACGCGGGGAGTCAAGCTATGAGCAAACCCCTCACACGGATCGGCGGTGTCGTGTTATGTGGCGGGCAAAGCCGGCGCATGGGCACGCCCAAGGCGTGGCTGCCCTGTGGGCGGGAGTTTCTGCTCCAACGCGTCGTCAGGATCGTCAGCCAGGTGGTGGAGCCGGTGGCGGTCGCGGCCCACGCCGACCAGGAGCTGCCCGATCTGCCGTCCGGGGTTGAGGTCGTTCACGATGCCGTCGAGGATTGCGGCCCGCTGGCCGGCATCGCAGCCGGTCTTGACGCTCTGGCCGGTCGTTGCGAAGCGGCCCTGATCACCTCCTGCGATCATCCCCTTATACGACCGGCTTTCCTCCTCGCGCTCATCGATCGGCTTGGCGACCACAAAGCTGTGGTTCCCCTCCACCAGGGCCGGTGGCATCCGCTGACCGCGGTGTACCGTCTGGACACCCGACCGATCCTGGATGAGCTGCTCGCGACTGACGACCTTCGCGTGCGCCGCTATGCTGACCGATGCGGGGCATTTATCATTCCGGCTGAGGAACTGCGAGCCGGCGACCCGGATATCGAGTCCCTATGGAATGTCAATGATCCGCAGGACTATCAGCGGCTTGCACGAGAACTCGACCACTAGAGCAGATTTCGAAATTGCGTACCGCGACCCCCCTTTCATCCCCCATTGCCAAGGGGGGAAAGATGGGGGTCGCACGGTACACGAAACCGGGAAACGCACTAAGCCGGAACGAATCCTCCATTCACTTGCATCGTCTTCCCCGATGCCACGCACACCACCCAGGCGCACGCCACCCAAACAGTGCCACTTATATGGCACTGCCTGTTACGTCCTGTAGGCTCTACATCGGTTTCGGCGGAGCCATTACCTGCTTGACGCGAAGGATCGCGATTGCCGGCACATGGACATCAAGCCGCGCCGGTTCACCTGATAGTGACACGGTGATGGCAACCGGCGGACCGGGCGGCAGCGGCGTGACCGGCATGCCCATCATCACGGCGCTCGAGCTGGCGGCTGCGGCAAGGTCGATCAAGCCGACGGCGTTGTACTTGGCGGGCAAGGCTGCCAACGCTTCCTTTACATAGGGCGAGGCCGCAAGCGAGGTCTCTCGCTTGCCGCTGAACACACGATCAATATCCTCGTCGTTGCCCAAGCAGAAGTACACGCGGTCCTTCACGATACCGATTCCATAGCGTGTGTCCTTGCCCATCATGCCGGACAGTTGCGGCGTCGCCGGGTTGGCCGGGTCGAGCTTCATCGCGAATACTTCAACGTCGGTCCCGCCGATCTTCTTCGCTCCGACCGACTCCATGCTCATACCGCCGCTGAACGCTTTTATCAACGGGTTCTCGGACGACAGCATCTGCTTGGTGAGCTCGACGACACGTTTGGGGTTCTTTGTGAGCAACTCACCCGACTCCTTGAAGCCGTCCGACCGCATGGCAAATACGGCGTCCACGCCCTCGATCTGCCGGTACAGATCGATGACAAGCTTGATGGCATCCGCCGTCCCGCTGCCCTGAGCACCACCCTCGCCCACGGGAGGCGGCGGGATCGCGGCGACTACCAACTTCTCCACGTAATCGAGCACGGGCGATTCCTCGCCGGGGAGTTGAAAACCGAAGGCCGCCAGGTAAGACTGCTCGGGAATCTCCTTGAAGAAGGCCCGCGATGCCGGACGCTGCTTGGCCAGATAGGACTTGATGGGACCGTCCCTGTAGCCGCTCATCACGGTCGCATCAATGGCCTTCTCGCTCACGTCAATCGCAACCTCGACGTACGCCAATTGCTCGACAAGGCTCTCCGCCGCCTTGAAAACGGCACTGAGCATCGACGTGATCATCATCGGGTCGGCTCCGCCTCCCTGCTGCGCAAGCATCATCGCCACCATCGGCGCCATCTGCGCCGCATTTCCCAGGCCCGCCACCGCACGGTCGTGCAGTTCGTCCATATTCAGATGGATCACCACGTCACGCTGCCCGATGATCTCCCCGCGCGCCTTCATCTCCGCAGCCAGGGGCTTGTCCGCTTTGCATCCCTTCTCAAGCAGTGCCAAAGTCGTGGCAGCAACTACGTAGTCGCCCTTGACTTTGACAAACAGCTTCTTCCCGGCGTGCTCCTTTGGTTCAACGGCACCTTGCGCCTCGCCGCCCTCCGTTTTCTGCTCGCCCTCCTCGACAGTGAGGTGCCATACTCCTTCCACCTCCTTGGCGCCTGGTCGGGTTTTCACCTTCGTCGTGAACTCAGGCACGCATACCCAGAAGATCGCGTCCAACTTGTCACTCAGTGAGTGCGTACCCATCGCAAACGGCTTGCTGAAGTCCGCCCACTCCGCAATGGCCAACTCCTCGCGCAGATCCGACAAACCAAAATCGGTTGCGTCATCCGATCCAAGCTGTCTGCCGAATGCTTGGACCGACTTCTCCAGATTCTCCAGATCGCGCACGACCACCACGATCGGTAGGTCCGACGGCACCATCCGCAAGACATTGAAAACATCCTCACCGCCGCGCACAGCCCCACACAACGTCGACAGGGCCACAAGAAACGTCACGGAAAAGCTCGTTCTTCGAACGTTCATCGCATCCTCCATTTGCAGGCACATTACGGTTCGAGCGCTGCTGCAGAACATCTGCTGGGTCGACTCACAGATCCTCCCGCCCTCTGCGCACCGCTCAATCCTTCAGAGAACCGCGGGCTACGCGTTAGGCAGCACAAGAATGACTGTGACCGCGCACCATTGCACGCCAACAGTGCAGCCTAGCGATCTATCGAGTCTGGCGAAACCCCGGCGTGTCGGAAAACGTGCGAACGCGTCCCCGGCGTCCCCTGCTGACCGCTACTCCAGCTCCACGCCCAACTTGTTCGCAATGCGGTCGAAATCGTCGAGCGAGTAGTAATCGATCGTGATCCGCCCGGTCCCTTTGCCTCTGCCCTGCCGAATCGTGACCTTCGTTTTCAGCGCATCCTCGAACAGCCGCTGAATGTCCAGGAGGTGCGCCGGTTGGACACGCTCCTTCCCCATCGGTGTCGCGTCCGGCCGCCCCGTGCGCGTTCTCTCACGCCGGACGATCTCCTCCAGCGCTCGAACGGACAGCGCATTCGCGACGACCGCCGCAGCCAGTTCCTCACGCCGTGCGTCCTCCGCCGCGCCCAGCAGGCACCGGGCGTGCCCCATGCTCAACCTACCCTCGGCTACCATCTCCCGTAGCGAGGTCGATAGATCGAGCAGCCGCAGGTAATTGACGACCGTCGTGCGATCCTCTCCCAGGCGTCTCGCGACGTCCTCCGCGCTCAGGCCAAACCGGTCACAGAACTGGCGATAGGCCATGGCCCGGTCGATCGCGTTCAGATCCTCACGCTGGATGTTCTCAATCAGGGCCCACTCGAGCATCTGCTCGTCGCTCGCCTCACGAACGAGCACCGGGACGTGCGACATTTCGAGCGATTTGGCCGCAGCCCACCGCCGCTCACCCGCGATGATCTCGTAGCCGCCGGCGGCCGGGCGGACAACAATCGGCTGGAGGAGACCGCTACGTCCTATCGACTCGGCGAGGGATAATATAGAATCCTTATTGATATTACTTCGAGGCTGAAAAGGGTTGCACCTCAGCTCATCCGTCCTCAGCGTCACGCCCCGCGCCCGGCTAGGCGACGCGGCGCTGCTCGGCCTCTCGCCCACGATGGCCGCTTTGGGCACGGCTTCTTCCAACGGCGCCGCCTCCGAGACGGCAGTGCCTTCGGCTACGAGATTCGACACGAGTGAGTTCAGGCCACGGCCCAGTCGTTTCACTGATTTGGACATGATTCGCATCCCTGGCTATGTGGTTCGTCCGACGTTCCCACTTGCCCGCACGCCTTCGAGCAAGCCGAGCGGCATCCATGTATACCAAGGTGCCAGGCAAGTTCAAGGATGTTCACCTCGTTTTACGCTCAACGGCAAGCCGGCCCCGGATGCACCATGGCAGACCGCCTGGAGAAGCGGAATCTCGATGCCTGTGAACCGCGCCCGGTCCTTGGTTGAATCCGTGGCCGGACTCCAGGCGGCCCCTGCCCACGGGGTACGATGCTAATCGACGTAGCCTCGGACGGATTGGTGTCGCGGAGCCCGATGGCGGTTTGGCTCTCGACGTGTCATGGACGCCGCGCGTATGCGCTCTATGCTGCCGGAGTATCGATGACGCATCGCATGTTTCACGTGAAACAGGACCCTTCCCGCTTGACGTTTCTCGCTGTGTCGGTCGACATCCGTCACTTGCCTCGCTCCGCGAAGCGCTCAGCAGCGTGTTCTGTGGATGCCTCGTCGCCAGCTCCGGCTCCAGGAATGTCCCACGACCAACCGTGTCCAACCTGGCTGGTCCGCATCTCCTTGTACCATAGCCTTCGACACTCGCACGGCCCCTCGGGCTTCCTTGGCCCCACGCTGATCCTGCGCCGCGGTGGCCTACGCGTCGTAGCGGCTCCGGCGCGAGCGCCGAGCTCTCGCACTGCCACGTCCCCTGTTTCACGTGAAACACCCCCAACGCCGTCGCCAAGCCGCACGGACCGGCTTCAACATGCCGCCGAACGACGCGCCTCGCACTCCGCGACCAAGTGCACCAAGCCGTGATGCCGTGCCCTCGACAACGAGAACGCGATGATGGCCGTCTTGCGAAATCGCAAACGGGAACGCGACGAAGTGCCTCCGAACCCTCTAAGCCTTCTCTGATATGCTCCCAGGGGCATATGGCGCAGTCGGCCAGGTCGGTCGCATTCGCATCATTTCGTAGCCGTCCACCCATAGATCAAGTCGAACCCAGGCGGCATGAAGGCTCGATTCCCGTAGCCGCGAGTGGGGGGCTGATGTACTACTGCCACGGACGACGTACTATTCCACTCAACGCGTGCTCGCTGCGAATGGGGCAGCCCAACTCACGACGGCGTGCCGTTGACCATCGGGCCGGGGCTTTTCCTGAAGCCCCTATGTCGCCGTATCGGCCCGCATTAGCTAGTTTGCCTTGCTGTGGTCTCGCCAAGGCGTGGGCCCTGGCGATGCGAGAGGACGGGGACGCGTCGGCAGCGGAGGCTGGTGCCCGGCTTGCGGGTCGCAACGGCGGCCGACGCCGTGGTGGCACGAAGTGAGCTTGGGCAAGGAACCTGGTATGGCCGGTCGAGGGAAAGACGGCCAGCGGTCGATTAAGATGCATGGCAATGGCTGGGAATGCGACGGACAGTGAAAGGGCGTGGGGCTCGCCGGGGTCGACGGGCGGGGTGCCACAGACTGGCACTATGGGGGGCGGGCGATGGTTTCGCATACTTATCCTGGTAGTCGTTGCGGGCCTTGCGCTTCGCCTGGTGTTTGTGCTTCGGACCCGTGGAGTACCGCTGGTCGAGCAACTGATCGGTGATGCAGCCGGGTACCTGGTGTGGGCCAGGGAAATTGCAGGCGGCGCATGGGTGGGGAGCGAGGGGTTTTACCAGGCGCCTCTCTATCCGTATGCAGTGGGAGTGTGTCTGTGGGTGTTCGGCGACAGTGTGTTGGGGATGCGTACGGTGCAGGCTGTGTGGGGTGCAGTGGGTGTGCTGTGTCTTGCGTACGCCGTGCGTGGGCTATTCGGCGCGCGGGTTGGTGTGGTGACAGCCGCACTGTTGGCGCTTTACGCACCGGCCATCTTCTTCGATGGGATTATCCAGAAAGCAACGTTGGGCTGTCTGCTGATCTGCGTTCTTCTGCTGCTGGTGACCGTGTACGGGCGTTCGCGGAGGTGGTGGCTGCTCGCGCCGCTCGGGGTGGTCTTGGGACTTCTCATACTGACGCGGGAGAACGCGATCATCTGGGTGCCAATCGTCGCGCTATGGGTTTGGGCTCAGGCAGTGGGGTGGCCGAGGGGGCGGCGGATTGGTGCAGTTGGTCTGTTTGTGCTGGGCGTTTTGATCGCAGTGGGGCCGGTCGCGGTTCGCAACGTGCTGGTCTGCGGTGAGTGGTCCATTTCCACGTTCCAGGCCGGGCCGAACTTCTACATTGGCAACAGCGCCGAAGCAGACGGGCGGTATCGTCCGCTGATCCGCGGGCATGAGACGCCGGAGTTCGAGCGGCGCGATGCGACGGTCTTGGCGGAGGCTGCGATGGGGCGAACACTGAGTCCGCGTGAAGTGTCGCGCTATTGGGTGCGGCGCGCCATTGAGGACATGGGTTGCGAGCCGGCGAGATCGCTACGACTGCTGGGCGTGAAGATGCTGATGGTGTGGAATCGCTATGAAGTTTCCGACGTCGAGAGCCTTTACATTTATGAGGACTTTTCACCCGAGCTGCGCGTGTTGCGGCGACTGTGGCATTTTGGTGTCCTGTGTCCGCTCGCCGCTATTGGGATTTCCATAACGTGGAGGGATTGGCGTCGGTTATGGATTTACTATGCGCTCATTGTGTCGATGGCGTGCTCGGTGGCATTGTTCTATGTGATGGCCCGTTACCGATTCCCACTGGTTCCATTGCTGATGCCATTCGCGGGCGCGGGGTGTGTGTTCGGGTGGGATGCAGTGCGGAAGCGAGATTACCGGTATCTTGTTTGGCCGCTGGTGGTGGCTGTTGCGGCGGCGGTCGTCGCGAACTTCCCGGTGCACGATGAGCGGCGGCTTGATGCGATGGCGCGGATGAACCTCGGTGTCGCGCTGGCTCGTGACGGCCGGGTCGCCGACGCGACGGAGCAGTTTCGCCGAGCCGTGTCGGATCATCCGGGCTCGGCGGAGGCTCACAACAACCTGGCCCAGGCGCTGGCGGTTCAGGGTGAGTACGGGGCTACGATCCCGCACTACGAAGCCGCCCTGGCGATCGAGCCCGGCCTGGTCGGGGTGGACTACAACTTCGGCGTCGCCCTGGAGCGCGTGGGCCGAATCGAGGAGGCGTTGAGTCACTACGAGCAGGCGACGCGACTTGACCCAACGGATCAGGATGCCCTCCGGGCCGTGGAGAGGTTAAGAGGGGTAAAGAGCGCAGAATAGGGTGCAGTAGAGAGGAGGTGATGTGGACGGAGGAGAACCTCCCCCAACGGCTGGTTATTTGGGAGGGGGCTCACACACACCATATAGGTTTCTGGAAACGGCACTACGTCATGCACTCTCGCGCCGAGGGGGCAACCTACGCGGCGTTGTTCCGTTTTCCAAGCAGGGTGGGATTGAAGGCGGGAGTTTCGGCGAAGTACCGCGCGTTCGGCGAGGCGGCGTGGGTTGGGCGACGCGGTCGATTCTCAGCGTTCGGTCGAGGGGATGGCGCGTTTTGCGACGCGTTGCATGATAGCGTCAGCCAGACGGTGCGAGAGGCGGCGGACGAGGGTGATGGTCTTTCCTTCGGCTGTCAGCGTCACTTCGCGCCGCCGGCGGCGAGACGATCGCACCATCTGTCGTGCCACGCGCTGCGGCGTGTATCGCGTTCTGCCGAACTGCGTCCTTTTGACATCGACAGTACCGGCGGCCTCGAAAAACGGTGTTGCTGTCGACCCGGGAGCGACGAGGAGCACGTCGACGCCGGTACCTTGAAGCTCCATGCGCAACCCCGTCGTCAGTCCGTTGAGTGCCGACTTCGTGGCACAATAAATCGTCATGCGAGGAATGGGCTGGTATCCGACGACCGAGGAGACGTTGATGATCTGTCCGCTGCCGCGTTCGAGCATCTCCGGTAGGACGGCCTGAATCAGCGCGATCGGAGCGGCGAGATTCAAACGCAGCATGTGCTCGACGTGTTCCTGCGGCGTGTGAACGACCGAGCTGAAGCTCGCCCACCCGGCGTTGTTGACGAGCACGTCGATCGGTCCGAATCGCTGGCGGGCAAAGCGAAGGGCGGCTTCGCGCTGCGCGGGGTCCATGACATCCAGTGGGACGGCTGCGATCCGGTCTGAACCCAGCTCATCCACCAGAGTTTCGAGCTTGTCCAGCGATCGGGCGGCAGCCACAACGCGAGCGCCGGCGCGATGAAAAGCGATCGCGCCCGCCCGCCCGATCCCGCTGGATGCGCCGGTAATCAGGACAACACGGTCTCTCAGGTCATAGCCCATGCGGCTGTTCCTCCCGTTGGATTCTGCTGATGGAACCCGGCTCCACGCGGAACGCGCCGGGTCCTGCGATCGGGCAAAGCTATACGATCACGGACGCGAACGCGACAGAGCCGGTGGTCGCTGATTCGCACCGGGGGACCGCGTCCTCGGGTAGGCTCGCTTCAGGTTTGGCCGCAAGGCGGGTTTTGCCTGCAGCGAGGGCTGAAAAAGTTGAAGGAGTCCCGTGGTGTCCCAATGATGACACAATCTGTGGCCATCCCGGTGCCCGGTGGGTCTCGCAGGGCCTTTGACACGTGGGCGTTGAAATGTCACAATACTGGATTCCACGGCGCCGGTGATCGGAGAAGGGCGGCGATGAAGATTGAGATGCTCAAAGCCAAGCTCCACCAGGCGTGTGTCACACACGCGGACATCCACTACGAGGGCAGTCTCGGGATCGACATTGAGCTCATGGATGCCGTCGGCCTGCAGCCGTACGAGAAGGTGCTCGTCACGAACATCAACAACGGCAGTCGCCTCGAGACCTATGCCATTGCCGAGCCGTCCGGGAGCCGCCGGATCATCTTGAATGGAGCGGCTGCCCGACTTGGCTCCGTCGGGGATCGGATCATCATCATGGCCTTCTGCCATGTGGACGAGGCTGACGTTCGCACGGGCAAGCACAAGCCCTGCATCGTCCGTTTGAATGAGGACAACGAGCCGATCCAACCGATCCCAACTGTCACAACGACCAAGGAGACCTCGCCCGCGCTGCGGGGCTGACGGTCGTCGCGCGGACATCGGCGCCGCGCCGGTCTTTCACATTCCTTACCCGGCCGTGCGGCGTTTTCGAGAATGCGTTCGTGGCTGAAACCGACGCGATCCGCAACGTTCTTGTCACCGGCGCTACGGGCTTTGTCGGTCGAAGTGTCGTGCGCCAGCTTCTCGCGCGAGACCTGACGCCCGTTTGCCTCGTTCGCTCGGCGGATAAGCTATTCAACCAACATCCGGACGTCCCGCGGGATCGCATCGTGGCTGTGACCGGGAGCTTGCGCGATCAGGCTGCCTTGCATCGTGCAGCCGAGCAGAGTCAGGCCGTCGTTCATCTTGTGGGGATCATTATTCAGCAGAGGTTGCGCGGGCAAACGTTCCAACGCGTTCACGTGGAGGGCACCGGGCACATCGTCGAGGCGGCCCGATATGGCGGGGTCCGGCGCTTCGTCCACATGTCAGCCATCGGTACCAGGCCCGATGCCGTTTCGCTTTATCACAGGAGCAAGTGGCAGGCTGAGCAGGTCGTCCGGTCGAGCGGATTGGATTGGACTGTTCTTCGTCCGGGGCTCATCCACGGCCCGCACGGCGATTTCATGCGTCTGTTGAAACGTCTTGTCTGCGGCCTGGTCCCACCCGTGATTCCCTATTTCGGCACGGGGTTGGCGAAGGTGCAGCCGGTCTATGTCGAGGACGTGGCCCGGTGCGCGGTCGAATCCCTGTTTCGCCCCGATACCGCCGGGCAGACGTACCCCGTGGGCGGTCCGGACGTATACACGTGGATCGATCTGTACCGGACGGCGCGGCGTCTACTGCCCGGTGCGAGGCGATGGAAGCCGACCGCATCGATCCCCATGCCCATCGCCAGACTGCTCGCGCCAGTACTGGGAACGCCGCTGGCGGTGACGGAGCTTGTCTTTCCATCACTCGGAACGTTCCGCTTCGACACCGGGCAAGTCGCCATGTCCCAGGAGGATGGTGACTGTGATCAGAGTATCGTCGAGAGGATTTTTTCCATGAAAATGCGTTCCTTCGAGGTGGAACTGGCCCGCTACGCCGAATCGATCGATTAACCCACGGGTGCGGTGTATGATCCGGGATCGACAGCCCCATCGACGGGCTGGGAGGTTTGCCGTGAAGCGTGCCAAGAATCGTCCGATCGTGATTGTGATTCGTGACGGGTGGGGCTCCAACCCATACCCGAAGTGGAACCACGCAAACGCGATCTATCTTGCCCGAACGCCCGCCAACGACCGGTTGAAGGCTGCGTATCCCCATACGCTGATCCTCACGAGCGGAGATGACGTGGGCCTGCCCGAGGGTGTGATGGGCAACAGCGAGGTCGGCCATCAAAACATCGGCGCCGGTCGCGTTGTCGAGCAGGAGATCATGCGCATCACCGGACGCATCCGCGACGCGGCGTTTTTCAGTAATCGCGTCTTGGTCGGGGCCTTCGAGCGAGCGGGCAAGACCGGCGGCAACGTTCATCTCATGGGTCTGTGCAGTGACGGCCGGGTCCATAGTGATCTTGATCACGTGTACGGTCTGTTGGAAATGTCCCTGAAGGTCGGGTTCCCACCTGAGCGCGTGTTTATTCATGCTTTCACGGATGGGCGCGATACGGCGCCGAATTCCGGTGTCGAGCACCTGGCCGCGATCGAAGCCAAATGCCGCGAGGTCGGTGCCAACCCCGTGGCAAGTGTTGTCGGGCGATACTACGCGATGGACCGTGATAACCGCTGGGATCGCGTGGAGAAGGCGTACCGTATGCTGACACTCGGTGAGGGCGCTCGGTTCCCCACCGCCGCCGCCGCGCTCCGACATTACTACGATCATCCCACCAAACCGAACCAGGCCGGCGACGAGTTTGTCATCCCGAGCGTCATCGCGCAAGGTGATCGACCGCCGGCCACCCTACGCAACGGTGACAGTGTCGTCTTCTTCAACTTCCGGGGTGATCGACCCAGAGAGCTCACAAAAGCCTTCGTGCTCGATGAGTTCCCCTTCGAGGGCATGGACAAGGACGGCGTGCTCACCGGGTTCCAGCGCGATCACAAGCTCGATCTGTTCTTCGCCACGATGACGAGTTATGAGGGGGGCCTTCCCGTCAATGTCGCATTCGACAAACCTCCCAAGATGCGCGACATCTACGGCGAGTACCTCTCCAAGCTGGGTCTTAGGCAGTTCCGATGCGCCGAGACGGAGAAGTACCCCCATGTCACGTTCTTCTTCAATGATTACCGTGACATGCCCTTCCCCGGCGAGGACTGGCAGCTCGTGCCCTCGCCTCGGGACGTGGCCACGTATGACGAGAAGCCCGAGATGTCCGCTTATGAAGTCACGGACGTTTTTCTGCGGCGCCTGGCCTCCAGCGACGACAGCGCGATGGTCATCAACTTCGCCAACTGCGACATGGTCGGTCACACGGGGATCCGGGAGGCCATCATCCGGGCCGTCGAGACCGTCGATGAATGCGTGGGCAAGGTCGTCGACGCCGTGCTGGCCGTGGGCGGCGGACTGATCATCACAGCTGACCACGGTAATTGCGAGCAGATGATCGACCCGAACACGAACGGTCCGCATACCGCTCATACCACCTATCCGGTGGAACTCATCGTCGTGGACAAACGCTACAAAGGCTGTTCACTGCGCGGCGGTGGGACTCTGGCCGACGTCGCCCCCACCGCGCTCGAAATGCTCGGGCTCCCGAAGCCGAACGTGATGACCGGAGCTTCTCTTATCATCGCGCAAGGGCGATGCGAAGCCTCGGACCGGGAAGGCGTCGGCAAATCATCCGCCTCCGTGCCACAGTAGCGCAGGTGCCTCGAAGCAGCCGAGCCCCATTCGCTGTCCCGCGTCCACGTCCCAGAATAACACAGCTTCCCGCTCGGTTGTGCGGGCACGCGATCATGCGACGTGCGGTGACGACGTGTAACGTTGCGCGTTGTCAACAAACCCTGAAACGACCGCACCGCCATGCCGATGATGTAAGTGGATCACATGGGATGTTGCGACCGGTCAACATGACCGGCGCCGCACATCGACTCGGGGTGCCTCAACAGGCGGATTGATTTCCATGAGCAGCGGTGCGCCATCCTCTTTGCAGACTCAACCGGAGACCATGCGCTTTGACCCGGCTGTCGCCCGGATTCTGGACAGCCTCGGTGCCGGGCTGCTGATCGCCGGAGCCGATCACCGAATTCGTTACCGCAATGGGCTGGCAGAGGCGTGGTTGCCGGATGGCGACAGTCTGGATGTGACCTTCGCCGGTGCGCGGTTTCTCGGACCGTTCGATGGATGGGATGTCGAGCTCCCGCGCGTGACCGATCAGCTTAGGACGCTGCGTTTCGAGTGTGTCTTACCGTCGCCTCGCAACCAGGCGCCCGTACTGACGTTGATTCGTTGCTCGCCTCTTTTCGGAGACCGGAGCGGACATGCGGACGGCGCGGTCATTCTGGTCGAGGAGGGATCGCATCAGGCAGCCACCGAAGAGCGACTCGAGGTCTCCCAGCGGTTGGCTGCACTTGGCAAGCTTGCCTCGCGCGTCGCGCACGAACTGAACAATCCGCTCGATGGCATCCTGCGATACGTCAACCTTGCGATGCGGCTCGTCGGTGAGTCACCGGAGTCCAAGCTCAAGGATTACCTGGCGGAGTCGCGCACCGGCCTGATGCGGATGGTGCAGATTATCGGTGATCTGCTCGAGTTCTCTCGCGCCACGGAGGGACAGTTCGAGCAGTCGAGCATCAACGAGATCATCGAGCAGGCTGTTCGGGCTCACACCGCCGCCGCGAATGCCGGCCGCGTGGTCATGGCCGTCGATTTCCAAACACAGGACATGCCCTCGGTCAGAGGCACGAGGCTCTATCAGGTGTGCAGCAACCTGATCAAGAACGCGATCGAAGCCATACCTGACGGCGGGCGATTGACCATCACCGTCGGCGTCGTGCAAGATAACGTCGTCATCCGCGTCGCCGACACCGGCGTCGGCCTGCCCGATCCGCCGGAGAAAGTTTTCGAGCCGTTCTTCACCACCAAGGCGCCGGGCAAGGGTACCGGGATCGGGCTGGCGATCTGCAAGGACTTCGTCGAGGACATGAACGGCACAATCGAAGTCTCACCGGGCGAGGAGGGCGGCGCCCTCTTTACGGTGAGGGTTCCGACTGTGAGCTGTCAACACCCATCGCCGCTTAACGCCCTGACACCGGGAGAACCATAGGGGTGACGCTACGTGATGTCGATGTGAACATGACGGAACCAAAGTCCAAAGCGTGGGTGCCCCATTCCTTCGCGGAGCGAAGGGTGGGGAATAGACGGTTGCTCGAGGATTGTAGGGTGGGCATGGCCCACCATCGGCGGCGATG
>CBDUZO010000005.1:0-77651 GCA_965371725.1 uncultured Phycisphaerales bacterium
CAACGCCACCCGGCTATGACAGAGCAGCTTTCAGCCTGCAACGCCACCCGGCTATTTCAGAACAGGCCTTCAGCCTGCGATCCCCCCCGCCGATTCTGTCACGGACCCGTTGACCACGGCCCGTCGGCGGCGTAGCGTTTCGGCATCGACAGTGGTCTGATCGTGCCCAACCGCCGCGGCCCGTCGGACCAGCGGCCTCGTTGAGAAGACCTGAGTGGAACCGTCGTTGCGTGACCATCCTGACGACCTCGCCCCGCTGATCTTCATTAGCGCGGCGGAACCCAGCGCCGATCTGCACGGGGCTGCCCTGATCGAGGCTACCCTCGCCAAGTGCCCCCGGGCCCGATTCGTCGGCGTTGCGGGGCCGAGGATGGTTGCGGCGGGTTGTCAGCCCATCTTCGACATGAGCCGCCACTCGGCCATGCTGTTGGGTGCCCTCAGGGCTGTGCGACGGGCGATTGCGATGCTGACCACATCAGAGCACCACCTTCGCGGTTTCCCGTTCGACGCAGCCGTGGTCATCGACTCTCCGACGCTCCACCTTCCCCTGGCCAAGCGAGCCCAGGCGGCGGGCATTCCGGTCTTGTACTACATCGCGCCGCAAATGTGGGCGTGGGGTGCCTACCGGATTCACAGGCTACGCAACGACGTGGAACGCGTCGCCGTCATTCTGCCCTTCGAGGAGAAGTTCTTCCGCGATCAGGGCGTCAACGCCAGATACGTGGGCCATCCTCTCGCCGAGCAGGCCGAGCAGACGCCGATCGATCCGGATGCCGTCGAGGAGATCCGGTCGCGCGGACGTTGCGTCGTGGCCCTTCTCCCGGGCTCGCGCAGGCATGTCGTTGAAGAGGTTTTGTGTGGGCAACTCGAGGTGGCTGAGAAGATCGCCGACGCCATTCCGGGCACCGCTTTCGGTGTGTCCGTTGCCAATCCGCAGGTCGCCCCGGTGATCGAGAGGTTGCTCTCCACCCGTTCGATCAACGTCCAGCCCTACCGAGGCGGCCATGACGCGTTGATCCGAGCGGCTGACCTCGTGCTCGTCGCATCCGGGACGACGACGCTCGAGATTGCCTTCCACGGTACGCCCATGATCGTGATGTACAACGCCTCGCGGGTGTTCTATCACCTTGTCGCGCGCTGGATGATCCATACGCCGCACCTGTCTCTTCCGAACATCCTCGCCGGTCGGCGGATTGTCCCAGAGTTCATGCCCTACTACGCCTCGACCGATCCGATCGCCGAATGCGCGGTTGACCTGCTTCGATCCGACAAGAAGCGGAAGGCCATGAAGCAGGAACTCAGGCAACTGATCGCCCCACTGCGAACCGGGCGGGCGTCCGAGCGAACGGCTGACATGTTGCTCGACATGATTCAGGATGTGAAACAGTAATCAGTTGTCAGTAATCAGTTGTCGGTAAGCCAGTCCCGTCTTATTAAGCGGACGTCCTCCCACGTTCCCGCAGCACGGTTCAAGCGCCCGAGCAACTCGCTCATCGTGAGACCGAGCTTTGGATGGCACGCGTTACCGGCGATCTCAGCGAGCGGTTCGAGAACGAAGCGGCGTTCGTGAAGCCTCGGATGAGGCAGGGACAACACGGAATCGTCCATCACGACGCCATCGAACAGAAGCAGGTCAATGTCGATCACGCGCGGTCCCCACCGCTCACGACGGACGCGCCCCAGCCGCGTCTCAATCGCCAGCAGCAGGTCCAGAAGCTCACGAGGTGTCTGCGACGTTGTGATCCTCATGGCCGAGTTGAGGTAGCTCGGCTGATCGGCCGAACCGCCGACGGGAGTTGTCTCGTACAGCGATGCCACGTCGACAAGAGGATCGGCCACGATCCGCGGACCGGCGACGATGGCCGTGACGGCTGCCCGCATCTTGCCTAGCCGATCCCCCAGGTTGGACCCAAGTCCCAGATAGGCGGTGGATGAACTCGTGGATCGCGTACTCACGATTCTCTACCATTTCATTCGGCCGATGCGCTCGATCGCCTCTCGCGTGCGTTCCTCGGTAACGGTCAGTGCAATGCGGACATATCCTTCGCCGGACGGTCCAAACCCGACACCGGGCACCAGAACCACGTCGGCCTGATCGAGCAGACGCGAGGCCGCCGTCATGGAATCGACACCGGCAGGACATTTCGCCCAGACGAAGAAGGTGGCCGACGGCGCCGCCACCGACCATCCCGCCGCCCTCAAACCGCTGACGACGAGGTCGCGCCTGCGGCGATAGATGTCCCGTTGCGTTCCCACCTCCGTGCGGTCGACGCCTTTCATTGCTTCGATCGCGGCGGACTGGACTGCATCAAAGACGCCCGAGTCGAGATGGCTCTTGACCCTAGCCAGCGCGGCCAAGGCGCCGGCGTTGCCCACGGCAAATCCCACACGCCACCCCGTCATGTTGAACGTCTTGGAGAGTGAGTGAAACTCGACGCAGACATCCTTCGCCCTATCGACCTGAAGGATGCTCATCGGCGGGTCGTCGAAGTACACCTCGCTGTAGGCCGCGTCCTGCGCGATCAGAATCCCGTGCTCCCGCGCGAAGTCAACCGCCCTCTCGAAGAACGACCGTGGGGCACAGGCAGCCGTAGGGTTGTTGGGATAGTTCAGGAACATCAGGCGAGCCCTGCGACGGACGTCCTCCGGAATCGCATCGAGATCAGGCAGCCAGGCGTTGTCCTCCCGTAGCGGCATCACGTGGTATCGCCCACCCGCAAAGAGGGCGGCCCCGGCGTAGACCGGATAACCCGGTTCAGGCACAAGCACGACATCGCCCGGATTCACCACGGCTGTCGGTAGGTGCCCGAGTCCTTCTTTGGAGCCGAGGACCGCGAGAACCTCGGTGTTCGCGTCAAGTGGAACGCCGAAGCGCGCTACGAAGAAGCCGGCAGCCGCTCGACGGAACTCGGGCATCCCGATCCCGAGAGGATACCGGTGATTCGCGGGATCACGAACCGCCTCCGCCATGCGGTCGACGATGAAGGCGTGGGTCGGACAATCGGGGTCCCCGACGCCGAAATCGATAATGTCCCGCCCCGCCGAGACGGCTTCCTCCTTTTTGCGGTCGATCTCGATAAAGAGGTACGGCGGCAATCGGAGTACTCGATCGGCTCGGAAATCGCTCAAAACACGTCTCCCATTCGGCACGGTAACAGGGTTCATAATTACGCCCGCCGGCGACGTCAATCGCCCGATTTCGCCGGCGCGTTCCGAATCCGCCCTCGGATGCCGTCCGAAGCTTCTCTGAGCCACAATCCTACGCTAACACGCGTCAAGCGTGTCCGTCAAAGGACTGAAGCGGGCGAGTGAACCGGCTCGCGTTACCGGTCGCCGTATTGCAACCCATGATTCCGGAGTTCATCGCGATGACGCAGCAATCCATTCTCACGGCCCTTGTTGTCCCGCTGCTGATGGGCGGTCTCGTGGCAGCGGACGAGGGCGAGACCATTGTCCTGCGAGGGGAGACCTTTCACGTCTGGCCGACGGAGAATCTGCGTGCTCGCGGCCTGGACATTCAGGAGATCCCGAGGGAACGGAATGCCGCCTGGGGCTACATCGATGCGGTCAACGCCTATGCAGAGATGCCGGGGGAGCTGACGGAGGCGTTCGACTATGCGATGCGCACCGCCTGGCCGGCGGGGCAGACCGCTCTGGCCGATTATCTCAAGCACCCCGACAACCGTCGCGCCGTCGAGCTTGTCCGGACCGCCGTCGCCATGGACCGATGTCAGATGCCTTATTTCGGCGACCCAAGCGACAGCATCATCGGCGTCCTGCTGCCAAACCTCTCCCATTTCCGATTCCTCAGCAAGATGCTGGTCGTCGACGCGCGGCGGTTGGAGGCGGAGGGCAACTGTCCGGAGGCGATAAAGAACCTCCTTGCGGTCATGAGCATGGGGGAACACATCGGCCAGGGTCACACGCTGATCGAGGGGCTTGTCGGGATTGCAGTGTGGGCGGTGGCGGATAGGGCGCTTGTCGATATGATTCTGCGCCGCCCGCTTTCGCTGAGCCAACTGCGAATGCTCCAGAAGGAACTTGACCGACGCGCCCCGCGGTTGCCAACGGCCGAACGAGGCCTGCACGGCGAGCGGCAGTTCGGACCGGCCATCGTTGATGAGCTCATTTCACGTCCTCTGCGATTCTTCACAAACCTCGGCGCGGTGATCGGTGCGACGGGCGACGATCTCGACGGTTTCTTCATGCCCGTTGATCCCATCACGATTCCGGAGGATGGATGGGGCCGGCTTGAGGTGCGAATCGGCAAGCTGATCTTCCCGGATCGAGCGATTAAGCGGCACATGCTGGGATACTACGATCGGATCGACGATCGCATCGCCACCGGGATGTATCAGGACGCCTGGGAGGACTTCGACGATGAGAAGTACATCCGGGAGAACATTCCCGCCTGGGATGTGGTCTCCCGGGTAATGTTGCCTTCGCTCTCAGCCGTATCGCGCCTTGGCGAACGAAGCAAAGTGTCCCTGGCAGCCACGCGAGCGATCATCGCCATCCGAACCCACACGCTCAAGAACGAAAACGAGCCGCCGTCGAGTCTCCATGAACTGGCTGAGAAGCTGCCGACCAATGCCGTGGTCGATCCATTCAGCGGCGATCTTCTTGTCTACCGTCGAACAGCCGAGGGCTGGGTCCTCTACAGCGTCGGCCCGAACTTCGTGGACGACGGCGGCCGGGAGGGTGATCGATGGCTGGATCTCGACATCGTCTATCAGTGCCCTCCCGATCCGATCGAGCCGTTCCAGGGGCGGCAGGTGGAGGATGGATTGGAAACCTCGGCGGGATGATTGACGCACCTGAGATACTTATAGCACTCTCCGAATCTGTGTAGCGGCCACGGGGCGAAAAAACCAGGAGAAAAGAGTTGTTTCACCGCTACACGAAAAAAGAGCTTGCTCTAATTGTGAGAAAGACTATGTTTGCCGAACGAGTTGCTGCTGCTCGCGTTTTCCCACTGGGGTTCCTGACGGTTGCGTTGCTCGTCGCCGGGCCGGTGCTGGCCTGGGACCCTGTGGCTGAACCAACCGACCCCGTTCCCACTGCTTCGGTTTCGGCGCCGATCGACCCGCTCTTGGGTCTGGCGCCGTCCGATGCCCTGCTCGTCGCATACACCGCCGATGTCGGTGAGTACCTCGCCCATCCGATCGTGGGCGAGCTGTTCGGTGCGCGCGGCGGGGCGCGGGCACTGTTCGACAAGTTGCGCGAGACCTTCGACGATGGAGCGATGCTGAGCTTCGCCGGTGTCCCGGCCAACCCGTTCAGTTGGCGGTTGGGCTTGGCGGCCCGTGTTTCCGTGGATCGGGCGGAGTTCTACCGGCGATTGGCAACCGACATCGTGCCCGCGTGGAACAGGTTCACGCGCGGCGCGAGCCGGGTGCAGTTCTGGGAAGACGGTGAGTACGGCCACCTTCAAATCGTCGGCCCCGCGTCATTGCTGATGACCGTGGCGGTGCGGGACAACATTGTCTATGCCTCGATGACGCCTGGTTCGGCTGAGGGATGGAGTGCGTCCGGGCAGGTTTCCGATCGCTTCATCGACGCCGAGCCGTTCGAGCGGCTCTGCTCCGGTCGGACGGAGCGGATTGGGGCCCTGTTGTACATCGACGTGCGACCTTTCCTTCCCATGGCCGTTGCCGAGTTCAATCAGACACTTCCAGGGCTTTACGAGGCATTGCAGCTCGACCGTGTCGAATTCGTGGGAGCCGTCGGAGGTGAGACAGCCGAAATCGAGGGGACGGACACCGGGAACCGAAAACCGGCTACACCCGACCCAGCGCAGACGGCGGAAACGCCTGGATCAACCGAACCGAAAACCACCGATCCGCTGCGCGTGGCTGTCGGGGTGAGCTCGATCGAGCCCGGGCCCTGGCGTGTTCTGGCGTCCACACCACGCCCGGTGACGCTCGGGCGACTATTCCCGAGTGACACCACACTCTTTCTGCACGGCTCGATGGAACGGGCATCGGATTTCGTCGACGATGTGCGTGCCTTTGTGTCCATTGTCGCAAAGGAAGTTACGGATGAATACGAGGAGGAACGCCTCGAGCTCGCCCGCGATGTGGGGTTTGATCCGGAGACCGAGTTCCTGGGGAACTTCGTGGGCGAGTGGGCCCTCGGCGCGAGTGGTTCCCCTCCGCGCGATCCGGTGTTTGCGATCCGGCTCGCGCACTGCGGGACATTTGCCGCACACATGCACCGGCTTCGGCTCGCATACGGTCTCGATATCCGCCCGGCCACCTACCGGGGAATGACGATCCAGCATGCCGCACGGGTGGTCGGGCCCTTTGTTTACACCGTCATCGAGGACACGCTGTTGCTCTCGCCGAAGGAAGGCGCGATCAAAAGAGCAATCGACGCCGTCCTCGACGGCACGAGTCTCGCACAGACGCCGGCGTTTGGCGAGGTCCTTCGCCGGACGGCCCCTCGGACATCCAAGTTCATGTACGTCGACGTTGCGACCCTGTTGGCCGAGGCGATTCACGAGGAGGAGGCGGCTCGATTCCCCCGAGTGGTCGATCTTGTCAAATCCGGTGCCGTCATGGGCATCTCCCTTGTGCCTCATGAGCGGATGATCGCTCTCGAGATCACATCGAGCGCGGATAGTAGTGCCCGTGTGGTCGACGTGCTGGTCGCCACGCTCTTACCGTCACTCGAACGGGCCAGGCAACTCTCACAACGGGCGATCTCGATGGCCAATGTGAAGGGCACTATCCAGGCCTGCAGGATCTTCGCGAATGACCACAAAGATCGGTGGCCTCGATCGCTTGATGAACTGGTCGCCAGCGGCATCTTGGGGGAACGCGCGTTGGCGATGGAACATCTCTCGAACCCCTATGATCAGGGCGGTAAAGAAGGCAGCCGGGTCTATTACCTGTATCGCCACATCTCCGATCCCAATGCCGCCAAGGATCCGTGGCTCGAAGTTGTCATCTCCGAGCCGGAGCTTCACGAGGGCGGCGCCGTGTTCGGGTTCTTGGATGGACATGCGGAGTGGGTCACGCCGCCCCGCGCCGAGGAACTGCTCGCCGTGATGCGCGGCGGCAACTGACGGGCGACGGCACAATCGCCTCAACCGCGCGGTCTGCGATCCGCACAGCGAACAGACCGCAAGACAAACGGCTGCCAGGATACTATGGTCGATCCCGAGACATTCGCGCTGAACCTGATGTTGATCGTTGGGGTGATCGTGTTGCTTGGCGCCGCGGGCATCCTCTCTGTCGCCACGTGGACCGGCGCCAGCGTGCTTCTCTGGGTTCTCCAGCGGCGCCGAGCGCATCGAGCGTTTATCAAGGAGACCCGTCGCGAGGATGGCAAGACCTACCCGCCCTTCGCCCAGGGCGTCTGCGAACAGTGCCACCGTGGTTCCGCCCGGATCTACCTCCCACTGTCGGGCGAGCAGCTTTGCCCGGTGTGTTACGAGCGGTTCTGGCGTCGCAAGAGGAGAGGTCTCTCGGCGGCGTAGAAGCGAGAGAGGTCAGGCTCGCCGGATCCACTCATCGCCGGTGTACTTCTCGATCAACGCCTCCGCCTCCGTCCGTTCAGCAACCGACCACTCGCCCGGCTCGAAACGCTCGCCCGACAAGTCGATAAACCGCTCGACCAAGGTCCGCCGGAGACGATGGATCACTTGATCCACGTCGGTCGAGACCACAGCCGTCGGCTGTTGCCCGTACCGGTTGGCAATGATGATCGAGCCGTGCTGAAGGATCGCGTGGCGTGTTCGCCGTTGGGCACTGCCGGCGACTTTGTCCTTTTCGATCAACACATCCAGGCGATGTCGGCGGGCGAAACAGAAGAAGGGTCCCCTTCTCGGGCCGGAGTCATCGGTTTCACCGTCGCGCGCGGCTTCGACCCGCAGCGCGCCAAGGCAGGCGATCACGGCGTCGTGCGCCAAGGCATACAGGCGGTTGGGGCCTTTCACCAGAAGCGCGTGACTTCTCGGTAGTGTGAGCGAGTAGGTGAGCTCGAGATCGTGCAGAATCGCCCCGCCGCCGGTCAAACGTCGCACCACGGGCAACGCACCCGCCGGCGGTGGAAGGGCTTCGTATTCGGCAAAGGGTTGGAAGTATCCCAGCGAAATTGTCGGCGCACGCCACTGGTATAACCGAAGGGTCGGCGGCGACGCACCACTTCCGGCCCGCTGCATCAGGGCCTCGTCACGGGCCATATTCGTCGGCCCATCAAGCGGCGGGCACTGCAGAACACGGATCACACCCGGTCCGGCCATGACATCTCCGTGTCACTCCGGCCGCCAGCGCACGTTCGGCTTTCGGCTGGCGGCGACCTCGTCCAATCGCTTGATCGGCGTCGTATGCGGAGCCGTCCGCACCACTTCGGGGTTCTCCTTGATCTCCCGCGCGATGGACATCATGGCATCCACAAACCGGTCGAGTGTATGAAGCGATTCAGTCTCCGTCGGTTCGATCATGAGACAGTGATGGATCGGCCAGCTCATCGTCGGCGGGTGAATCCCGTGATCGATCAGGCGTTTGGCGATATCCGTCTCCGTCACGCCGCTGTCCCGGAAATCGGGCACGGTGATGAACTCATGAGCGTAGGGCGGCGGGAAGGGCATTTTGTAGTGATCTTTCAAGCGGGCGGCCACATAGTTCGCCACCAACACGGCTGTCTCCGACACATCTCGGAGCCCGTCCGCGCCCAGCGAGCGGATGTAGGCATACGCCCGCAGCAGCACGCCAATCTGGCCGTAGAACGATCGCACCTTGCCGATGCTCTTGGGACCCTCGTGCGACCAGGCGAAGCTCCCATTGTCGCGCTTCACGATCCTGGGCAACGGCAGGTACTCTCGCAGATGCTCCGCGACAGCCACGGGCCCCGCCCCCGGACCGCCACCGCCATGCGGCGTGCCGAACGTTTTGTGCAGGTTATAGTGCATCACGTCGGCTCCGAAATCGCCCGGTCGCGTGATGCCCAAGATGGCGTTCATGTTCGCCCCGTCGAGGTAAAGCTGCGCGCCTCGGGCATGGAGGATTTCCGCCACGTCGCCGATCTGCTCGTCGAAGACGCCCACCGTGTTGGGGTTTGTGATCATCAGGGCAACGGTATCCTCATCGGTCTGTGCGCGAAGGTCGTCAAGGTCGATGCGTCCATCGTGCTTCGATCGCACCGTGCTCGTTTTCCTGGCGCAGATCGTGCAGGTTGCAGGATTGGTGCCGTGAGCACTATCGGGGGTCAACACCTTTGTGCGGTATTCGCCGCGAGCACGGTGGTAGGCATTGATGATCATCAGGCCGGTCATTTCACCCTGTGCCCCGGCGGAGGGCTGGAGCGTGACCTCGGCCAATCCGCCGATCTCCGCCAGGTCGGTGCCCAGACGATGCAGCAGCTCGAGCAACCCCTGCGCGTCGGCATCGTCCTGGTACGGGTGGAGATCCGTCAGCGCCGGCGTGGCGGCGATGCGCTCGTTCACGCGGGGGTTGTACTTCATCGTACAACTACCCAGCGGGTAGAAATTCTCGTCGACGTTGAAGAGGCGATGGGCGAGCCTCTTGTAATGGCGAACGACGTCCAGCTCACCAAGCTCGGGTAGCTCGGGAGCCTTATCGGCCAGCAGCTCGGCCGGAACCGCATCGGCGAGCTTTGTGATCGGCACGTCCGAGTCCGGCAGCGGCGCAGCGCATTGCCCCGGCGCGCTGAGTGCAAAAAGGAGTGGATGGTCATCACGCTGAATATCAGGAACTACACTCATGGTCTCGGTGGGTCCTTCTATACGCTTCTCAGCGCGTCGACGAGCTCGTCGATCTGCGCCTTGGTTCGCTTCTCCGTTACCGCCACCAGGAAACAATCCGCGTAGCGCTCATCGAATCGCCCAAGCGACACGCCGCCCAAAATGCCGCGCTGGTGACATACGCTGAGCACGCGCGGCACGTCGCGCGTGGTCAGCACGACGAATTCCTTGAAGAACGGCGCGTCGAAGCGAAGCTCGTAGCCGTCGAGCTTGCCGATCGCACGGGCTGCGTAGTGTGCCTTGTCAAAGCACTGCGAGGCGACCTGGGTGATACCTCGGCTACCCATGGCGGCCATATAGACGGACGCCCGCACAGCGAGCAGCCCCTGATTCGTGCAGACGTTGCTCGTGGCGCGCTCTCGCTTGATATGCTGTTCGCGTGTCTGAAGCGCCAGGCAGAATCCCCGTCGCCCGTCGAGGTCCCTCGCGACACCGACAACCCGACCGGGCATCTTCCGTAAGTACTTCTCACGGGCGGCCAGCAGGCCGAGATAGGGACCGCCGTATTGCATGGGTATGCCAAGCGGCTGTCCCTCCCCAACTACCAGATCAACATCGAACGCGCCGGGCGGCTTCAGCACGCCGCTCGCAATCGGATCGGTGGCCACGATGGCAATGGCGCCGTGTTCGTGCACCCCGGGGACAATCCGATCCAACCGCTCCAGGCAGCCAAAGAAGTTCGGCGATTGGATCACCACAGCCGCCGTCTTGTCGCTTAACGCCTGGCTGAGGGCATGTTCATCCACGACGCCGCCGGGCGCCGGTATGGTCACGATCTCCCAGCCGCGCTCGAGCCCGTACGTCTTGAGGACCGCGAGCGTATCGGGGTGAACGCACTCTGCCACGATCACCTCAGACCGACGCGTGATGCCCGTGGCCATCATGACCGCCTCCGCCGCCGCGCTGGAGACTTCGTAGAGCGACGCGTTTGCGACCTCCATCCCAGTCAGGAGGCAGATCATGGTCTGGAATTCATAGAAAAGCTGCAATAGGCCCTGCGACGCCTCGGCCTGATAAGGCGTATAGGCTGTCACGAACTCGGTCTGCGATCCCATGGCGTCCACGATCGTCGGGATGAAATGGTCGTAGGCCCCGCCGCCCAGAAAACAGACAAGCTCGTTGCAGTCGTGATTCTTCGAGCCGAGTGCGTTGATGTCATCGAGCAGTTCGAGCTCAGTCAGGGCTTTCGGGATGTTCAACGGGCGGTTAAGGCGTATCGCCTTGGGGACCGTCTGGAACAGCGCGCCAACCGAACCGGCCCCGATGGTCGCGAGCATGTGCTTCGTATTCTCAGGGGTAAGTTGTGTATACTTCATCGCTTCTGCTCTGGGGCCCGAGGAAGTTGTCGGCTATCACCCTTCAGCTCGATGGTCGTTGTGTGCCTCGTGACGTCACCACTGCTGCGGGCTGACTGCTGAAAGCCGCTCATTCACTCTTCGCCGTTCGTCGTTCCTTGAGGTCCATGAGATTCGGCTTGTAGACCTTTGTTTCCAGTGCCCTGTTGTAGCTGGTCCAATTGCTCTTGGGATCACGATCATCCTCGATCTCGTCGAGGAACTGGGACACCTTCGCGTCGAGGTTGTCCAGATGGTGGATGGCGATGGCTTCCGGGACAGCCGGAAGCTTCGGGCTGCCGAACTCGTACCTGCCATGATGACTGAGCACGATATGCTGAAGGACCCACCGCAACTGCTCTGGGAAGGGCGTGCCCGTCCGCGCCGCCACCGCGTCGGCCTTTTGGCCAATCCAGACTGTGGCCTGGACAATGTGCCCGAGAAGCTGGCCCTCGTCCGTGTAGGAGATGGCTGCGTCGTAGGCCAACTCCTTTGTCTTCCCGATATCGTGCAGGAAGATCCCGGCGAGCATCAGGTCCGGACTGAGCTTGGGGTGCAGCGGTACCACGAGGACTGCCATCTCAAGCAGGCTCAGTGTGTGCTCGAGCAGGCCACCAATGTATGCGTGGTGCATGCTCATGGCCGCCGGTGCTCGACGGAAGCGATCCATCAGGTCCTCGTCAGCCAGGAACTCCTCGACGAGCGCCGCCAGGTCGGGATGCTTGATACCACGGACGATCTCGATCAGACGGTCCCACATCCGGTCGATGTTTCGCTCAGTCGTTGGCAAGTAGTCTCCGACCTCGAAGGAGCCGGGCTCCGCGGCTCGGACGCTGTCGATGATGAACTGGGGGTTGCCCTTGTAGTTCTCCACGCGCCCCTTCAGGCACATGAACCCTCCTTCGGGCATGGCATCGAAGATCTCTTCCGTCGCCTGCCACATCCGCGCAACAAGCTGCCCCGTCCGGTCGATCAGCACGGCGTGAATGTAGAAGCTACCCTGGGTGGTCGTGCGCAGGTCCTTCGATCGGATCAGGAAGACATCATCCTCGATCCGGTCGCCCGCTCGCAAATCGGCAATGAACCGGTGTGACACCGTGGGCTCCTTATATCAATCCAAAACGGCGAATGACGGTGTGAGGATTCGACAGGCGAAGAAGCGTGTCCTTACTGTTCTCGCCATCTTCCTGCCGGTGTGCGGTCTCCTCAACGGACTCGCTTACTCAGTGAGGTTCCTTCATCTTTCCAGCCCTCCGTGTCGTGGCATCGAGGGTCGCCGCGACGGGCGGATGCTGGAGGCCCGATGCTCGCCATCCCCTTCCCCCGCCCTCCTCCGTTGATCGCGGGGGCGATACTGTAGGCCCGATCAGCGCGCTCGGCAAGCTGACAGGCTCGTCCCACGACAACCGCAGACGTTGGCGGCGTTTCTCACAGGCCCGGCAGCGCCCTGCTTGCAGCCGGTGTCGCCAACACCGCCGGACACGCCCGTGGTGCGGGTTTGGCCATCGAAACGGCGTCTGGAAACGGGACCGTTCGGCAGAACCCTGAAGCGATGATTGACAATGGCCGATCAACGATCGTAACCTTCCGGTTTGGGCATGAGAGATCTGTTGACGCGGAGCCAGCAGCCGTGCGGTACATCGTGGGAATCAGTTTCAGCCTCGCCGTGGCAGTCCTCCCATCTTTCGGAATGTGGGCGGACGGGCAGGACCCGCCACCGCCCTCTTCATCGTCCACCGAGAAGACCGGTGAGCCGCGGGTGCACGGGGACGATGAACCGCCGGTGGAGCAACCCACGACCGGGGACGAATCCCGAGATCATCCCACCGCCAAGGACGTGCTCGATGCTATCCGAAGGATGCGGCCGGAAAACCGCGTCATACCGCCGGCCGGTACCGCTCAAGGACCGGTGGCAGACGGCGGTCTCGGCGCATCAAGTGGCAGGGAGTCCGTCGTTCGCCGTGACCTGATGCCGGAAGGCTCGCGCATCCAGAACCGGTCCGGGGCGTTGGCGTATGACGGGCTTTGGTGGGTTTTCGTGTTTGACGATGAGCACGACGTTCCACCGATGAAGGTGCTTCCGAACGACGCCCTTGAACCGATGGTCCGCACGCTCCGAGGCAGTGATGATGATGCGCTTCGGTTCGAGGTGTCCGGTGAGTTGACGGTCTTCAACGGTGAGAACTACCTGCTTCCCTCCGTGGCCATGCGATCGACCGACGTCACGATCGCGCCTGCGCGCACTCCCGAAGAAAGTGGTGACAAACCATCTGAGGATGAGGCGGATGATGGAGGCATCTCACCCGATGCTTCTCCGGAAGATGTTCTCACGTGGCTCAAGGATCAGCGGCCCAGCCGGGAGGCGGTTCGATCAGCCTCCACGGACGAGGGCAACGGGACCGTGACGGAGTCGGGCTCCGCCGGTGCTTCAGGTGGTAATGACGCGGGAGCAGCGAGAACGCTTATTCCGGATGGTTCGCCGCTGATGGAGCGTCCGGGGCGGGTGATTCTCCGCGAGCCTTGGTGGACCTTTGTGTTTGAGTCGGACCATCCCGAGCATCCGGAGCTTCCGATGAAGCTCCTTCCGTGCAGAAGCCTGGGGCAGATGGTGGAGGCGACCAGGCCCGGTTCGAGCGGACTGGTATTCATCGTATCCGGGCAAGTCACCGTGTTCGAGAATGAGAACTATCTGCTGCCGAGAATCGCGCGGCGACGAATTGATGCGGGGAACCTGAGACCATGATCGGATGAGGATGGAGGATGAGATGCGGCCGGGTTGCCCCGGGGCCCTCCTCCTCCGCCATCATCCTTGAACACAAGGTGGTGCTTCGATGCTGAGCATTGAGATAGATGACAGTCAACCGCAAGGCGGCTTGCCGGGATTCACCGTCGCCAGGCTCACGGGCGAATTGGGCACGACCGATGTCGCGCGGTTCATCGACACGCTGTACGAGTATGCCGCGGGTGACGGGGCCATGCTCGCCGTCGATCTTTCCGGGCTCGATGCGATTGATTCGCGTGGTCTCTCCGCACTGATCCAGTTGGTGACGCGATCTCGAATGAGCCAGGCGCGCGTGATCCTTGTAGGGCCGAACCCGATGGTTGGCGGCGTGCTGAACGTGACCAGGCTCGACACGTGGTTCGAGGTCTGCGCCACGCTCGACGAAGCCGCCACGCGCTTCGTGGAGGCGTAGGCCGATTGGAAAACTGACGGACAACGAATGCCTGCGGCCTTGCCGTTATGCGTCGAGGTAGAGGTGGTACTCGTACGGATGAGGCCGTGCGGCCACGGCGTTGGACTCGGTCGCCCGCTTCAGATCCATCCATCGGCGGATGAGTGATTCACGGAACACCTCGCCCTTAAGCAGGAACTCGTGATCCTCCCCCAAGGCGTTCAGGGCATCAAACAGCGAGCGGGGCAAGGGCGTAATACGCTGCCTGAACGCTTCATCCTGCGCGGCGATGTCCACATCGAAAGGCCCGAAGTTCTCCGTTGCCACGTCGACCTTCGTCTCAATCCCGTCAAGACCGGCCATCAGCATCGCGGCCAGCGTCAGGTAAACGTTACCGGTGAAGTCCGGCGGGCGATACTCGATTCGCTTGTCCTCGGGGCTGACTGCGTAACGCGGCACACGAATGGCGGCTGAGCGGTTTCCCAGAGAGAAAAACAGATTCACCGGGGCCTCATACCCCTCGACAAGGCGCTTGAACGAGTTCGTCGACGGATTCGTGAACCCGGTAAGCGCGCGGCCGTGTTTGAGCAGACCGCCCACGTAGTGCAACGCGGTGTCACTCAGATCGGCATAATTTCCCGGACCGGCGTCATGAAAGAGGTTTCGCCCGTCTTTCTCGAGCTTCTGATGCACGTGCATGCCGTTACCGGCCTCGCCGTAGACGGGTTTGGGCATAAACGTGGCCAGCTTGCCGTGTCGTCGAGCGATGTTCTTGGTCACATACTTGATCATCATTGCCTGATCGCCGGCCCGGACCAGGGTGTCGAGATCAACCTCTACCTCGCACTGTCCCGGCGCTCCGACCTCGTGATGATGATACTTCACGGCGATTCCCATCCCCTGAAGGACCAGGACGATCTCGCTACGAAGGTCGTGCAACTGATCGCCGGGCGGTGTACGGAAGTATCCCCGCTTCGGTGGAATCGCCACCGTGGTTCCGTCCGAGTGCACCTCGGGTGCATGGATGATGACACCTGTCTCGTATGGATCGTTGGCCACCTCGACCCTATCGAACACGTGAAACTCGAACTCGGGTCCCATCCAGGCCTTGTCCGCCGCGCCGCTCGAGCGCATGTGCTCGACCGCACGTTTCGCGACCATCCGGGGGTCATTGAAGAAGGGCTCTTTCGTGTCAGCCGTCACCGTATCACACAGGAAGCTGAGCGTCGGAACGTCGCAGAAGGGATCAAGAAACGCGGAGGTCGGATCGGGCATGGCAGCCACGTCACCATCCTCGACCGCGGTGAACCCCGCTCCACTCGATCCGTCGTAGCCAACGCCCTCCTCGAAGTGTTTCCGTGAGAAGTTGGCTGCCGGGATCGTGATATGAAGCCAATTGCCCCTGATCCCGGCCACCTTCAGATCGACCATGGCGACATCGTGCTCTGTGATGTATTCCAGTGCCTCAGCCACATTGCCAAACATAGACCCACCTCCGCTACTTCCAGCGAACAAATCACAGGCTATAACCGGGCCACGTCTGCCTGCGGAGCGTTCATTACATGCCAGCCCGCGACCAACCCGTGTCGGCTACGGGCGCAAGACTCACAAGTGTACGGCTCCGCGACCTCGGTGTACATCGAAACATACAGGGTGGCGGGGCCCACCAAATGACCATCCGGCGTCTTCAGCGGTGGGCAGTGCTCACCCCTTCTCTCGCCCTGCATCGAGACAAGCACATTCGAGACCACTTGGGGTGTCCACGGCGTCGAAGCTTCGCGGTTACGCCGTCGCTGTCGGAAGCTTGGGCCTGGGGTGGAATCAAACCGGCGATACGTTGCGCAAAAAACCGGCCCGCCCCCCAATCGGATCGAGGGACGGGCCTGCAGTTCTTTGGAGCTGCCGAAGGCAGCACGGCTGCTACCCTACGGCAGCCCACCTATTATCCTATACGCCACTAGATCACCTCCTTCTTTCAAACGGGAACCCCCGGGACCTCGGCAAGCGCATTTGCGTTGGAACCGGCCTTTCCCTCCCGCGGGCCGTCACCCACAGGCTCATCCCCAAAGCGGCCTCACCGCACCCGCCGACCCAGCTCTCCCGGCTGATCCGGCGCAGCGTCGATAAACCACGACGCCAACGGAAGGTCCACTCTGTGGTCGGGAAGCCCTGATGCCGGATACCGCCCAATTTCAGTACCGAGAGACATCAGCATCCTTCCCACTGTTATCATAGTTGTTCTCGGCACTCCGGTTCAACAAAAATCAGCCCGATTTGGCCCATTTGGATCAGGTGGCGACAGATTCGTGCAAAGTGCGGACGTGTTGCGTGCAAGATGGCTGGTCGGCACCCGAATGTACCGGTAATATAGGGCGTGGCGGGACGGCAAGGCACGAGTTTATCGGAAGATCGTGACGGTCGCGCGATCGGATGCGCCCGATTGGGAAACAGCAATGCGAACCGCAGAGCGATGGCGATTCCTGACGCGATACCTCGGTGCCCCGAGCACCGTTGGGGCGCTTGCGCCGAGTTCCCAAGCGCTGGCGGCTGCGATCTGCGAACCGTTGCGGCAGCGCAGGCGACCGGCCAGGGTTCTCGAAGTCGGTGCCGGTACCGGCGCGTTCACCCGCCACATCGGCTCACTTCTTGGCGATGAGGACGAGATCGACATTTGTGAGATCGACCCGAGATTCACGCACATCATCAAGCGAGACGTGCTCACACGTAGCGACTTCGTATCGCCGGTGGCGGAAGGTCGGGTTCGTCTGCTGTGTGGTCCCGTCCAGGAGGTCACGGATGAAAATCGGTATGATTACGTCATCTCCGGTCTGCCGCTGACCGCGTTTGCACTACGTGACGTTAAGGAGGTGTTCAAGGTCATTCAACGTGCGCTCAAGCCGGGCGGCGTGCTCAGCTACTTCGAGTACGTGGGTCTCCGGCGGGCATCGCGCGTCCTCGCCGTCGGCGAGCGGCGTCGGCGTGTCCGTTATGTTTCCGCGTACCTGACGCGCCGACTCCGCGAGTATCAGTTCAACCGACAGATCGTATTGAGGAACTTCCCACCGGCGTACGCCAGGCACCTGCGGTTCGACTAGACGAAGGCGTGACCTCCTGCTCTTCACCGAATCGTCCACCGCTTCAGTTTGTGACACCGCTTCCCGTCGACGTTATACTGTTGACACGAGCAAGGCATCAAGCCTGAGCGGCGATACGCAAGGATCGGAGTGTCATCGTTGGAAGATATACCGGACGTAATCCTCTACACCGACGGCGCGTGCAGCGGGAACCCAGGTCCCGGCGGTTGGGCTGCCATCCTCAAACACCCTGCCACCGGTCAGAGTAAGAGGCTTTCCGGCGGCGAGCAGGATACGACCAACAACCGGATGGAACTACAGGCCGTGATTGAAGGGCTGCGCTCTCTCAGACCCGAGAAGTGCTGTCGCGTTCACGTGGTCAGCGACAGCGAGTATGTGCTCAAGGGATTGAGCGAGTGGATGGGCAACTGGATCCGACACAACTGGCGGCGAGGCAAAAAGCCTAATTCGCCTCCAGTCAAGAACGCTGACCTGTGGCAAGCGCTTCACGAGTTGACGCAGCAGCACGAGATGAGCTACGAGCACGTTGCCGGTCATTCCGGGCATCCCGAGAACGAGGAGTGTGATCGGATGGCAGTTGGCGAAATCGAGAAGATCGTCCCGGGGCATGGCCCGGATGCTAAGCCGACACAAGCCAACCGCCGCCGACCCGACACCAGGGTCCCCGTTCGCCGCGTGTTCACCGGAGCGCCGTGGGAGGAGCAGATCGGATTCTGCCGGGCGATCCGGGTGGGCGACCGTATCTGCGTGACCGGTACCGCGCCGATTGACGACGACGGAAACACATTCGCCCCGGGCGACGCGTATGCCCAGGCAAGGCGCTGCCTCGAGATCATCGAACGCTCGCTGGTGGAGGTAGATGCCTCAATGGCGGACGTCGTGCGAACGCGGATGTTTGTCACGGATATCTCGCGGTGGGCGGAGTATGGGCGTGCCCATCACGAGTTCTTCGCCGAGCACGCACCCGCCACCACGATGGTCGAGGTGAAGTCCCTCATCGCCTCCGACATGCTGATCGAGATCGAGGCCGAGGCGATCTGCCTGAACGAATAGCGGCAGCAAGGCCACGGCACGTGTGAAGAATGGCGAATAGCGAAGGGACAGCCCCGATCGCTATTCGCCATTCGTAACGCTCATCCCATCTTGCTGCAGTGGGCCGGTCGCCTACTGCAAAGCGGTCTTACGTCCGCCGCCCGCGCCCGTCAGAATATCGAACTGGCAGATCCCTCCGTGAAGGACTGTTGCACCGAGATGTTTGATACGGAGCCGTCCTCCAAGACGGTGAACTGAACGATCAGCCAGATGTTCATTTCACTGTCGCCGCCGGCACTGCCCACACTGTACTGACTAAGCTGCGATCCGCCCGCGAAGAGCGTGACCGTGGCTGCGGAAGTTGAGAAGGCCGGACTGCCCGAGTAGTTGTGGATCCACACGTGGTAGTCACCAGGAACGTACGTTCCACCCTCGTCCGGGGAAACCGTCATCGTCTCAGGCCCGAACGAGGATGTGTCATCCAGGTCGAGGAACACGTGTGCGACGGGCGTTTTGTTTGAATAATAGGCGTGGAAGGTCCCGCCCTCGCCGTCGGGGCCGGACATATGGAGGTCGAGGTCGTACGGTCGCTCACCCCACGCAAGCACGGCGGCGATATTGTCCCCGCCGGCCCCGATCGCAAGCATGCCGATGCTCGTTTCCGCCAGCGAGCCCGCGAAGACCACAATGGGCACGGTGGTCTCGACGTACCCGGTCAGTGAAGCCGTCAGTGTCTGCCCGCCCTCGGGGACGTCGGAGATGGTGAAGCCGCCGCCGGCGTCGGTCGTTCCCGACAGACCGGTGCCGGTGACCTCGATAAGGACGCCGGCCAAGGCGACGCCCGTCTGGGCATCAACGACATGCCCACTCGCGGTTCCCGTGCCACCTGTGTCGCCATTATCATCGCCGCCGCCGGGCGTACCGGCTTGTCCGACAAGCGTAATCGCGGGGAGCGTCTGGCCCGCCCAGGTTGGCTCCGGATAGATGCCCCACGTCCGAGCCGCCGCGATGACGCCCGTGTCGTTCAGCTCAAGCGTCAGTGATGATAGTGTGCGGGATGTGTCAAGGCTCGCGCTGCCTGAATACATATGCCCCGTGTACTCCGCCCGCGAGCCCACTGTTGTCTGTGAGCTGTAAAGGACGGGGGCCTGTGCGTGGGGTACCCCGCCGTCCTCAACGTGCTCGATGCGCTCGTGAGACCACTCAGCCGTGTTCGACCCCACGGTGAAGTCGAGCGTCGTGGGCGTGCCGCCCTCGGCATAGTCGCATGTCAGTGTGGCGATCACGGTCCCGCTGGCAACATCGGGAACCCATGCCGCAGCGGAAGCGAAATAGATCTGCTCGACGTACTGCAAACCGAGATCGTCCAGGTCGACGTCGACGACGCCGAGGAACTGGGTCACGTTCGAATCCAGCGATGCCGGTGAAAGGGTCGAACTGTTCACATCAAGAACGCCGACAACGGCATAAGCCACACCGCTGTACGTCGCCGTGGGATTCACTGCGTCACCAAAAACGTTGATCGGAACCTGGAACGTACCGCCGGACGACGGAGTCGTCCCGCCGCCGGTTCGGGCATCATCCGCCGCGCTGCCAAACGCGAAACTGAAATCGAAGAACGTGATTTCGCCGTCGAAGTCAGCCGTGACCTCCACGCAGATCGTCACATCGTTGACCGCGATGATCTCCAGCGCGGCACTGGTAAGATCGTAGACCTCCTCGGCGATGGACAGCACGCCGGCGGTCAGCGTCATGTCGTACTCCGCGAGGAACGTGGCCCCGCTGCAACTCGCCGTCTCACCGGGGGCTACGTAAAACGTGGCCGTGGCCGTACCAGTCAACGGAGCACTCTGCGCACGGACCATGTATTTGGCTGTCAGGATTCGCCCCACGCTGACGTCGGTACTTCGCAGAACCATACTGCCGCTGGATGGGGTCTCAGTCGGCGTTTCGTCAAAGACACGAAACGCGACCGCCTCCCGCTCCGTCGTTTCATTCGCGCGCACGCTGATCGTCAACCCGTTCGCACCGAAACTCAGCGTGAACAGGTCATCCCCAATGGTAATCTCGACACCCTCCGGAGTGATCTCGACGCTGCACGAAACTGCAACAAGGAGCACGCAGAAACCACCGATTACCGTCAACCTTCTGCAACGAGCTAGCATGACACGTCCATCCTATCCAAGCGTTAGATGTCGAATACGGCGGCGGTTTGCCAAAGGGTCCCGATCCGGCACGGGAACCCGCGAAGCCGCCTCACCGTCCCAGGCAACCACATAAACCCACTTTGTTATCGGATAGCGATCGCTGCGCCAATTATCGAATGCGGAAAACCTCACGATTTCCGGGATCGTGAACGCTGGAAGCGTGCATCGCGCTCAGCCGGACATGCGAGAGACTCGGTCCGGATGAGCAGGCGCTTGCGGCGGTCCATCATTCACACGAGTTGCGGAGTCGGTGGCCGGCCGCAGGGAAGCATCCGCTTGCAGGGTCGCGGGGGCTGGCCTTCACCCATTTGGCCTGCTATGATCCGATGGCATCGAGGTGCGATCTGTGACTCGGGAGGGCCTGCCATGCAGAAGACCACACGCGCGTTTTCGCTCATCGAGCTCTTGGTCGTCATCGGCATCATCATCCTGCTGGTGGCGATCGCACTGCCGTCATTCAGCAAGGCCCGCACCGCTGCCCGCACGCTCACGTGCCAATCGCGTCTGCGCGAGCTTGCCCATGGTTGGCAGATCTACAGCGACGAGAACGACGGCGCGATCGTTCCGGGACGCATGTACAGCAAGCAATGCGACGACGGGGACGGCGGCGGCGGTGACGCCTCCAGTTGCCGGGAGAACTGGTACGACGTGGGCAACGGGATGAAGTACCGCCCGAGGTGGGCGGCGACCATCGGCCCCCACATGGGCATCTATGCCTTTAACCAACCGAAGACCGACGAGGACCGGCAGGATTATGACAACGAGGTCTTTCAGTGTCCCGAGGCTCCGGAGTGGATCGACGAGCGCAACTTCGGCTTTGGCTACAACTATCAATTCCTTGGCAACGGAAGGCAGACGAACGATCAGTTTCACAATTTCCCGGTCTTCATGAACCAGGTCAGCAACAGTGGTGGCACGGTCATCATCGCGGATTGTCTGGGAACGGCCGCGGGCGTCTCGCCCTACGAGCGGCGCGGATACAGCAGCGACGGTCCCAACCACTACGCGAACCGCGGGAACCACGGCTTCTCGCTCGACCCGCCACGCCTTACCCCGGAGTCGGATCGCGGGACCGGTGCCGAGGAAAGCCCTCGAACCGCTGTTGACCCGCGGCACAAAAACAAGGCCAATGCCGTTTTCGCCGACGGCCACGCCGCAAGCATGACGCCGTATGAGTTGGGTTACCGTACGACGCCGGGGGGGCGCTTTGCCGATGCCGATCCGAATGAGCCCGACTCCGTGGACGACCCTGGAGTTGACCCCACAGCTCACGTGAGACCGGGGTCGGACGTCAAGAGGCAGATCGGCGGGGCGGGCGAGCAGCAACCGGACCCGGATTCCGACATCGACTACGCGAACAACCGTATGTTCTCCGGCACCGGACGCGACGAGGACCCTCCGCCGCTACCGTGAGGTTGGCGATGGGACGTCGTCGGAGAATAGCGACGCACGGAGCGCCGACGCCTGCCGTTTCCAAATGACCGAGCGCAATCCGGCGCCGGCGGCGAGCTTGAAGCCCGCGCGGAACCTACCAGGGTGGATTTCCCCGCGGCGCGAAGTGCCTGGCGCCTACTCGCACGCGCTGGTTTGGTTCCGTTTCCAGAAAGGTAATGGTGTTGCTCCCTCCCCTCCTTGACAAGGAGGGGTTAGGGGAGGTTCTTCTCCGTCTGCATGCCCCCCCCCTCCTTCCCCCCTTCGTAAGGGGGGAAGGAAACAGACCCCCTCTTTCCCATCTTGGTGAAGGGGAAGAAAGCGGAACAACCTTCGTTGAAACGGCGTTAGATCCCTGAGTCCGGCCCGGCCGAGTCAGGAGCACGGAACGTCGCACCCCGTGTCCGTGTAGGGCTTACTCTGAAAAGCCTGGATATCGGCGAGAATGTCGTCAATGTCCACTATACCGTTTGGAGTGCACGGGGAAAGGTCAGCCTGTTCGAGTGTCGCCCACGTGTAATCGCTCTGGAAAACGTGAATAACGGCGAGGATATCGTCAATGTCAACACGGTTGTTCGGCGGCGAGCAGACGTCACCCCACATCCAGGTGTCAACCGCGACCGGCGGTGAGAAGGACGTTCCACACTGCGCCTCGACGTAGTATGTCGAGACGGGGCCTGGCTGCAACGCACTCGGAATGATCTCCGGACCGCGCACCGCAACGGTGCCCCAGGTCGCCGCGGTTGCGAACACGGGATCGTCGCCAAGCATGCCATCTTCCTGCACGTACTTCGACACGCACGAGATGTCCGGGTTCAGCGGATCACCAGTTACCAGAAGTGCCTGCATCGCCGGAGTGATCGGTGTGACGAGCAAATGGCGGGAACCACCCTCACCAATCGTGGGCGCGAGGCAATCACCGGGGTCCGCCACTGTGATCGTGCAGGCCGGTGAGATCTGGAACCGGATCGGGACCTGGTTGCTGTCCCGGAGGAAAGTCACAGCCGAGTGATTAACCACGGATACCTCAAAGACCGTGCCCGTGGTCGTGTCACCCGATACAGTCAGTCGGTACTCACCCAGATAGGCCGGCGTCGAGCCGATCGTTACGCTATCGAAGCTGACTGCGGCAATCCGATTGCTCTCACAGTTGGCAAACCCGTAGCTCGTTTGGCCGTTGAACACATAATCTTGTCGGCTCACGTCGACGTTCGCGCCGCACTCCTCACCCGGACAGTCTGAGCAGTCCAGGTATAGAGTTCCCTCACCGCTGATCCTGGCAATCTCGATGTCGATTTGATAACCCGTAAGATCGCCGACGTCTTTGACCGTAAACTCCAACGTGACCGTTCCACCGGGGAACGCGCCTGTCAAGGCTGACTCGGATTCGATCCACGTTTCGGCCGGCGTGCAGGGCGGATCGAGGGCATCCTCACAGCCAAGACCGTCTTCATAATACACGCCGGTTACCGAACATTCTCCCGGCGTCAGCAGGTGGCAGCACGAGCCGTCCGGGAAGCAACACGCTGCGATGATGTCTTCACACTCATCCGGGGTCTGGTTGTCATTGCAGTCGGGACACGTTCCGCAGCCCGGAATGTCACATTCCCCGCCAGGTTCACCGCAATCCACGTCGCACTTATCGCGTAGATCGTTGTCGTTGCAGTCACCGCCGTCCAGCACGGCCACCATGGTGCCCCAGACATCGGTCGCGTCTACGTACTCCTGGATTGTCCAGAACCGCAGCTCCTCAACCGGGTCAACGGTCGTGTAGCTGTAATCCCCCCATCGGTTGCGGTTGTAACCGTCGATGACGTTGTATGCGCTGCTTCCGGGCTCGTATCTAGTAGGGGATGCCATCTCACCGGGCGGATCGGTCCTTCGTCGGCCGGTATAGTACGCGGATGCATACTGCGTCGGGCCTGAGCCCGTGAAACCCAAGACCACGGTGCCGTAGCGATTCACGCTGAGCGAGGGGAAAAAGTAATTCCTGTCGACATGGCTTACCGTTCCGTATTGGATCAACTCGTTCGCTTCGGGATCAATCTCGTACCAGCGCGAAGCCGCTCGAGTCCCTACCTTGACCGTGTTGGTCGTCCATAGCGACCCGTCACGGTAAACGGCCATCATAAGCCGGTTGCCCACGGTATCGAGCGGTATGGTACTTCCCGTCGTCACCGCATCGGGCGGGCTCGACGCGGTGGGAATCTGGACCAAAGCCAGTTCGACCAACGTCGGTGACGTCAATGGCGGATCAACCCGGCGAACACGAACCCAGCTCGAACCTGCGAGAGAAGCACAATATGCGCCCACGGTGGATCCATATGTATGGGCGCACTGTATGGCCCCCTCCCACGGCAAGGAACGAAAGGCCGTCACGGTTCCCAGGCTTGGCGGTGAATCGATAAGCGGTGCCTTGTCGATGGCAAACAAAGTCATCGTGCTTGAACCGCCCACCATGTAGCTGGCGATATAGATGCCCCGCTCGTCCATACCGAGCGTCGGATAGTCAGACCATTTCCCGGCGTCACTACCCGACGACACGACGAAATTGGTCTTATACCAACTCCCCAACGGGTCATCCGTCAGGGAGATGGCAAGATAGATTCTGGGGGTGGGAGCGTCGAAGTTCGATGCTATCACAATCCAACGCCAACTGTGTTGATCGAAGAGGATGCGGGGATCCCCACCCGAACCGGGTAGGAAACTGGTCAAGTAGGTCCAATAGAGCTGGGCGCCGGTCTCCCTGTTATAAACCACAAAGGCGGTGTTGACCGCCTCCACGAAATGGTCCGGGCCGACCGCTCCACACGTGTCGGGCGGATATGACCATGAACCGGGATCGCCGCGGATGGCCCCCTGGAACTCGAACTCGAACGTAGGACGAACGGCCCTGTACAGTGGCGCGGATCGCATATCATCGGAGTCGGCTGGCGCATCCTCTTCCTCCATGTCCGGCGGGACTTGCGGTGGATGAATGGACTTGTTGAGCTCGAAACCGGTGCCCCACTCCCAGATCAGCCCGGCATACTCGGACCCGCTAAGCATCGTGGCGTAAGAGACGTCCTCGAAGTCCAGGACTACGGGCCCGGAGGAGGCGGGCACATACGTTAGATCGTCCATCCCGTACCAACCCGCGCTTTGAATCACGGGCTCGCAATGAATGACGATCCTGTCCACACCGCAAAGATCCATCTCGAACCACGTAGGCTCCTCGCCAATCTCGCGGAACCAATCCGTCCGTGCCACTTCCTCATCGTCGCGATATCCGACAACACGAATCCCGGTCGTCCAACCGCCCTCACCGCCCTGCCCGGCGAAGTAGGCACCGTGAACATCCACTACTTCCGGGAACCCAATACCCATCCGTGTGTCGCCTTGCTTGTTGACGACGTTATGCTTGCCGGAGTTCGGAAACGTAGTGCCGCGAATATTGGGAACGGACCACTCACCGTACTTGAACTTGTCATCATCCGGGTGGGTGCGCAGAGCCGGTGGTGCGGATCGCTGACGCGCCGTCACGTCGTCCATGGTCTCGATCACACCCGGACCGCACAGAGCCGGGTCAAGCTGTTCGCCAAAGTGGACCTCGCTCGCGCCCGCGCTCGAGATGAGCAAGCCGACCTGACCGAAGACAATCGAAAGGGCCAACCAAACATAGGGTTGTTGTTTCATGTTTTCCCCGCGCAGTAAGAACATTGAACCGCCCCCTGTGGCACCACACCCTCTGTCCGGGGACGCAACTCGTGGGACATATCCCCGCGACAGGGCGTCTCCACCCTCACAAGCGCGTGCCCCTGTCTACCATCGACGCTGCCCCACAGTCGCCCACATCTCGAAAGAGCAAGCCTCTTCCATAAAGTTTATCGCACCTGGCGACTTTTTTCAATGCTAGACGAAAAATTTAGCCTCGCTGCAACGCGACGCCCCTCGACTCGCAAACAGGACAGCCCGCCCGAGCTTTGATCCAACCGCCCCACACGCACGCCCGCGTGTTCGTGCCAGCAGCCAGTATCCACCCTTTTGGGCAACCGAAGCCGGCGTACGGTCGGTTCAAGCGTGGAACGACCTTGGATGCAACACAAAAAAAACGATCGTTCAAGATTCCGCAGCGAATCTCTTAGGGAACCTGGGCTGGGAGCACGTCGAGCTCACGCAAACGCTGGACGATCGTGTCGGCGTAGACCCTCGCACCGGTTGGGTTCGGGTGCCCTACGGAGTTGTAGACGCAGAGCGCGAAATCGCAGACCACGTTGGGTTCGAGGCAGTTCGATATCCTGAACTCCAGCAGCGGGTCTTCCGGAAACAGATCAAGCTCGACGTTCAGTCCCCTGAACACGTCACTATCCGAGGTCATGCTGAACAACCAGGGATCGTCCGTGGATACGGCATGGTCGGGACCGAAGAACGGGTCGGCGAAACCGATCGCCGGATCACCGGCTGTCTCCGCGTTCACCGTCTCGATCGCCTCGCGAAGATTCTCATGGGTCGCCTCCACAAAGAAGGCACACCTGTCGGTCAACAGGTTGATCAGCTCCGTATCCCCTTCCATCGGTTCGACGCTATGTGTTACGGACCATTGCCGCAAACCCAACGGGTCGCTGCTGAGACCGACATACTGGTAGTAGCCCGTCACGACGATCCGTGCCTGTGGAGCGAGGGATCGGACCTTTTGCAACAATATCATCATTTCGTCACGGCAGAATCGCACGGCCGAATCCGCCAGGTCCTCGAGCGGAAACTCGGGGTCCAGGATGTTCCCGACACCGATGTCGTTGGTGCACCCGTCCATCAGAATGAGATCCATCAGCTCGGGGCTTTCGATCAGATCGGCCTGGACCGTAATCGACGTTCGGGCTGTCGGGGCCTCGCCGATGCAGTTCACCTCGCAGACCGAGTCACCCTCCGCCGGCACAATCGCCGCCCCCGACTGCGCGTGGCGCTGTTGGATCACCTTCCTTCCCGTCTCGCGTTCAATGACCCCGGCTGTCAGGGCCGACATCTTCCCCTCCTCCCTCAGACCGTTACCCCACAGCACCGAGTCGCCGATGATCGCCATATAGAAGAAATCCTGAACGAGCTCGATCTCGGCAGGCGCGAAGGCGATCCCGTCGTCCGTAGCATCGGTGAACATATCGAGCCTCGTAAACGGCGTCAGCAACGTTTCGGGAATCAGGATGGTGAATCGATCCTCGAGTGAAGTGGTGTCCGTGGATGCCATGGTTATGGCATGAATCTCACCCGTATGCCAATACACGCCCACCCCGGAGCCCAGTAGATCGCGCGTCCGTGAATTGAAGGGCCGAGCGTGGGACGCTGCCTCCGATTCGGCGCCGGATGCCGGTGACGCTACTTTCTCGAACGCAGTAGTGCCGGACGTGTCCAGATCCCACAGCCGGACTTGCAGTGCTTCAGGGTCGCGCGTGGCCAGCGTGAGAATAAAACCGGTCGCCCTGCCCGCCGACGGGTCCTCTTCGTCGATGTCAAACAGGGTCGAAGGCTTGAACACGGATTCCCATTCCACCGCCGCCTGCGGGACAACCACCGCGGGTGGGTCAAGAAGCTCGGTGTCGAGCAGAAAGACCGGCGACGGCGCCGGCGACTCTGTCGAGGGTTCCGTACATCCGCACGGGGCCAGCCCAGCGGCGCCAATCACCGTGATGACCACCCACACGTCCATTCGGCAGGGAGCGAATCCTGAACGCCGAAGGATGAGCCGAGAATCCACCGACGCGGGAATCCCCGCGCGCCTCTGCAATTGTCCCTTGTTGCTTGCGACTTTTCGCGTAGTTACCACCACGAGTCCTCCAGGTCCGAAACCGGAACGAAGGATGGAGCGGCGGAAGGATGACGGTACCGCACACGCGTGCGGACGACTCACCCTTTACGGCCTCCATCCTTGGGCCTTCTAAGGCCGGATCACCGACGGCGCCTTCACCGGTCTGGGGCGGAATGTAACCTCTCCGTTCGCCCGGTCCACGCCAACGCTGAAGTTTCGTTCCTTGATGTTGTCGGAATCCGCCTCGTCAACCCAGATGTCGTCGTTGGCCCCGACAAAAGGCGTCGGCTCTTCGGGCGCGCCGTCCTCCTTCTCACTCTCGTCCGCGTCTTTGTCCGGTGGATGCGTGAGATAGGCGTCGTGTCCGCCGACATCCAGAAACAACCCGACCGACGTTGTGTCCGCAAAGTAGTCACTCACCCCGCCGCGAGCGCGGAACCGGTCACTGAACAGGGTCATGCCCGGTCGGTTGCCGGCCTTGCCGACATAGCGATCGTCACCGCCGATGTCGATCACGGCTGTCACGCTGCGGTTGATCGAGTAGCTGATCCCGTTGCCCTTCACATCGTAGACGTCGTTGCCCCCGATGTTCACCAACAGGGAGATGACAAAGTCGTGTCCCCATGCGGCGCACATGTTTGAGGTAACCTCGGCTTTGTGCAGATCATTACCGCCCTCGTCGATCAGCACGCCGATGCAGAAATGGGCGCCCGTTGCCTGTGAGTAGCAGACGCCTCGGTACTCGTCATCACCGCCGCCGTCGTGGAGAATGCCCACACCGAACCAGTATCCCGTCCCCATGGTCCAGTTGCCCGACACGTACTTGTCATTTCCCTCACCGTCGAGCAAGGCACCGAGCCCACCGGCCCAGGAGTGACCGTCGGCCCCGTCGCCGCGCCGTCCCATGGCACAGCCCTGCGCGTTGTTCACGGTGATGTCGTCACCGGGTGAATGATAGGACGGCCGACCGGTGATCTTCGCGTCGCGGACGGCTTCATAGCAATCGTCGCCGACCCGATCGGCGAGAATCCCTACCCCGCCGACGCCTCCGAGGCCCTGGCCGTCGGCATAGAGCTTGTATTGATCGGCCCCCGCACTGTCCAACAGCAACCCGACGCCGAAGTATCCGCAACCCTGCCCGCTGTACTTGACAAAATAGCGATCGTCCCCTTCAAGGTCGGCACAGAGCCCGAACCCGAACTGCCCGACGCCCTGGGCATAGCGGGAAGCTTCGTACACGTCCCGACCCGCTCCATCCAGGAGGACGCCGATACCGCAAAGACCTGCACCCTGAGCGGGCAGCGGCGATGCGCTTGCCGTCCCGCCCGCGTCGTAGTGATCGTCCCCGGCGCAATCGAGCAGAAGCCCGATCGACCGATGCGCGTTTGATGATGCCACGGCGCCGATGTAACGGTCATTCCCACCCAGGTCGACGATGAGCAAGGCGCCGGTACCATCCACCACGTCATCACCACTCCCGCGAATGCGAATCCAACCCCACGGCGTTTCCCAGTCAAACACAAACGGCCGGACGTCCTCAAGGCCGTCAAGTGCCAACCGGGCGTCATCCAGAGCCTGCACGCATTTCTGACTCGAATACCAGAGGCTGGCTTCGTCCCACGTGCGGGCCACGTCGTCCACCTCGGGGCAGTAGTCAAATGCGTCCACCTGCTCCTCACCCAGGTTGAATCGGCGGCTTACAGCCAGGCGCTTCTCAGTCGGTACGTTGCGGAAGGCGAGCTCGGCCCAACGGTGCGCATCGATAATGTTCATAATCAACCTGCCCAGTATGGGCCGGGCAGCTTCCGGGACGATCTTGATGCGCTCGGCCAGTTCCTCCGCCGGTTTGGGGTACGGAAGCTCCATGGCGAACGTGTAGGCGTAGGTGGTCCGGTCGGCTGCGTGGTGCAGCGCCAGGATGGCCTCATCGAGCGGCGTGTCCTTGGCCACCAGGTTCGACGTATATCCACGCAGCCCGCCGAACTTGGGGTTGATCCCCAACCGGTGTACGGCCTGAGCCAGATGCGTCGCCCCACGATCGAGCCGGTCATTCATGGTGGTTGGGTCGAGGTGTCTTCTTGCGGCTTCGGCAAGCGACCGCGCATAGGTGATCGAATCGAGAGGCTCGTTGAACAGCGAGTCGAAGGCCCGCAACTTGTAGGGAACGTCAGCCGGGAAGCACGGCCACCATCCTTTCGGCGCCCATCCGAGATCCTCTCTCGTCAACCCGGCAAGCGCCAGAGCCTCATCCAGCGCGTCCGGCGGCGTTTCCCCGCTCGCTCGCGGTAACGGTTGGGGAGCGGACCCGTTGCCCGGTTCATTCATCCCCAATCCTTGCCGGGCAAGGATGAAGCCCCCACAAATCACCAGGGCGAAAACAACAAACCGTCTTGCGAATCTCATGGTGTTTCTTCCTCCCCTCCTTGATAAGAAGGGGTTGGGGAAGGTTCTTCTCGACAAGGAGGGGCTGGGCGAGCTTCTTCTCCATCTGCATGAACCCCGCCCTATCCCCCTTTCGTAATGAGGGAAGAAGGCGGAACAATGCTTGTTGAAACGGTGCTAGTACTGCGTTTCATATGTCATACGACTATGTGAGCCGCAGACTTCAGTCTGCGCGGCCCCTCGAAAGTCGTAACCGCCCTCGTGTAAAGGAAACTCCGCGCGGACTGAAGTCCGCGGCTCGCTACACGAAAACAGACTTCGCACTAGCCGAAGTAGGCCTTCACTACGTATTGGTGCATCATGCGCTGCGTGTTGAAGAACGAGCCGTTCAGCGCAATACAGTTTCTCATGATGTCGACGAACCCATCGCGGTCCTTGTAATAGAGCGGAAGGATGACGAACTCGAGCTTGTCGTAAAGCATCGCCGCGTCCTTCTTCCGATCCACCGGTTTCCGCGTACTTTGGCCCGGTCGCCCAATGGACCATCCGGTCACGCCCTCGATCCACCCCTCGACCCACCAGCCGTCCAGCACGCTCAGTGACGGTATGCCGTTGAGCGCGGCCTTCATCCCACTCGTACCGGAAGCCTCGAGCGGCGGCTCGGGCGTGTTCAGCCACATGTCGACGCCTGACGTCAGCAGCTTGCACAGTTCGATGTCGTAGTCCGCCAGGTAAACCACGTTGATATCGTCGCGCAGCGCTTTCTTGGCCGCGAAGATCCTGCGGATCACGTCCTTCCCGCCCTCATCCTGGGGATGAGCCTTGCCCGCGTAGACGACCTGAAACGGCCCGACGCTTTCCTGAATCCGTCGAAGCCGGTCGAGGTCGTCAAAAAACATGGCGGCGCGTTTGTAAGGGGCCGCGCGGCGGGCGAACCCAATCGTGAACGTGTCCATGTCCATCGCGGCGTTGGTTGCGCGGTTCATGAAGCGAATCAGTCGGTGCTTGGCCCGCGTGTGTGCCTCCCAGACCTCGTGGTTCGGGATGCTCAGGGCGTTCCGAAGGCTGTAGCTGTCCTCTCGCCATGTGGGGAGGTGTTTGTCCAGGACCTCCTGAAACGGCGGGGACACCCACGTTCGCGCGTGAACTCCGTTCGTGATCGAGTCGATGGTGTAGGGAGCGAAGAGCTGGCGCGAGACCTCCCCGTGCCGCCTTGCCACTCCGTTAACGTATTGGCTCAAGTGCAGCGCAAGATACGTCATGTTCAGCACGCCGTCGAAGCAGGAAAGCTTCTTGAGCATCTCGACGGTACGCCCCTTGAGCACGTTCATGACGGTGTCCTGCGGGAACTGGTCATGCCCGGCGGGAACGGGTGTGTGCGTCGTGAACACGCATTGACGGCGGACGAATTCGATGTCGTCCTCGTTGAACTCCTCTCGGCCCTCATCGCGCAAGCGCTCGTCGAGCAACTCGCACACCAGCAGGCTCGCGTGGCCCTCGTTCATGTGAAAGCGCTCAATCTTCTTGTACCCCAGCGCACGCAGCAGCCTCACGCCGCCGATCCCGAGCAACTTCTCCTGGCAGAGTCGGTATCGCTCATCACCCCCGTAAAGGTGATGCGTCAGCCCGCGGTGCGCCTCGTCGTTCTCGGGAAGGTCCGCATCCAGGAAGTAGACCGGAACGCTGTATCCGCTTACGCCAACCACCTCGCGAACCCACGCCCCGATGATCACATCCTTGCCCTCAATCTGGAGGGTTGCCCGCGCGGGGAGCGGTTTGAGGAAATCATCGATGACCCATTCTACGGGTTCCTCAGTCTGGTTGCCGTCGGCGTCGAGCTTCTGGCGGCAGTACCCTTTGTGATGGAGCAGGGTGACGGCAACCATGGGGACTTTGAGATCGGCGGCTGCACGAATCGTGTCGCCGGCCAGGACACCCAACCCACCGCTGTAGGTGGGTATCTCCGCCTGAAGCCCGATCTCCATGGAAAAATAGGCAATCTTTCGTTGGTCGTTCATGTATCCGTCTATTCGGCAATCCATCAAATGTACGTAAGCCGTGCGATTCAGGGGCAACGGCGGTCGCTCGGAACTCCCGCCCCCGCGCCCGGGCAGGCCCAACGCCCGATGCCAAGAAGTATGCTGCCCGACGCCGAAACAAGCAAGCCCCCGCCACCCCGTGAACAAGCCCGAGGGCCCCTTGTACAGTTGGAGGCGTTGTGCCAGACTCAGGCCATATCTGTGCCGAGCCCGGTGCCACGTATGCCGGTGGCGTCCGGTGCAGCCAAGGTGAGGGATACGCACGTATGCCCGATTCGCAAAACGACCCGCGGATGTTGGTGGGCAGACCCTATCCACTCGGCGTCACGCTCAACCTGAGCCCCGGGCCATCGCCGGGACGTCCGGAGCGTGGGGACGGACACCGCGACCACACCCCGCACGACGGTGCCAATTTCGCCATCTTCTCGGAGCACGCGACTGCCGTTGACCTCTGCCTCTTTGACCGCCCGGACGGCCGCACGGAATCCGCCCGCTATCGCTTGCCGGGCCGCACCGACCAGGTCTGGCACGGTTTCCTGCCGGACATTCAGCCGGGGCAACTCTACGGCTACCGCGTGCACGGTCCCTATGCCCCCGAGCAGGGCCACCGCTTCAACCCCAACAAGCTGCTCATCGATCCATACGCCCAAGCCCTCGCCGGTGAGTTAATCTGGGATGATGCCGTGCACGGTTACGTGTTCGACGAGGACGACAATGATCTCTCCTTCGATGAACGGGACAGCGCGCCATTCGTCCCAAAGGGCATCGTCATCGCGGACGCTTTCGACTGGGAGGAGGACCGGCAGCCGGACGTCCCGTGGACGGACACGGTCATCTACGAGTGTCACGTCAAGGGGCTGACGGCGCTGCACCCGGAGGTTCCGGAGCGATTACGTGGGACCTACCTCGGGTTGGCCTCGGAGCCGATCATCGATCACCTGAAATACCTCGGCGTCACGGCGGTCGAGCTCCTTCCGATTCATCACGCCGTCGATGAGCGGCGTCTGGTCAACCTCGGCCTGGTTAACTACTGGGCGTACAGCACAATCGCCTACTTCGCGCCCTGCGCGCGGTACGCCACGGGCTCGCTTGGCCAACAGGTGCACGAGTTCAAATCCATGGTCAAGGCGTTGCACGCGGCCGGGATCGAGGTGATTCTCGATGTCGTCTACAACCACACAGCCGAGGTTGATGTGCTCGGTCCCACGCTGTCAATGCGCGGTATCGACAGCGCCTCGTACTACCACCTCCGCCGGGACGCCCCACGGTTCTACGAGGATTTCACGGGCTGCGGCAACAGTCTGAACCTCTCAGAACCACGAACGCTGCAACTGGTCATGGATAGCTTGCGGTATTGGGTGTGCCAGATGCACGTCGACGGTTTCCGGTTCGATCTGGCAACGGTGCTCGGCCGAGGGCGTCACGGGTTTAACCGCAACGCCCCCTTCTTCGCCGCGGTTCAGCAGGACCCGGTCCTCGCCGGCGTGAAGCTGCTCGCCGAGCCGTGGGATCTTGGCGACGGCGGATACCGGGTCGGCCATTTCCGAACCGGGTGGGCCGAGTGGAATGACAAGTTCCGCAGCACGATGCGGTCCTTCTGGCGTGGCGACCACGTCTCCCCAGGCGACCTCAGCGCCCGAGTGTCCGGCAGCAGCGACCTGTTCAAGGTCAGCGGGCGGAGCCCGACCGCGAGCGTCAACTTCATCACGGCCCATGACGGCTTCACCCTGCACGACCTGGTCAGCTACGAGCAGAAGCATAACGAAGCCAACGGCGAGGAGAGCCGCGACGGAGAGGGCCACAATCTCTCGTGCAACTGGGGCGTCGAGGGCCCGACCGATGACGCCCGGATCGCCGATCTGCGAGAGCAAATCAAGCGAGGGTTTATCGCGGCTCTTGCGTTTTCGCTTGGCGTGCCGATGATCACTGCAGGCGACGAGATGGGCCGGACGCAGCAGGGCAACAACAACGCCTACTGTCAGGACAACGAGATCACATGGGTTCACTGGAACCTCGATGATCGGCAGAGGCAACTGTTGGCGTTTTCCCGGGACGTTTTGCGTCTCCGGCGAGAGTGTCCCATCCTTCGTCGCGGCGAGTTCCTGCGCGGCGAATCGATCCGCGAGGGGGCGCTCAAGGACGTAACCTGGTTTCGCCCGGATGGGCAGGAGATGACGGGCGAAGATTGGCATGGTTCGCTGGATCGGATGCTCGGGATGCTGATCCATGGTTCCGCGGACGATGCGGACAAGACGCCCGGCTCGACGTTACCGGATCAGACGTTGCTGGTTATCTTTAACGGAAGCTCCGAGGCGCACATGTTTCAGTTTCCGAGCATCACGGGGCCGGGCACGTGGACCTGGCTCGTCAGCACGGCGCACGCTCGCCCGCGGCGTAGCCACGCGAGAGGACGATCTGTCAGAATTGCCTCGCGCTCACTTGCATTGCTGGAGTTCAAACGGACGGAATGAAGACAGTCAACACCAAGAAGAAATCGACGCCGCGCTCACCGCTCCCGATCGCCCCGTCTGATTGGGCGCGTCTGCGGGCCATTGCCCACTCACATCCGCATAGTGTGCTCGGGGCTCACCCCGCCCGGCGTGGAACAACGGACGGTGTCGTCGTCCGCGCGTTTCACCCCGACGCCGTCGGGATCGACTGCATTCTGGAAGATGGCAGGACCGTCGGGTTCGAGGTCATCGAGGACGGCGGCCTGTTCGGCGCGTTTGTGGAGGGCGCTCCTCTTCCGTTGAGGTATCGCCTGCGATGGCGCTTCGCGGACGGCAACACGTGGGAGCGACATGACCCTTACAGCTTCATGCCGACGCTGGGTGACGTCGACCTGCACCTGTTCAACGAGGGCAATCACCGGCGTGTGTGGGAGAAGCTGGGCGCGCACGTGCGGCGGATGGACGGCGTGGCGGGCGTGTCGTTCGCGGTCTGGGCGCCGACGGCCACCCGCGTGTCGGTCTTGGGTGACTTCTGCGGCTGGGACGGTCGATTGTTCCCAATGAGGCAGATGGGCAGTTCGGGCGTGTTCGAGCTGTTCATTCCGGACCTCGAGCCGGGCACGCTTTACAAATACGAGATCAGGACCCAGGAAGGCGAGCTGCGGCTTAAGACCGACCCTTATGGACAGGCCATGGAGGGACCGCCCGGCAATGCGTCACGGGTCGTGACATCGTCCCACGCTTGGGAAGATGAAGAGTGGATGGGATCGCGCGTGCACCGTGATCATGTTCGTGAACCTCTATCCGTCTACGAGGTCCACCTCGGGTCGTGGGCCCGTGTTCCGGAGGAGATGAACCGGCCGCTGACGTATCGAGAGATCGCGCCGCGGCTGGTGGAGCACATGAAGCGGTTCGGGTTCACGCACGTGGAGCTGATGCCCGTGGCCGAGCACCCGCTGGGCGCCTCGTGGGGTTATCAGGTCACCGGATACTACGCGCCGACGTGGCGATACGGTTCGCCGGATGATTTCCGAACCTTCGTGGATGTGTGCCATCAGCACGGCATCGGTGTGATCCTTGATTGGGTTCCGGCCCATTTCCCGAAGGACGATTTCGCGCTGCGGCGTTTCGATGGAACCGCTCTGTACGAGCATGAAGACCCGCGCCTGGGCGAACATCCCGACTGGGGTACACTGATCTTCAATTACGACCGCAAGGAAGTCCGTAACTTCCTGATCGGTAACGCGCTATACTGGCTGCAGGAATTCCATGTTGACGCGTTGCGCGTGGACGCGGTCGCCTCCATGCTCTACCTCGACTACAGCCGGGAGGACGGCCAGTGGCTTCCCAATCATTACGGCGGGAAGGAGAACATCGGCGCGATCGAACTGCTCCGGTCGGTCAACGATGCCATCCACGCTGAATGTCCCGGTTGTTTCACGATCGCGGAGGAGTCGACGGCCTGGTCGGGCGTAACCAGACCGACCAGCGAATGGGGCGGGTTGGGCTTTACTTTCAAGTGGAACATGGGGTGGATGCACGACACCCTTGAGTATTTCTCGAAAGAGCCGATCTACCGACACTATCATCAGAACGACCTGACCTTCGCCATGCTCTATGAGCATTCGGAGCGGTTCATCAACGCGTTGTCTCACGACGAGGTGGTCCACGGCAAGCAGACGCTGCTCGAGAAGATGCCCGGCGACATCTGGCAGAAGTTCGCCAACCTGCGTACCCTGCTGGCGTATCAGTACACACGACCGGGCAAACAGCTCCTGTTCATGGGAACCGAGCTGGCGCCGTACGACGAATGGTACTACGATACAAGCCTGGACTGGCACCTGGCGGATGATCCGATGCGCGTCGGCCTTATGCGATTCATGGAGGATCTGGGGCAGCTTTATCTCGGCTCGCCGTGTCTGTGGAAAAGCGATTCGGACCCGCTTGGCTTCGCGTGGATTGACTGCAGCGATTGTGATAGTTCGGTCGTGTCGTACCGGCGGGATTACGGCCATGAGCATCTCGTGGTCGTGTTGAACCTGACGCCCGTGCCGCGAGAGGGCTACCGGATCGGCGCGCCACAGGCCGGTCGATACGTGCAACGTCTGTGCAGCGACGATCCCGTTTACGGCGGCAGCGGGCATCCAACGCGTCCGGAGATTGACACGGACCCGTGGGGCATGCACGGATTCCCGCAGTCGCTCTGTCTGACACTCCCGCCGCTTGCGGCGCTGGTACTGGCCCCAACCCCATAAGATGAGCCGTCGCCCCCATCTTCGTCGATTGGCCGATCGTGTTGGCATCCTGCCTTCTTACATCGACGTCGCCGGTGAGCGGCGTGTTACGAAGGATGTCACACGCGCGGCACTGCTTGAGGCCATGAAGCTCGACGCATCGACCGAGTCGGCGGCTGCCGAAGCGCTTGCCACGCTCGATCGGGAGGACGGGCAGCGGATTCTCGACCCGGTTCGCGTCCTCCGGATCGGATCCCGGCGTGTTCCCGGAACTCGCGTCAGGGTCTCGGTGGACCTTCCCGGTCGTGTCGACTGGCGTGTCGAGCTGCGCGAGCAGTGCGGCGTATCCCACGTTCGCCGGGGCCGAGCAAGGCCGCGCGGAAAAGACCGGATGCTCAGCCTTCCACTACCGGCGAGACCGTCGGAAGGCTATCACACCCTGCACGTGACGCTGGAGGCGTCCGGGCATGAGGTAGAGGCCGAGCAGTCGCTCATCGTCTCGCCCGGCCGATGCATCCTGCTGCGCGAACGCGTGGGAGACCGGCGCGTTTACGGGCTCTGGAGCAATCTCTACTCCTTCAGGAGTGAACGGAATTGGGGCGTGGGCGATCTCACGGATCTCGGCGAGCTCATCTCCGGAGCAGCAAGCCATGGGGCTGCGTTCGTCGGCGTCAACCCGCTCCATGCAATCCGTAACCGTGGTAGATGGATCGGCCCGTACTGTCCGGTCAGCCGCCTGTTCCGCAACTTCATTTACGTTGACGTGGGCTCCGTTCCTGAGTTCGCCAACTGCGGGAAAGCCCAGCGGCTTGTTGACTCCGCTGCGTTTCGAGCGGATCTGTCAACCGCGCGCTCGGCTCGCCTCGTTCAATACGAGGGCATCGCCCGGCTGAAGGCCGATGTCCTGCGGATGCTGCACGGATCATTCGTGGAAAGACACGGAGACAGGCAAACGGACCGGGGCCGGGCATACCACGAGTACGTCGAGTCGCAGGGTAAGGCTCTGATCGACTTTGCCACCTTTGCGGCTTTGGAGGCATGGTTGGCCGATCAAGGTGAGGGCGGGGAAGATTGGCACGACTGGCCGGCGCAATACCGCGCCTGGGATTCGCCCGAGGTCGAGGCCTTCCGGAAGGCGCATCGACGCGATGTGGACTTCCACTGCTATGTCCAGTTTGAGATGGATCGGCAACTGGGTTTGATTTCCGAAAGAGCCCGCGAAACCGGGATGGCGTTGGGCGTCTACCAGGACCTTGCGATCGGATCGGCTTGCGATGGCAGTGATGCGTGGGCCTTTCCAACACTGCTGCTTGGCGGCGTGAAGGTCGGGGCACCGCCTGATCCGTTTGCCAAGGCAGGTCAGACCTGGGGATTCCCCCCGGTGGACCCACGGCAACTTCGGGCGACGGGTTACGACTATTGGATTCGCCTGTTGCGAACCTCCCTCAGGCACGGCGGTGCGCTTCGGATTGACCACGTCATGGGATTGTTCCGCCAATACTGGGTCCCGGACGGCCACCCGGCGACACAGGGAGCCTACGTTCGGTTTCCCTCCGACGATTTGCTGGGAATCCTTGCCCTGGAAAGTCGCCGGCACGGGGCGGTAATCATCGGGGAGGACCTCGGCACGGTTCCGCGCGAGCTGCCGTCGATCCTCGCAAGGTGGGGAATCCTCTCGTCGCGCGTCATGTACTTCGAGCGAAGCCGGCGAGGCGGTTTCCGCCCCGCGAGAACGTATTCCAAGCGCGCGCTTGTGACCGCCACCACGCACGATCATCCGCCGTTGGCGGGCTTTTGGACAGGTCGTGATCTGGAAATCCGCGACGAGACGGGTCTGTACGCCACGGACGACAAGCGTGAGGCCGCCCAAACCGAGCGACAGCGCACCCGGGCTGCACTCGCCCGACGACTTCACGCCGACGGGCTTCTGCAATCCAAGGAGGTCACCGCGGTCTCACTCGATGGGCTCCGCAGGGCTATCCACCGGTTTCTCGCACGGACACCGGCCCCGCTGATTGGCGTCTCTTTGGATGACCTTTCCGGCGAGACCGAGCCGGTCAACCTGCCGGGTGTCACGATCGAGCAGTACCCAAGCTGGTCGCGCCGGATGTGTCGCGGACTGGCCGAGGTTCTCAGTGATGCGGAGGTTCGCAGCCTCCTCGATGAGTTGCGGGAAACACTCGACCAGGTGCCCCGTCCTTTTCGTTAGAAAAGGGTGGGGGATGGATTGCGCAAGTAGGGTGGGCACCGCCCACCAAAAACATCGCCGCCGATGGTGGGCCATGCCCACCCTACAATCCTCGAGCAACCGTCTATCCCCCACCCTTCGCTGCGCGAAGAATGGGGCACCGGCCTATCGCTCCTCGCAGAGCTCGCGTTCAGCCTGAAGCCAGTCTTCCTCGGCATGGCCTGGCGTGGCGCCGCGGGCCAGATAAATCTCGTAAGCGCGCTTGCCGATCTCGGCGTGAGCGGGAAGTCGTTGGCCCGTCACTTCGACGACCGGTTTGGATATCTCCGCCAGGTTGGTTGTCTCCCGCGTAGAGCCGGTCGTGATGCGCGTGGTCTTGGCAACCGTTTTCTTCGCTGGCTTGGCGGATGTCGCCGTGCCCGTCCTGGTAGTCTTGAATGTCTTGTCGGCCGTCTTCTGATTCCGCTGTCGGGCCATCCCGAGAACCTCCTCAATGGGCGCGCTCGATTGCGCTTGGACCCTGTCATTCAACATCGATTCATACACGTGTTCGGTCTGGGCCGCAACGGTCTTCCAAGAGAATCGCGTTTCCGCCTCCCGGCGCCCGTTGCGTCCCATCCGTTGACGCTGCGTCTTGTTCGCCAGAATCGTTCCGACACCCCAACTGATCGCGTGCCGGTCATCCGAGACCGTCAAACCCGTTGCGTGATCCGTAACGAACTCGGCGGGTCCGCCGTTGCGCGTGGCCACCACCGGTTTGCGAGCGCTCCACGCCTCGAGGATTACAATCCCAAAGGGCTCGTTGCGACTGGGCACACACACTAGATCGGCACTTTTGAACAGGGTGACAAGTTCACGACCGGTCCGGTAGCCGACGAACCGGGTGGACGACGCCACACCGAGGCGCGCGACACGTTTCTCCAACCCGGATCGCATGTCACCATCTCCCGCGAAAACGAACTTCGCTCGCGGATGATCCCGAAGAACCGTGGGCAACGCCTCGACGAGAATGTCGGGGCCCTTCTGCCACGTCATGCGTCCTGCGAACAGGACCATCGGGTCGTCGACTCCGATGGTGTGCTGCCTGCGGGCTGAGCGGGTGTCCACACGCACGTCAAACCGCCTGACGTCGATGCCGTTGTAGATGACGTGCATCTTATCGTTGGGTACGCTGTAAAGCTCCTGGACCTCACGCTGCAAGGCGCCCGATACGCAGATCACACGCTCCGCGACGTAGGCACCGGCCCATTCGATCTCCCGGATTCGTTGGGAGTGCCCATCGTAAAGCTGGTTGCCGCACCGGCCGTACTCCGTGGAGTGGATCGTCATCATAACCCGGCGCCGGTGAGAGTCCTTGATGTGGGCCATGGCGCCGACGCAGAGCCAGTCGTGAGCGTGGACCACGTCAAACGGACTGCCCAGGTAGCTCTCCGCTTCGACGAGATTCCAGGCCAGGCTATCGCACATCCGCCGGTTGTCGGTCAGGAAGTCGGAATGGCGTTCGTAGGAACAGCGGTGGTAATGGACGCCGTCGATGCAGTCGTACCCTGTTTGACCGTCGTCGATTCTCGTGAAAAGATGAACTTCATGACCGCGCTCTTGCAGGGCGGCGGCCAACTCGGTGACATGCTCCGCGAGTCCACCGACCGCAATGGAGTGCTTCGACTCCCAGGAGAGCAGTGCGATTCGCATTCGTATTCCCTCATTGTCAAGGGGTGCGCAAACGATTCCCACATTCCGTACGGTGGCGGAGCGGAACTCGGCTAGCCTGTCAGACCATCATCGGCTTCGCCAACCCGAGAGAAGCCGGCGCCAACACGACCTGAGACATCACAACCGCCGAAGAGGTGTATCTATCTACTCGTCGGCAAGCTCGGCGCCAAACGTTAACTCCCGAAACAAGAAACAGGACGCGAGTAAAAGCCGCTGAAACGGCGATGTCACTTGGCTGGGACTTGCATCAGCCGCCAATGTGGCACCGCCCTTCCACGTCGCGATGCGTCCCGTGAAATGTACCCAACGTCCGCACGTCCCGCAACGGAAATTCAAAAATCCACAAGGGAGGGTTTGGATCGTGACGGCCGACCGATGCACCTTCGGGGCCTGGTGACCGCTCGCGTCGCGTCGCCCAAACGCCGAACGATCGCCCCTCAGATTCGCGCGTTCAGCCATGCCTCGATCTTGCTACAGCGGCGTTCAGCGACGGCCTCGTCCCGCGTTGGCTACACGTCCACTGCACCCAAAGCGGGCGCAAAATCGGCCATCTTTTCACAACCGCTTGGACTGGTATCATGTGTGCCCTTTGCCCGCGGACGCGGGCCGAGTACTTCGACGGGAGAGGTCCAAGGGCGCCGAGTCCTTGCTGTGGAACGTAACCGGTTAGCGAGCAGATCGTGGTGACAGCGGAACAGCCCGGTTCGCCGCTCATATTCGAAATCGCATGGGAAGTGTGCTCACAGACGGGTGGGATCTATACCGTTTTGCGCACGAAGTGCTCGGCGGGCGTCGAGACAGGTGGCGATGACTACTGCTTGATCGGCCCCTACCACGAGGCCGCGGCCAAGGTCGAGCTTGAGCCCGAGCCCCACGATGGCGTACTGGCCCAGGCCGTGGAGGAGCTTCGGGAGCGAGGCGTGGCATTGCACACCGGTCGGTGGATCATCGCCGGGCGCCCCAAGGTCGTGCTCGTGGACGTCAAATCCGTACGGCAACACCTGTCCGAAATGAAGTACTTCCTCTGGCAGGATTTCGGTATCGGCGTTCCGGACGAGGACGAGGAGACGGGCGCGATGGTTGCCTTTGGGCACGTGGTGGCTGACCTGCTTGCCGCTGTGCGTTCCCGGCTTGCCGGCCGCCCCATGTTAGCCCAGTTTCACGAGTGGCAAGGCGCGATGGCGTTGCCGCTCTTGAAGCACCGGGATGTGAACATCTCGACGATCTTCACAACGCACGCGACGCTGGTCGGGCGTAGTCTCAGCGCGGCCAACAAGGACATTTACGGATCCCTGTCAAGCATCGATGCCGAGGCGGTCGCACTCGAGCACGGGGTCGGCCATCGTTTTCAGATCGAGCGCGCCGCCGCCCATGCCGCCGACGTCTTTACGACGGTTTCCGACATCACCGCCCAAGAGGGCGAACACTTCCTCGGACGGCGGCCTGACGTACTTTTGCCGAACGGGCTCAACGTGGAGCGGTCGGCTGCTCCCCATGAGTTTCAGAACCTGCACCAGCAGTGCAAGGAGAAGATTCACGACTTTGTGATGGGGCACTTCTTCCCAAGTTACACGTTCGATCTCGACCGGACGCTCTACATGTTCACGGCCGGACGGTATGAGTATCGCAACAAGGGCCTGGACGTCTTTATTGACTCGTTGTTTGAGCTCAACCGCCGTCTCAAAGCGGAGTCGGACCGGGTCACGGTGGTGGCATTCATCATTGCCCCCGCCCCTTACCACGCCTTCAACATCGAGACGCTCAACCGTCAAGCCATGTTCAACGAGATGCTGGAAACGTGCGAATCCATCAATGATGCCATGGGGCGGCGGCTGTTCCGAACCGTTGCGACCGGGCGCATGCCCACGACGGAGGACATGCTGGACGAATATGCCCGGGTGCGACTTCAGCGCATGATCCTGGCATGTCGTCAGGAACGCTTACCGAGCATCGTCACGCACGATCTGAAGGATGAGGCCCACGACCAGGTGCTGCGTCATGTTCGGCGCCGCGGTCTGCTCAACGCCCCGGACGATCCGGTAAAGATCGTGTTCCATCCGGAGTTCGTGACCTCGACCAGTCCCCTTCTGGGGCTGGAGTACGACCAGTTCGTCCGCGGGTGCAACCTGGGCGTTTTCCCCTCCTACTACGAACCGTGGGGTTACACGCCGATGGAGTGCATCGTTCGCGGAATCCCGGCGATCACGAGCGATCTGAGCGGGTTCGGGACCTACCTCATGGATCACTTTCCGGACCACGACGCGAATGGTCTCTACGTGGCCAGGCGACGGGGCGTGAGTTTTCAGAACATCGTGTATCAGGTTGCGGGCTGGCTTCACTTCCTCACCCGGATCTCGCTGCGCGAGCGCATCCAATTGAGAAACCGCGTCGAGAGCCACGCTGAGTACTTCGATTGGAGCTACATGGCCCGCTACTACCGGGCCGCCCGCCAGACGGCGCTGAAGAAGCGCTTTCCGGAGCATGAACTTGTGGCATAGGACAAGTTCTAGAGCCGCTTCCAGAAAGGTAATGGCGTTTCTTCCTCCCCTCCTTGACAAGGAGGGGCTGGGGGAGGTTCTTCTGTGCCTGCATGGACCCCCCTCAATCCCCCCTTGGTAAGGGGGGAAGAAAGCGGAACAACCTTTGTTGAAACGGCACTAGAGCAAGCTCTATCCAATCGTGGCGTTCCATCGTTGGTGTCGTCCGTGAGTTCCTCGATTCCGATCGCTACGTTTGGACTCATTATGCTAAAGAACGTTTTCGGGAATCGTGTAGCGCCCCCCCCCTCTCAACACCCCCTGATACAAGATCCAGTTTCAGAATGCCGACTCCCCGCCAGCGAGCCGCGGGCTTCAGCCCGCGCGGACCCGAAACTGCGGGAAGACGCCGGCAAACCTGATGCGACGAATCGGCACTATCAAACTGCCCTTGGTATGACAAGGGGGGAAAGAGGGGGTCGGTCGCTACACAAAAACAGACTTCGCTCTAGGGCATTTACCGTTTCTGTGTTCCGAAACCGCGGGCTGCCGCAAGGCGGCTTTGCCGCGCCTGCGCGGCGGATTGGATCAAGCCCAGGTGTTGCGGCTGTGCAAGGAGTGCCTTCGCCATCAATGCTCACCGCATCGGCAGGAAGGTCAACGAGGCATGCGATCCAGAAACAGAGTCCCGGTCCCGGCTACAAAGCAGCTCTACGACCGAGTTGGAAGGAATCTGCGGTCAGGAACCGTCCGCGCTGGCCGTGCGGTGATCCTTGGTTAGCGCGTGAATCCGATTCGTGGCGATCCGCACGTTACGCGCGGAGTCCGTCTCGTCCCGAATCACGGCGTGGTACAACTCCAACGCGCGGTCGCGATCGTGCAAGCGGTGGTCATACACGACGGCGGCTTTAAACCTCGCGGGGTGCGGGGTCTTGGGGTCCCAGGTCCAGGCGCGCTCGTACCATTTTACGGCGAGCATCTCCTGCCCCGGCATGTACTCCTTGTCGATCTCACCAAGGAAGAACGCCGCGTCGTCGATCTTGTCACTGCTCGGGTACTTCTCGATCAGTTCACGGAAGGTACAGGACGCCTCGATCATCATGCTTTCGAGATAGAGCCCTGGACCGCGATAGCCACCCTCCCGCATAAGCACCCTGCCCCGCTGATACAGTGCGTCAGCCTCGGGGGCGCGTTCAGTTGGCCTCAATGACTCGGGCGGGATCTCGGCGTCAACGAAGTATCGGAAGGGTTTGACCCGTCGCAAGCCCTTGAGCTCGAACTCCGCCCAGGCAAGCTTCATCGCGTTTCCGTGGGATTCGTAATGATCGCGCAGCTCCTCCAGAGCGCGGCGGTATGCCATGCGATGCGCGACGACCGTCTCGATAAGATCAACTTCCTGTGTGTCCACCGCGGCGGGGACGGCTACCGCATCTCTTGAGCCGTCGTCGTCCCAAACCGTTGTGTCGACTACCGCGCCTTTCGGTGGTCCGGGCTCGCGCCACTGGCCGTCGACGTTACACCCGGCTGCGAGCATGCCCGCGGCAAGACAACAAGCGGCTGCGCACGTGGCAAAGCCGCCCCGTGGTGGCAAAGCCACCCCATGGCTGATCCGAAGCGATAGTGAGGACATGGCCTCTCCTTGGCTCAAGGTGTGTGATTCCGTCCCACTCTTTCGAGGCGTATTACACTGCGCTCGCCACAAGATGTCAAGACCGGCGAGACGAACCTGCTACCATTGTGCCTCTTCGAAGGCGCCGAGCCGCTTTACGGGTTTTGCCGGGCGGGCCTTGAGAATCGCGCTGGCCAACGTAAGGTCCGCCTTTGTGGTGACTTTCAGGTTTCTGGCGTCGGATATCACAACCGAGACCGGGTGACCCGAGCGCTCAACGAGCTGGGCATCGTCCGTGATTTCGTCCTCGATCCGGCCCAACTTGTCGTACGCACCAAGCAGAACGTCCCTCCGAAAGACCTGCGGGGTCTGGGCCTCGTAGAGATTGGCCCGAGGGACGGTTTCGTCGATGATCTTCGACTCGCCGACGCGTTTGATCGTCCCGGTAATCGGTGCGGCCAGGATCGCAGCCGAGGTCTTGACCGCCTCCTCGAAGACGGCGTCGATCCGGTCGGACGCTATGCAGGGTCGAGCGACATCATGCACAGCCACGAACTCCGCGTCCTCGGACAGTTCCTTCAGCGCAGCCGCCACCGTATCACAGCGCCTCGCCCCACCCGCAACAAGCTTGACACCCATGAACCCCAGGTTCGGGCCATACTTGGATTTGACCAGGTCGGTCTGCTCCGGACCCACAGCCAGGATCGTCTGGCAGACATCCTTCCTAGTCACAAAGTGCTCAAGCGTCCTGATGAACAGGGGGCGTCCGTCGAGCTTCGCAAAGGCCTTGCTCTCGCTACCGCCGAAGCGCTCCGATTTTCCCGCCGCCGCAATGATGACCGCAAACTTCGCCATAGCCGACCGGTTGCCTCCGTTGCCTCAGATCCGCGATGAAGGATCAAGGATGAAGGATGAGAAGTGGAGCGGCCGCTCTCTTGATCCTTCATCCTTCTACGTTTCTCCCTGCGATCCGCGGTTCACGGGTCGCGGGCGCCGCCTTTCAGCCGCAGCCACCCCGTCCAAGCGCCCGAAGATCATTCTCCCGGCCGAGGTTTGCAGGACACTGGTGACGGTGAGACGGACGGTTTCGCCTATCCGCTCGCGCCCGCCCTCAGCCACGACCATCGTGCCATCGTCAAGATAGCCCACACCTTGACCGGCCTCCTCTCCAGGCTTGATGATCTTCACGTCCATTGCCTCGCCTGGCAATACGACCGGTTTGAGTGCGTTGGCCAGATCATTGATATTGATGACCGTCACGCCACGGAGTTGGGCGATCTTGTTGAGGTTGTAATCGTTGGTTACGACCTTGCCGCCAAGCTGCAGCCCGAGGTCAACGAGCATCTCGTCCACACCCGCTCCCTCTGCACTCCGCTCCGGCATCACATCGAGAATCTTGATGTCCACATTCTCGCTAAGCTGAAGCTTGTTGAGCATGTCCAACCCGCGCCGCCCTCGCGTTCGCTTCAGCTTGTCGGCGCTGTCTGCGATGGTCTGCAGCTCCTGGAGCACAAAGCGCGGAATCACGAGTTCCGATTCGATGATCTTCGTGTTGGCGATGTCGGCGATTCGGCCGTCAATAATCACGGAGGTGTCCAGCACCATGGGTCTCGCCCCCTTCGTCTCCTTGGAGAATTCGACGTAGGGAATCACGAACCGGACGTCATCCTTCGTCTGCAGGATGAAACTGACCGCCAGGTAAGAGCAGATCACGCCAACCGCCAGTTTCAAGGCGCTCACGAAAGACGCCAACCCAGGGTCATCCGCCACCTCACCGCCGGACAAGTTCGCCTGGACGACGAGATCAATGATCAGAGAGAACCCATAGGCCACCACCATTCCCACGATCAGACCGAAGAACAAGCCGGATATGGCCGACAGCGATTTCCGGGGGACGAAGATGTCCATCGCGATCACGACCAACGCCGCCCCCATGAACGCGATCACGACAAGATCACGATGCTGCGCCTTGAACCGCTCATCCAGCGCAAGCGTAAAGCCCACCGCGATCAACGCCAGCACGAACATGATCCGAAGCGCGATCATGAACACCGCGCCGGTTCGGTCGGTCGTCATCTCACGGATGGCCGCTTCCTGGGCCTGTTCAGACCGCGTGGGACTCATTCCGTGCCTGCTCCCTAGGGTCTGGTTACTCCCGTCGTCGGAAAGCCCTCGCCATCCCGAGACGCCTGTGTTCCATTGACGTGAGTATACCCCCCGACCGGCTCCGCGCAAACCCCATACAGCCACCCGTGCCCCGGGATGCAGGCCCCATGCCGATGCCTCCCACGCCCGCGCCCTTGCGTGAAGATAGGCACACGCCCGAAACGGAACCCCTGAACCTATGGCTCACTCGCCGTCTTGCCTGCCGCGATCACGCGTAAAGCAGCATCGCGCACCCGTGCGGCAAGCGCGTCCTCCGGTTCCAGGTCGACAAGCTTGCCCAATGTGATCGCTGCCAGCTCCGGTTGAGCCGTCGCGTAGTACACGTATCCCAGCACGAACAGCGCGTTGCGATTCGATGCGTGCTCGTCCACGAATTTCACCAGGTTGTCCAGGTGCGACTCGAACGAAGCGATGTCCGGGTACAGGCTCCGAAGATCGATCGGCTGCTCGATGAGTTCCGGCCACAGGTCCAGCGCACGGCGTAGCGCCATCGCGGCCAGATCGTTGTCACCCAAAGCGAACTGCGCCAGACCGTAGAACAACCGGGCAGCCGCGTCCGAATCGTCTACCAGAACGGCTCCGACATAAAAACGGACCGCCTCCTCATAATCGCCGGCGTTAAAGGCGGCGTTGCCGAGGTCGACCAATGTTGGCTCGGGAGGCGTCATACCGTTGTCCGCCTCCGGTTCCGCTCGCCGGCCGCCGGGTGTGATCGGATCCTCCATCTTCACCGACGGCGTTGGCTCCACGCGACCGTCAACCCGGTTGGGCTCGATCACGACCGTTCCCGACGTGCTCGTCGACGGTTCCAAGGCCGCAATGCCGACGTCATCAACCGCCTGCCCTACCGCCCCGCCACCGACGTAGTAGTTGTTCTCGGTGTAGTACACGTCCGGCTCGTCCACGACGTAGTCGACATCCGGTTCGGATGTGTAGACCCTCGTGTACGAATAATAACTTGGTGAGTCATACAGCCTCGCCGGCGAGTAGTAGCTCGACCAGTAGTACCCGCTCGAAGGGTATGTCCAGTTCGACGTCAGGTATCCGTAGCTCGGCCAGTACCCCAAGCCCAAGTATCCGTAATAACCCGCAAAGTACGAGTCCCGTGGCCAGGGGTGCCGTAGATGATAGTGGCGGTACGGTCGGCAGTATTGGTATCGACTGTACTGAGGCGAGTAGTAGCTGCGTGAATAGAGCGGGTAACGGATGTTCCCGGCGAACGGATTGCACCGCTGCGGTTTGCGATAACCGGGACCGCCCCGCCACGGCACCTTTGTTGATCCGACATTGCTTCCTCGCGGCCTCGAACCTCGGCTCGCTTTGATCGATCCATCCCGCTGTCCACGCTCGGGTCGGATCGTGAACACGCCTCCTCCCGGAGACTTCCGCGATGGTGTGGTCGTGAAACCTCGCAAGCTCCCCGTTCTCCCAAGCGACCGCGGCGAGCGCGGCGACGCGGAGCTTGCCCCCGATCGCGCGTCACGGGTCGTCGCCCCACCGGCTCGTCCCGGAGACGCACTCGGCCGTACCCCGCTGGACCCGCGCGGACCGGTCAGGCCCCGACGCCCTTGTGTGCCGCCACCCGGCGAATAGCTCTTGCTCCCGTGACTCTCTCCGCCCGAGCGGTGCGTATTCGCGCGACCTTGGGGACTGGCCCCCTTTCGGCCCCACGAGCGCGCCGGCGCCTTGCGTCCCGTTGATCCGGACTGCCGCGGGGCGACACCGGACGCCTTTGGTGTTAATGCTCGCGACCTCCCGCCGGAGCGTTTCGACGGTGAGACGGCCGGGCCGCGTGCTCTGCCGCTTGATCTCTTCGGTGCAGTCGCCCTGCTCGAACTTCCCCGTGCTCGCGGAGACGCCGACGATCTGGCGCGCGGACTTCGTGACGAGCCCCTCGAACCGGAGCTTCTCGCCCTCGGCGTCGCCTTCCGCGACCCGCCGCCCGACGGCGTCGCACTACGCGATCCCGATTTGCCGGACCCGCTGCCCCTGCGCTTCTGCGCGAAGCATTCATTTGCCGGAAGGGCCAGGCCAAAGACCAGAATCAGGAGCGGCAAACACGTTGAAATCTTCACGATGTACGACATCACAGTTCCCCCGAGATGGCCCAAAAGCATTCACATGGGCAACTATTCGCATCGTCAACTATTCCATTCAAGTAAATAATACACGGAAGTCCGATAGAATGCAAACGAAAAACGCCCGCCAGTAAGCCGTCAACCTCATACAATGTAAGAAACACACACAGGCGTCAGGTTAGGATGTCGACAATTTCGGTCAAGGACGATATTATAAAGTCGGGATTTCCGTTTCCCACATCGTGAATCCGATCATCCCGTCGCAGCCAAGCGGTCGTGATACCGAGCTTGGCCGCACCATTCACATCGCTGTGAAGTGAATCGCCGACGTGCAACGTCCTCAAAGGCGTCACACCGAGGACATCGGCCGCTTTCTGAAAGATCTTCCGCTCAGGCTTGTAGCACCTCGCGTCCTCAGACGTGACCACAGCATCGAACCGCAGACCGTGTCTCTGGATCGCAGTGGACAGCGGCTCGTTGTCCGCATTTGAAACGCAACAGACGGGCACGCTCAGCCCCTTTAGAAACCCGACGGCATCCTCGTGAAGCGGTGCGGCACGCCAGTATTCCTCAAGCGGAGCGACGTAGGGAACCGGATCAACCTCCCCGACCAGGGGCCGTAGTATGTCACGAAGGCTCACCTGCTCACACTCGTAGAGGGTCCGGAAGTCGTCGTGGTTGCTCTGCTCGATCACCTCGAAAAACCGCTCGCCCCAGCGAACCGCGAACTCGCCGGCGGGCGTGTCGAGCCCCAACGCACGCACGATTCGATCGCAGGCGTGATGGACAGCCGCACCATCGCCGCCGCATATCGTGCCGTAGAAATCGACGAACACGGCGTCAAACGATCGATTCGACATTCTGCGTGCTCCTTCGTCCTGTCTCGCCATCACGACCGGCCAATCGGTCAGGACACTCCGCGCGTTCACCATCTTATACGCAAACCCGCCCCCCGAGAGACGCTTGGGCGATTTCCACTTTGCCATCTCGCCGGTCGGACCGATTGATCGTATCATCCGCATCGCCAACAGGCGACTGCGGGATTCATGAGGCATTGAGGCGTCAGGAGGTCTACCTTGGCCGTTGCATACAACGAACGAACGTACAAATGCGGAGAGTTGCGGGAATCCCACGTCGGAGAGGATGTCACGCTGGCCGGATGGGCCCACAGCACGCGCGATCACGGCGGGCTCGTCTTCGTCGACTTGCGGGACCACACGGGCCTTGTGCAACTGCAGTTCAACCCTGACCGCGACGCGGCTGGCCATAAGGTCGCGCGCGAGCTTCACAACGAATCCGTGATCGCGGTCCGCGGCAAGGTGATTCACCGGGAGCGCGTCAACCCGAAACTTCCCACGGGCGAGATCGAGATCGAAGTTGTCGAGATTGACGTGCTCAGCTCGTCCGATCCGCTGCCGTTTCAGGTGAACGACGAGTTCGACGCCCACGAGGACATGCGACTTCGCTACCGGTTCCTGCACCTGCGTCGCCCGGAGATGCAGGAGGTCTTTCGGATGCGCCATCGTGTCGGGCGGGCCATCCGCGAGTATTTCCATGACAACGGGTTCATCGAGATCGAGACGCCCTTCTTGACCAAGAGCACGCCCGAGGGCGCTCGCGATTACCTCGTGCCGTCGCGCGTCAGACCGGGCACGTTCTACGCCCTCCCCCAGTCGCCGCAGATCTTCAAACAGTTATTGATGATCGGCGGGTTTGATCGCTATGCACAGATTGTCCGATGCTTCCGCGACGAAGACCTCCGCGCGGATCGCCAACCCGAGTTCACGCAGCTCGACATGGAAATGGCGTTTGTGCAGCGCGATGACGTCATGGGTGTGGTTGAGGGTTGCGTCAAGCGGATCTTCCAGGATGGGATCGGAATCGACGTGCCCACGCCGTTTCCGCGGATGCGTCAGTCGGAGGCAATGGAGCGGTTCGGAATCGATCGGCCCGACCTGCGATTCGGAATGGAGCTTCAAGACGTCACCGATCTGATGCGTGAGGTTGATTTCAAGGTCTTTCGAGAGCCCATCGACGCGGGTGGCGTCGTGAAGTGTCTGGTTGCGAAAGATGCCGAGAAACTGACGCGCAAGGTCACGGACGGGCTGGCCGAGGAGCTGCGCGGCATCGGCGCCGGCGGTCTGCCGCTGGTCAAGGTCAACCAAGGCGATGACGGTGTTCAGTTCTCGACGGGCGTCGCCAAATTCCTCCAACCACTCGCCGCGAAGCTGTGCCAACAGCTTGACGCTGGGCCGGGTGACGTGATCTTCCTCATGCCCGGTACGTTTGCCGAGGTCTGCAAATATCTCCATTATCTGCGGACTCGCCTCGCGGAGATTTTGGACGTCATTCCGTCTGATGAATGGAACCTGCTTTGGGTCGTTGATTTCCCGTTGGTGGAGTGGAACGAGGAGGATCAGCGGTGGACCAGCACGCATCACCCCTTCACCGCGCCGTTCGAGGACGATATCCCGCTGATCGAGAGTGATCCCGGCAAGGTCCGCGCGAAGGCCTATGACCTGGTGCTGAACGGTACGGAGATGGCCGGGGGCAGCATCCGTATCCATCAACAGGAGGTACAGCAGAAGGTCTTCCAGCTCTTGGGCATCGGGCCGGAAGAAGCGCGGCGGAAGTTCGAGTTTCTTCTGGACGCCCTTCGCTTCGGAGCCCCGCCGCACGGCGGGATCGCCTTCGGGTTCGATCGCTGGGCCATGGTGCTCAGCAAGTCGGAAAGCCTGCGCGATGTGATCGCGTTCCCCAAGACGCAGCGAGCCGTCTGCCCGCTGACCGACGCACCGTCGTCCGTGTCACAGGCCCAACTGGACGAGCTGCACCTGGCGCTGAAACCGCCGCCGCCGAAGCAGTGATCGGTTGACGATGCTCGTACTGCGTTTCACAAGTCCTGCGACTATGATGTCGCACGGAACCAAAGGCTCAACCGGTACCTGAATGTCCGCGCGGACTTCAAGTCCGCGCGGCCGCGAGACTGCAGGAAGACGCCGGCAAATCGGATGCGACGAATCGGCACTTTCAAACTGTTCTTGGTATCAACCGGTACCTGAATGTCCGCGCGGACTTCAAGTCCGCGGCTCGCGTGGTTGTGGAACCTATGAAACGCAGTACTCGCGCGTGAGGCGGCTCTACGTACCGCACGCTGATCGGATGGCCTTGTCGGCGATGTCGCGGCGGGAAAAGGCACCCTCGAAACGGATGGCGTCGACGGCGGTGTAGGCCCTGGCCTTGGCGTCCGCTATGTTGTCGCCCAACGCCGTCACGCCCAGCACGCGGCCGCCACCGCTGACGATACGCTCATCCACACGTTTCGTCCCCGCATGGTAGACGTAGACGTCTTTCATACTCGCTACGGCATCGAGCCCGTCAATGACCTTGCCCTTCTCGTAGGAACCGGGATAGCCTTGTGATGCCATGACGACACAGACAGCCGGTTTGGGGTTCCACCGGATATCGACTTCCTCGAGCCGACCGTCGACTACGCCTTCGAGCATGTCAAGAAGGTCGGAATCGAGCCTCATCAGAATCGCCTGCACCTCCGGATCACCGAACCGACAGTTAAACTCGAGAACCTTCACGCCGCCCGGCGTAAGCATGAGACCGGCGTATAGAACACCGCGATAGGGAGCATCATCATTGCGAAGGGCATCGACGATCGGCACGAGCACGTCACGCTCCACGGTCGAGAGCACGTCCTCCGTGGCAACAGGAGCCGGGCTATACGCGCCCATACCGCCCGTGTTGGGACCCTTGTCGCCCTCGCCCACGGGTTTGTGATCCTGGGCCGATTCGAGCGTGTAGATGGTCTGGCCGTCGACGAGCGCAAGGATGGAAAGTTCCTGTCCCTTGAGAAGCTCCTCGACGACGACTTTGTTCCCGGCATCGCCGAACGTGCGATCGACCATGATGCGTTCGAGGGCGAGCAGAGCATCGGCCGGATCCTCGCAGACGATGACGCCCTTCCCGGCAGCGAGTCCAGCCGCTTTGACGACGACACCGGAATCGCGAGAGGCGACGTAGACTCTGGCTTCGTCGTGCCGATCGAAGACACGCCCCTCCGCCGTGGGAACCTGCGCGAGCTTCATGAGGCGTTTGGCGTAGGCCTTGTCGCCTTCGATCCGAGCAGCCGCCCGTGTGGGACCGAAGATTCGCAGCCCGGCTGACTCGAACGCATCGACGATCCCGGCGCAGAGCGGATCCTCCGGCCCCACAACGGTCAAACCGATATTTTGCTGGCGAGCGAGCTCGATGAGTGCGTCGTGGTTCCCGACGTCGACGGTTGGCACGTTCTCGGCGATCGCCTCCGTTCCGGCATTGCCCGGCGCACAGATGATCTTGTCAACACGAGCCGAACTGGCCAACGCTTTCGCCAACGCGTGTTCCCGACCGCCACTACCGATGATCATCACGTTCATTGGACCGTTCCCTTTGTTGTCGAACTCGATAGCACAGAGCCCACGTTGCGCTGTGGCTCTCCACGCCGCCGTGGCTCGGGAAATCCTCGTGGGCCCAAGAAGCTGCGCGTCACGGCGTTGGGATTCCGTAGCCCGCCATTGGGGCCGCGTCGATGCCCTTCCCATCACCAACCGGTGTGATTCTACGGGTTTGGGAACCGCCAGTCACGCGGTCGACCTGTTCCTGCCGATGCGATGCTCTGTGAGGTCCGGTCACACCTCGTTGAACGGCGTAGAGTACCGAACGACGCCGCTGACTGCGTCCAGGCCGTTGGAAGCCAAGGCGATCGCCATGAAAGCCTCGTCCGGGACAGGGAACGGCGAACGGAGGCCGTATTGAGTCGCGGGCGTGAAACCGAACCTCGGGTAGTACTCGGCATGACCAACGACCGCCACAACGCTGTGCCCCTTCTTACGACTTCTCTCGAGCCCCTCCCGCACCAAACCGGAACCGATGCCCTGCCTCTGGCACTCCGGCAGTACCGCCATCGGAGCCAGTGCCAACGCAGGCACATCTCCATGATCTGTCTCGATATGGATCGGGCTGAACAGAATGTGGCCAACTACGCGGTGGCCGCGGACAGCCACGAGCGACAACGCCGGATCAAACCCGTCGATTCCTCGGAGCCTGCTGATCAACCGACCTTCATCGTCCTGACCGAACGCAAGCCGATTCACTTCGTCGATGGCGGCGTAATCGTCAGGGTGCTCTGGACGAATAATCGTCGCAGTTCCGTTATCGCACCTCGCCGGTTTGCCTGTATCGCTCATACCGCTCGCCCCGGTGCATGACCATTCTTACACGGAATCTACATCGTAAACTCCCAACCGCAGACGAACCCGCTTCCTTCGGTGTCATCCGGTGGGCACTGCAAGCAACGGGTCCGAATGCGCCCGTCGATCGTCTCCGCGAACTTCGTGTATTCAACGATGCCGACAGGTTTGCACGGGAATTCGGAAAGGCCCTTCCGTCGTCGCGCGACATGGACACGACACTCGAGCATTTTAAACACGAGCGTAGCCTCGTCGGGCCGTTCGATGACCTGCGGATTGACCGTCGCATAAATCCGGTAGCGGAGGGCCTTCTCGAGCGCGTCCAGCCCTCCGGCCTCGGGAATCTGAAAGACCCTCATGATTCGCCTGGCCTCGGCCACCGAGAAGAGTCCGCAGGCGCGCGTGTCCAGGCGGATGGCGGCATCGATCCCGTATTCCTCCTCGGCTGCCAGGAACCAACACCCATCGTGCGCCAGCCAGTTCTTTGCATGGACGTCAATGAGCTTGAGCAATTCCTCGCGTGACAGGTTTTTCAGATGCTCCATCTCTTTGGCTCCTCTCGCAAGAATGAAATCAGCGACCACCGGCAGCGTCGTGCGGGTGCCCCGTCCTTTTCGTTAGAAAAGGGTGGGGAATGGATTGAGCGAGTAGGGTGGGCACCGCCCACCAAGAACATCGCCGCCGATGGTGGGCCATGCCCACCCTACAATCCTCGAACAACCGTCCGTCCCCCACCCTTCGCTCCGCGAAGAATGAGGCACCCATGCAGGGGTAAACCCGCCGGCTGCGGGTGCCCCGTCCTTTTCGTTAGAAAAGGGTGGGGAATGGATTGAGCACCCGAAGACATCTCGAACAACCGTCCGTCCCCCACCCTTCGCTGCGCGAAGAATGGGGCACCCATGCGCGAAGAATGGGGCACCCATACAGGGGTAAACCCGCCGGCTGCTTACCCGCTTCGACTGTAGGGACACATTCCGTTCCAATTCATCAACGCGCATACGCCGGCGCCGGTGACACCGTAGATCAGGTAATCTCTTTTGTGCCCTCGAATCCAGGCCTGGATGCGATCGAACGTGCCGTTGACAAACGTCGTGCCGGTGACAACGACCACGCGGGATCGGCGGACGAGCTCCTCCGTCTGTGTCCGTCCATCCCAGATGGTTACTCCGAATTTCACGGCCCGGATGTTCTTGCAATTCAGATCGGTAATTCGAACATCAACCGCCCCAAAGGATTCGACCAGTGCTTCGGCTATGGCCGGATTGAGCCCGATGAGGCCAACGGTCACCTTCCCCCACGTGTCGTGGACATGGCGGGCCAGTTCCTTTGCGCACTTCTCCGGCTCGTCGTCCCGGCAATGCAGGCTGGTTTCGATTACTCCCAGGGAACGCAGAGCCGCGTTCATGATGGCGACGAACACCGCACGGTTGTCATTCGACGACATATCCAAGGCCAGCACATCACGTAGCGTACCGCGGAAATCCCGTGGCAAATCGGTGAAAGCATGGCCTTTCGCGCCGTTGACCGTCGCCTCGACAAGTCGCTCCCTTCCCTCGACGATGGGAAAATCGCGCCGGCTGGGATGTCCGATGGCCTGCTCCGCTGTCAGCGGCGTGACCGAGACCGCTACCTCCGCATCAAGCAGGCCCTTGCCGGCGACCATTTCCACAAACTTGGCCTTGGCCGTCTCCAAGGCGCATACCGAGTTTGCCACGCTCACACTCGAACTCCGAAGAACGACAGAATGAATTTCAATGACACGTACGCGAAAACGGCGCCGAACATGATCTTCAGCGCCGCCGAGGGGAATCTCCGATTCAGTGTCGCACCCAGATAGGCTCCAACCAGCGTGCCCACGCAGGCCAAACCAGCAACAGGCACGTCAACGAAGCCCTGAGAGAACTTGAAGATTGAGCTTATCAGAGCATTGGCTGAGAAACAGGTCAGGGAACAGCCAATGGCGGTCTTGATCGGTGCCTTCAAGATCAGCGCGAACGCGGGCACCAGGATCCCGCCTGTCCCGATTCCGAGCAGACCAGGCAGCACTCCGCCGGCCGCGCCGATGGCGAGCTTGTTCAGGAGCGGGCCTTGTACCTGATGCGTGTCAACCTGCCGGGGCATCCTGTCGCGTCTCCCGAAGATGCCTTCGATGATCATACGGGCCGAAATCAGCGAGAACACAATCCCGGTTCCCAGATCCAGCCAGTGCTCGTGCCCCGTCATCCACAGGAACGCGAACGAGAACACCGCCGTAGCGATCACGCCCGTTCCGGTTACCGGAAGAATGGATTTGATGTCTACGTGCCCGAGCTTGTAGTGCCTGTAGCTGCCCGACAAAGTGGTACAGAACACGGCCACTACACAGGTTCCGGCGGCATAAGAGGGAGAAAGACCGACAAAGAAACGAAGAAAAGGCAGCAGGACGATCCCTCCGCCGATCCCGAGCAGACCGCCGAGGATACCAGCCACAAGTGCGCAGGTCAGGATTCCCAGAGCTTCAAGCATGCGTTGGACGTCCACTTCCCGAAAACGGATCCGGATCGCGACAACCAGCGCATAGAGTAGCACCAACAGGTATCGGCGGTCCAGCAGCCTGCAGCAGCCTACGTTTTGCAGCCGGACATGGCCTGGTCGATGTCGGCGATGATGTCCTTCACATCTTCAATACCAACGGATAGGCGTACGAGACCGTCGCTGATGTTCGCCCGCCGGCGCGCCTCGGCACCCATGCTTGCGTGGGTCATACCGGCTGGGTGTTGAATGAGTGATTCCACGCCGCCAAGGCTGACCGCCAGGTTGCAGAGCTTGACCGCGTTCATCATAGTCCGCCCGGATTCGATCCCGCCCTTGAGACCGAAACTGATTATCCCCCCCGGCCCCGTCATCTGTCTGGATGCGATTGCATACTGCGGGTGACTCTTCAATCCGGGATAGCGGATCCATTCGACCGCGGGGTGTTGCTCCAGGAACTTGGCCACCTCCGTGGCGTTATCACAATGCCGCTGCATTCGCAGAGCCAGCGTCTTGATGCCGCGGTGAACGAGGAAGGATTCGAAGGGTGGGAGCACCCCGCCCAGTTGATTCAGCGTCTTCCGGAACGCGGAGTATTGGCTTTCCTCCTTGACCACGATTACGCCACCCACCACGTCGGCATGACCGTTGAGGAACTTGGTGAGGCTGTGCACGACCACGTCAACCCCCCAGCGGAACGGTTGCTGCAAAATGGGGGTCATAAACGTGTTGTCCACGACGACCTGTGCGCCACGCCCGTGGGCCATGCGGCAAACGGCCTCGAGGTCACAGATAACCAGGGTGGGGTTGCCGGGCGTTTCGATGTAGACAACCTTCGTGTTTGGGCGCATGGCCTTCTCGATGGCCGTCAGGTTCGACGTGTCCACCATTGTAAACTCGATGCCGAACCGTGACAGGACGGTCTCAACCAACGTGCAGGTGGGACCGTAGACGGCGTCGGAGCAGACCAGATGGTCCCCAGTCCGCAGCAACACCGCGAACGCCGTGTGGATGGCAGCCATGCCACTGGCGCATGCCAGCCCGGCGAATCCACCCTCGAGCGCGGCGAGGCTTTGCTCCAAAGCGCGCACGGTGGGATTGCCCATGCGCGAGTAAATGTAGCCCTCGCACTCGCCGGAAAACAGGGCTGCCCCATGCTCGGCGCTGTCGAAGGAAAACGTTGAAGTCTGGTAGATTGGGGGTACGACGGCCAGGTGTTCGTTCCTATCGACGCCGGCGTGCACAACCAATGAGCCGGCTGATAACTCGTTATGTTCCTTCATTATTATCCTCTTATGTACGACTCGACCGGTCGGGAGCAAGGGCTTCCCGTCGCCGGGTCGACGTACTCCATGAACTTTCCCAAGGCGATTGCCTTTGCCTCTCCATCCTGAACAATCTCGGCGCTCAGCAGGTGCAACGGGGGCGATGATCGATCAATCCGGGCATACACGGTTGCCGCCGTTCCGACAGCCACGGGGTGCCGAAAGCGTATCGTCAGCTCCGCCGTTACGGCCCCAATACCGCGAGCGAACATGCAATTCGTCATCGCACCATCCAGAAGCGATGCGACAACACCACCGTGCAGCATCCCCGCGTAGCCTTCGAAGGCTTCATCGCAATCGAAGTCTGCCTGGACACCGCCACCGCGAGACGCCGCGAACTCAACGTGCAAGCTCCGGCTGTTTGCAGGACTGCACACCACGCAATTGGAATGAGCTCGCGCGCGCGTCTGCTGCAACTCGGCCTCAGCCGGCTCAGTGATCACAGACGTTCGCTCCCGCTTCCAGAGTTTCGTTCAGGTATGCCGATACCAGGTTCTCAGGGGTTTCGGCCGGTGCGCCGATGACAACGGCTATACCGCTCTGCGCGAACAGTTGCAGTGCCCGTTGCCCCATCCCACCCGCGATCACCACGGTGACGCCGAGCTCGTGCAACCATCGCGGAAGCATGCCAGGCTCATGAAGTGGGGACTGATGCCGCGAGTTGTTGATGATCTTCTTACCCTGTTCATCGACTTCGAATACTGCGAATTCCTCACAATGGCCGAAGTGCGCGCTCAAATGTCCCTCTACTATTGGAATGGCGATTTTCATATAGTGCGTCTCCTTTGCCTGAACTTTATCCCGTGAGTTCAGTATTACCCTTCTCCATAGTCGCGAGAATCAACTTGACAAGCTGGGAAAACGCCGTGGCGGCCGGAGTCTCCGCATCTAATTCCGCGAACGGTATTCCGGCGTCCCCCAGAGTGACGACGTGCGGGTCAACCGGGATCTTTCCCAAGAATGGGACCTTCATCTCCCTGGCCAATGCCTCGCCGCCGCCGGTCTTGAATAGATCGAAGCTCTCTCCACACTTCGGACAAATACATCCGCTCATGTTCTCCACGATACCAATGACCGGAAGGGACACGCTGTTACAGAACGAAATGCAGCGTCGTACATCCGCGATGGCCACGTCCTGCGGGGTCGTTACAATTACTGCCCCCGCCCCCGCCCCGACCAGTTGCGCCGCCGACAATGGTTCATCACCCGTCCCTGGAGGTGAGTCCACCACAAGGCAGTCCAGCTTTCCCCAAGCCACGTCTTTCAGGAACTGCCGGATCACGCCGTGCTTCATCGGACCGCGCCAGATGACAGGCTCGGCACGTCCACGAAGCAGAAACCCGACCGACATAACCGCGAGATTGTCGCTCATGCGGACAGGTTGCATCCCCTCTTCGGCTCCGGTGATCTGACGGCCTTCCAACCCCAACAGTTTGGGAATGCTCGGACCGTGCACATCGATATCGAGCAGGCCGACTTTCTTTCCGGCCCGAGCGAGCGACACCGCAAGGTTTGCAGCCACCGTGCTCTTGCCGACTCCGCCCTTGCCGGACAAGACGAGAAACTTGTACTGCATGAGGCAAAGGCGCCTTTCCAGCTCCTGTCTTTCGGCGAAATCCTGTTCGGATTCACCCTGACGGCGCTCCTTGCCGGAACATGCACTCTTGTCGCAACTATCGCAGGAACCGGCCTGCGTTGATTCATCTTCGTGTTCCGGCCGACCCTTGCTTATGAAATCTTCGCAGGCAGCCTGTAGGGTGTCGGCGGTCAGGAGAGCACAATGCTCTGTCTCCTCGGGGAGACCGCCCAGTGCATCCAGGATGTCCTTCTGCTTTACGTCGGATGCCTCGTCGATTCTCTTTCCGATGACCAGTTCCGTGGCCATACTCCCACACGCCAGCGAGGAACCGCACCCGTCCGTCGTGAAGTTCGCGCGGCGTACCCGTCCGCCGCGGACCTGAAGCCAGAACTCCATCGTGTCACCGCAAGGACCCGTGACGCGGGCGTGACCGCTGTAAGAACTCAGGGGTCCGAGATTGCGGGGTTCTTGGGTGTGGTCTGTGACCACAGCAGAGAATTCAAAGTCGGATGCCATGCTCACCTCCAATGTGTCTCAGACCATTCCAAAGACTGCGGATGTCGTTGGCTGCCTCACATTCACGCTCCACGGTCGCCTGCGTGTGGATCTGGGCGAGGGTTACCTGGTTGTCATAACGAACGCGACCGGCGACCGCGGCCTTTCCCGCCTTCGCCTTGCGCTCGATTCGTTCCGTGATGGAAGGGTTCAGGTCCCATTTGTTGACGCAGACCGCAGCCGGTATCCCAAAGTGCTTCGTAAGCTCCAACACGCGATGAAGATCATGCTCACCCGACAGAGTCGGTTCCGTTACCACAAGGGCCAGCGAAGCTCCTGTCAGCGAGGCAATCACCGGGCAGCCGATCCCAGGCGGGCCATCCACAAGAATCAGTCTTTTTGCCTGCTGCACAGCGAGTTCTCTCGCCCGCGCCCGCACAAGACTGACAAGTTTGCCCGAGTTTTCGGCCGCTACGCCGAGCCTGGCGTGGACCATCGGACCACAACGAGTACCGGATACAAACAGTTCTCCGTTCACAACCGGGCGGAATTCAATCGCATCCTCCTTGCAGAAATACGCACAAACACCGCAGCCCTCGCAGGCGATCGGATCGATTCTGTACGTGCTTTCCACTTTCCCGTTACCCCGCCCATCGTGGCTGATCGCGTCGAAACGGCAGAGTTTCTCACAGTCGCCGCAAGCCGTGCAGCGTTCTGACATAATACGGGCCCCGGAGCCACCGGAGAAGTCCTCTCGACTGACGATAGTTGGCTCGAGGATGAGGTGCAGGTCGGCCGCATCGACATCGGTGTCGGCCAGGACGCAGTCCTCGGCCAGAACGGCGAACGAGGCCACGATCGAGGTCTTGCCCGTTCCACCCTTCCCGCTAATGACAACCAGCTCGTGCATTGCCTCAAGCTCTCCCGGAGACTTCCGCCTTCACGTTTACCGCCCTTAGTAACGCCGCGAATGACGCTGCGTAATCAGGCAAAGCTTCACAGATCAGCTCACCGCGTGAATACGCTTCGGCAATCCGCCTATCGTCCCGGATCTCCGCCAGGATCGTGATGCCCTCCTCGTCACAATACCGATGTACCCCGAGATTGCCAATGCCCGCCCGATTGATAACGACGCCGAGAGGCAATCCCAAAGCACGGACCATTTCGACGGCGAGCTTCAGATCGTGAAGGCCAAACGGTGTCGGCTCCGTTACAAGAACCACGAAGTCGCAGTCGCGGATGCTTTCGATGACCGGGCACGACGTTCCCGGTGGCGCATCGACGATGACAAGTTCCGCCTCCGGGGCGGCCGCCTTGACAACCTTGATCACGGGCGGACTCTTCGCCTCTCCAACGTTCAGCAATCCCTGAACGAAGTGAATCGGACCCGCGTGACCTGTTTCGAGAACGCCTACGTCGCGCGGGACTTCGGTGATGGCTTCCTCGGGGCACACCAGCCGACACCCACCGCACGCGTGACAGAGTTCGGGGTAGACGAGAACTCTCTCCCCAACGCAAACGATCGCGCTGTACTGACAGATCTCACCACACTTGCCGCAAAGCGTGCATATCGTTTCAGCGACTTGGGGGATCAGCGTGCTCACGGGCCCGCTGTGCGTGATCTCCGGTTTCAGGAAGATGTGGCCGTTGGGCTCCTCCACGTCACAGTCGACGTAGGCGACGCTTTGACCGTTACTGGAGGCTGCATGCGCAAGATTCGTCGCTATCGTTGTTTTGCCTGTGCCGCCTTTCCCGCTCGCTATTCCGATCTTCATAATGCTTGTCTCTGCTTACCGGGCGTTCCTTCCGGCTTCCGTACCACAGGTTCGCAGCACACCGCTGACCGATCCTTGCTCTTTCCGGAAAACAGGTGTTGATACTTTTGCACTTCGCGGATCACGGCGAGCATGCACGCACCATCCCCCGGGCATGTCAATCCTCGCAAGTAATCCAGATCAACCTCCGCCAGCGAACGGCCTACGAGGTACTCCCGCAACGTCGCCTCGATCTCCCGGCACTGGGGCGCACCAACGATTTCAAACGCCTCAAACCGAAGGACACTGCTCTCGTCACTCAGTCGAAGCCGAAGCTTGTCCTTGCATTTTCCCATGGACATCATGGCACAATCGCCTCACGACTCTTCCGCCACCGCCGCATCCGCGCATCATGCGGTTGGGGGCACGCCCCGGATTTCACGGCCCGACATGATGCAGAACGGCAGGATGAAGACCAGGCCAAATACAGTGGGTCGATAACGGGGCATGGCGCGCCTCCAGTCCTTGATGCTTGAGTCCAGTTTAACGGTGCGACAGACGTTGTCCTGCGAAACGCGATGCGTCTTCTTTGGACTCAGCCTCCTCCTGCTTCGGGCGGCCATGGCAGACGACCATTTGTCCCAGGTCGCAACCGACGTCCCGAGCAATCACGGGACACTTCGCTTTGAAGAGGAAGAAAATGTTCCGATCCTCCCCGCCCAGGGTTTCGTAATTGCCCTGACCTTTGGCGATAACAAGATCGCATTTCTCGAAGCGCGATCGAAAGGTGGGCGAGCAGGACGCGGGGATCGTGCCCGGCACATCGCTGCCGTTGTCCGTGACGGGTGCGACACCACTCAGCCCCGCCGCTTCGGCGTCTTCCCGTGTTGCATCGTTGATCACGGGGCCACCGCGCACGACGACGGTGACGCGATTCGCCGGCAGCTCTTCGATCAGAAGTCGGTCAAGAACGATCTCCCCCGCGTTGTCCGCCAGGTAGAGGATATCGTCGGCCACCTCGACAGCCCGGCGAAGATCCGCAACCGCAACGTGGTCCAATGAGCCATCCATGGCCTCCTTGATTTCCCGGCGGACTTCGTCGTCACTCAGGTGGTTCCTGCACCCGAAGTCGATCACGTTGCCGGCAATCGCCAAACGCACGGCCGCCACGAACGGGTCCGCCGACGCGCGCACCTGTGCCTTCAACGCCGGGTACATCCCCAAGGTCAAAGTGTTCGAGCGCTTCTTCACCTCGCGGTATGGATCAGGGTTGCCTGTTGCCTCGCGCAGAAGGCGGTGAATCTGTTGCCCCATCCAAGGCGGTGAACGGTCGAAGCGCATCTCCGCGACCAACCGAAGCGTCTCCCGTAACACGCGTTCGTGCACGGCGGGATCGCTTGTCACCATGCGGGAGGCCTCCAGTGCCTGTCGCACGAAGCACGGTACGCACTCGAGGTATGTCTGCATTCCTCGCGGTCAATCCTTTTCAAGGAGGTGAAACTCACCTCATTCAGCGGCTTCACGCGGGGCCGTTGCAGGCGGTTTTCAAAGAACGAGAGAAGTACTTCTTGTCCGCTTCGTAGTGGCATCTCTTGTACTTCTTACCGCTACCGCACCAGCATGGATCATTCCGTCCGAGATTCAAAGCCGATTCCGGTGGTTGACGTCGAAACAGTCTGCTTAGAACACCCATCTGTTTCTTCCCTTGTTGTTCCTCTCCCCCAACGCAGCCAAGATCATGTACTGACACTTCGCCGCATCCTGTCCTGTTGACGAATCCGTTGGCTGCGGCAGATCGCTTCAACTCAGCCGGATGCCACCGCTTTCGTACGGCCCGGATAGGGTCGTTAGATCAGCTTGATGGCCCCGTTCTCGCACACGTCCACACAGGCTCCACAACCGCAGCAGGCCTCCGCCTTCACCCTGACGGACGTCTCGCCGAGGGTGATCGCCTCGGTCGGGCACACCGACTGGCAAGCGCCGCAGGGCGTACACGCTTCTTCATCAACGTACGCCACAAGCCTTGCGTTGCTGTCTGACACGTCGGCGCCGCGAGGCCCCGCCCGTGCAAGCTGCTGTTCCGCGGCAACGGCTTGCTGCCGCAGGCGCTCGGCCGTTTCCGGCTCGGTTGACTGACTCGCCAACGGGGGACGCAACGGTCCTGTTGTCTGGCTGCGTGCACCCGCTCCGAGCCCTCGCCGCCCACCTCGGCCTTGCCCTTGTCCGCGCCCGCGTCCCATTCCACGGCCGCCACCAGAACCACGCCCACTACCATCTCCCGCCGGTCCCGTTCCGTCACCTCGCGGCATGATCAACCCTCTTTTTCCTGGATCGCTTCGAGTTCTGTAAGTCGCTTCCTGATTTCGTCGAGAGTCCCTTCAAGCTGATCCGCCTGCGCTTTGAGCCCTCGCACTTCCTGCTCGGTCGAGGGCGGTGTGCCGTACGGTGTAACACCGTAAGCCGGCGGCGCGAAGGGAGAGCCCATCGCAACATAGCCGCGCCGCCCCCATCCTCGACCCATGCCTCGACCTCGTCCGGGCATCGGGTTCACCCAGCCCGGCGCCGTAAACCCCGCACAGTAGCCCATCCCTCGGCCGGACATTGGTCCAACCCCCATCGGTCCTGTTCCATCACCTGCTGGCATTTCAACAACCTCCCTCTTGCTTAGATCCACACGGGAGGGACACCCCCCAAACCCGGTTGCTACGCCCAGTGTCCCTCCACATTCGCCTCGCCTGTGCATTCAAGCTCACCACTCTTGAACCGCTCCACGGCATCGCTCACCGATCCCGTCGCCCCGATGTAGGCCTTGACATTGCCCGCTTGGAGCGCTGCAAATGCATTGGGCCCCACGTTCCCTGTGATCACCGCACTCACACCCAGAGCGACAACCTTCTGCGCCGCCTGGATGCCGGCACCTTGAACAGCATTGAGATTCTGCTTGTTGTCGTGTACCGAGAACTCCCCGGTGTCCGTATCAAACACGATGAAGAACCTCGCTCTTCCAAACCGCGGATCAAGCTCGCTCGTCTTGTCCTGCCCCAGCGACGTGACTGCCACCTTCATGAAATGTCTCCTTGCACACTAAACCTCGACCGGCCGCCGCGCCGCCGACCGCGGAATCGCAGTCGCCGACCGCAACAACCGGGCATCCGAAAGCTTGCGTCTTCCAAACGACCTGCGGTGAATGCCTGAAGCACCTCCTCGACCGGCCCGCAGATTTGGGGCATCACACGTACCCCAGCAGCAGCCAGCATGGCCTCGAGCGGCCGCGAAATCGCGCCGCAGACAAGCACGGTCACCCCGAGCTCAACCATCCGCTTCGCTCTGAGCGTAGGCTGCTCTTCTTCGATCTTTACTTCCTCCCGGTTGGCTTCGGCGCCGCTATCCAGATCCGCGACCAGAAGCCGCTTTGCGACGTCGAAAACCGGCGACACCCGGCCGTTCCAAGTTGGAATCCCCACCTTCATCGCTCAACAGAGTAGCAAGATACGCGCCACCTCGGCGCTCAGCCACGCCATTCAATGTAACCACTTACTACAAAAGAACTTAGGTGAACACTCCCTTTGCGACGACACGGGGAGGGAGTTGCAGAATGCAATAGCTTGCTGGCACTATTGCTTGCAAAATGCAATAGGTTCACTACTCGTTGTGCCGGCCCTGCCCGGGTTCGGCCACCTCGATTCCGAGTGACTTGATCTTGCGGAAAAGGGTGCTTGGGTTGATGCCAAGCTCCTTTGCCGCGGCCGTGCGATTGCCGCCGTGCCGGCGAACGGCGTCTGCAATGTGAAGGGCTTCGAGCGCTCGTAACGTGCGGATGCCCTTCGGTCGAAGCGTCGGGGCATCCGCGTCACCGCGAAACGATGGTGGAAGATGACGCGGCTCGATCAGACCCGCCAAGCAAAGCACGAAGGCATGTTCAACGATGTTCTCCAACTCACGGACGTTCCCGGGGTAGTCGTGCTCCATGAGGATGGCAAGTGTTTCATCCGAAACGCCGGCCACGTTCTTGTTCTGAAGGTGATTGAATCTGGCGATGAAACGTTCCACCAGAAGCGGGATGTCCTCTCGACGATCCCGCAACGCCGGCACCTTCAGCCGTATCACGTTGATCCGGTAGAAAAGGTCCTCTCGAAAGGTGCCCTTGCGGACCAGCCGGTTAAGGTCCTTGTTGGTGGCCGCAATCACACGAACGTCCGCCGCAACGGGCTCGACCGCCCCGAGCGGCTCATAGACTCGCTCCTGCAGTACTCGCAGCAACCGGGCCTGCATGGCAGCCGATATATCGCCGATCTCGTCCAAAAGAATGGTTCCACCCTCGGCAATTGCGAACCGCCCGGGTTTGTCGTGCCGGGCATCCGTAAACGCGCCGGCCTTGTAGCCGAACAGTTCCGATTCCAGCAGCGTGTCCGGAAGGGCACCGCAGTTGATCGCAACGAAACGCTTATCGCGGCGCGAGGACAGATCATGTATGGCCCGGGCAAACAGTTCCTTGCCCGTGCCGCTGGCCCCCTCGATCAACACGGTGCTGTTGCTGTCCGCGATTTGAGGCAGCAGGTCGAAGAGCTGACGCATGGGGGGACTATGGCCGATGATGTCCGCGAAGGTGTATGCTCGTTCCAGCTCCTTTCGCAGTTCCTCGACCATGCTAAGGTCCCGGAACGTCTCTACGCCGCCGATGCTCCTGCCGTCGGCCCCCTTCAAGACCGCCGCCGAGATACTGATCGGAATGCGCTGGCCTTTGGCGTCAAGAATGTAGATCGCCTTATTCACGATCGGCTCGCCGGTGTCCAACGTCTCTTTCAGGGCGCACTCGCTCTCGCAGATGCTGGCCCGAAAGACGTCGCAGCAGCGCTGCCCGATCGCCTCTGCTCGCGGCACTCCGGTAATCTGCTCGGCGGCGCGGTTGAAGGACGTGATCCGCCAGGCCTCATCGATCGTGAAAACACCGTCGGCGATGGACTCGAGGATTACGTCTTTTGCCTGTCGTTCGGGCGGCTTGTCCATGGCAGCCATATCAAGAATGCCGGAGCGGGGGAAGTCGCTCCGCAGTCACCCGTGGTCGTCCTGCGCTCGATACAGTGTGCATTCCGTGCTTGTGGATCGCCACGGCTCCCGAGCCCAACGCCGTCCCCCACGCGTACCGTCACCCTGCTGCACATCAGGCGACCCTTACTATACCGTGCAAGAGCTCTGTATTCAAGTAGAACACGACACCGGCCCACCGGCCAGGTCCGTGACAGAATCGGCGGGTGGGGTCGCGGGCTGAAGGCCTGCTCTGTGATAGAGCGTATAGCGACCACCTGTAGCGGCTACGTCCCTACCATCTCCCCTTACCAAGGAAGAAAAGAGGGGGGTTCATGCAGACGGAGAAGAACCTCCCCCAACCCCTCCTTATCAAGGAGGGGAGGAAGAAAGGGAACATCCACGCCGGGGGATCGGACTGGCGTAGGTTGAGAGGGCTCAAAGCGCGCAAAAAAACCCCCGCCCCACGAGCATTCACTTGCCCGGGGGGCGGGAGGAAAAGGGCCAAACCAAGCGGCGCGAGCAAGCTCACGCCGCTTGGTCAATCATCAAAAAACACTACGCCGTACGAGCACGACGACGACTGAAGTAGACCTTCGCACCAACGAGCAGCAGAAGCGCCAGGACGACCAGACCCCACTCCGACACGGTCGGAATGAACTCATCCTCCAGGCAGTCTTGCACGCCGTTCTGGTTGACGTCGGCGAGATCATCCTCACCCGGGCACTCATCAACGCAGTCCGGAATCGAGTCCGCATCCGTGTCCTGCTCGATGTTGAACCCGTCCATCGGGCCAACGTTGCAGCCACAGACCATCGGAAGCGACTTCATCGGATCGGTCGGGCATCCGTCGAGGCAATCGAGGACGCCGTCACCATCGGTGTCGACATCCGGAACACCACAACCACAGACACCCGGTACGATCTTCCACGGGTCGTTGTCGCACTCCTCGAGGCAGTCGTAGCCAGCATCGCCAAACATGCCGAAACCATCTACGTCACCGTCGGTGTCGACATCCGCAACGCCACAACCACAGACACCCGGCTCGATCTTATCCGGATCCTCCGGGCATCCATCGATGCAGTCGACCGTACCGTCACCGTCACCATCGCGCTCAACGTCGAACGCGGTCATGAACGGGCAGTCGGTCGCATCGTACGCGCAATCCACCGTCGTGCAGACTGTGGCACAACCGCACAAAGGATCAACCGACTTGCACGGATTGGCCGGGCACTCGTCCTCGGTGCACGTGTTGAACGGGTAACCAGGATCGCCATAGCCGTCACCGTCGGTATCGGTGCAGGTATCGCAGTCATCCGGGATACCGTCACCGTCGGCGTCCGGATCGCATTCATCCGGAACCTCGTTGGCGTTGCAGTCGTTCTCGCACTCCTCTACCGGCGGCGTGTACTCAATCGACACATCGTCCACGAAGAAGTTCGACGTACCGGTCGGCTGGTTCCCGTAGAACCGCAACAGGTGGGAACCATCGTCAGCGTACGCGCTGATGTCCAGGGTTACCAGGGCATACGTCGCGTACGTGGCAGCATCGGCCTCGACGAACGTCGCGATGATGTTGCCATCGATCAGGACGTCCATGTAGTCGGTATCGGCGCCACTGACAGCACAGATCTCCAGGTAGAACGTCAGCGTGTCGGCACCCACCGGAAGCGTGAGCGTCTGCTCCACGAAACCGGTCTCGGCTGCCGCGATACCGCCGAACCAGCACCACCAGGCACCGCTATGTGGTCCGGTGCCACCGCCTGTACCGCAGCTCCCCTCATCGCAAAGCGGGGTGCCGAAGTTGTCCGAGCCCTCGGTCCAGAACGCATTCGGCGTGCCATCCTCGAAGCCCGGATCCATTACCGCCTCGTCACGGTCCTTGTCCGGGCAACCCAACTCGCACACGTCCGGGATACCGTTGGGCTGGCAGTCCTGGCACCAGGGCTCAGTCGTGCAATCCGCAACGTCGCACACGTCCATGATGCCGTTTTCGTCGCAGTCGTCGCACATAGCATTGCCCGGAGGACAGTTGGCCATCTGACACAGGTCGGAGAGGCCGTCCCCGTTGCAATCCTCGTCGCAATTCGTGCCACCACCGAGGAACGTACCGCCGCCGTCAATGCAATCTTGCGCCATCATCTCGTCCGCGCAGGAATCATCGGGGTAGCAGCAGGCACCCGCGGGCGGCGCACAGTCGATCGTCACCTCGCAAGCCTCGCCGCTGTCGATGATATCCAGGACGAACGGACCCTCGGTCGAGGTCTCGCTGTAGTTGCCGACGCTGACCAGGTACTCGGCAGAGTACTGCGTGCAGATGAAGTACTGGTCCGCGACATCCGCGGCTTCGACAGTGGACGCACCCCAATAGAAGGCGTCGCACTCATCATCGTTACCGCCGATGCACACCAGTTCCTCACAACCCTTGCAGTACACGGCAACCTTCGTATCGATGTTCGTACCTGCGTTGCAGGTCGAGATGACCATCGTGTTGCCCGTACCCGTGAACGAGTACCACACGTTCTTCTTCTCCGTGGAGTACATCACGCAGGGGTCTTCGGGGCTGTCCGTCGTAGCACCGACGACGGTACCCGGCGTGCTGACGGTTGCGCCAGCCACGACCGTAATGACCTCCGCGTCCGCGCAGTCATCGTTCGGCGGCGGGCAGTCGAAGGTGGCGCACTCTTCCAAATGATAGAAGTCGCCACCCATCCCGTCGCACTCGGCCTCGTTGGCCACATCGGTGCAAGTAAGCCCGACGCAGCACGCACCCCAGTCGGGGCAGGCCGTGATCGCCAGATCGAAATCAATGCAATCCGGTGACGGCCAACTGTCGACCTGCACGTAGTACGTCCCTACCGCGAGGAAGATTGGGCCCAGGGTAATGCCGCCCGAACCGCTGGTTGTGTCCTCGTACATGCAGGTGTAGGGATCCAGCGGGCACGTGTCGTGCAGCGCCATACCGGTCCACGTAAATGTGGTTGTCATGTCGATGACGACGCAAACATCTTCAGTCACCACGACCTCGTAAATGATCTCCTCACCGCCATCGTAGGAGCCGAGACAGGTAGAGCTATAGTCATTCCCACGACCACAGGTCGTATTACCCGTATCCGTGAAGTCAAGCTGGGCAGGGAGCGTGACCACATACGGGTCGTTGCAATCGTCACCCGGCGTCGGGCAAAGGTTCGGGTCACAGTCCGTACCCGCACCCTGGAACACGTTGGGATCAACGCAGTCGCCCTCAAGCGTTACGGTGCAGGAACCATCCGGCTCGCAGCACGCACCCGTCATAGGCACGCACGGCGGATCCATCAGGGCACAAGTGGTCTCTTGCCACCGACCCTCGCACTCGAGAACCTCAACGTCGTCCACGCAGATGCCCGTCGCATCGTCGCAGCACGCACCGTAGACCGGGACATGCTCGCGAGTCAAGCACCAGGAGTGCTCTATGTCAGGCTGCAGCTCCCACACGGAGAAATCCCACAACCATGATCCGCCGGAACCCATGTAGGACGGCATCCACGCATAGACGCACTCGTCAGACCCGCCCCCCGTTGTGCTACTGGCGCTTTGGATCGAAAGCCAACCGCTGTGCGCCGTGCAGCAAGTATCCGGAACAAAGTGGTAGTACCAGATCTCGTAGGCGCCCCAGAGCAGACCATAAAGCTCATGCGTCGGCGCCACACCTTCCCAGGTGCAAAGCGGGTTCAAGTAATCCGGATGACCCTCACCGTCCGTGCCGACAACGTAAATGTTGAACAGGTCCTCGCACGGAGCATTGGAGAGGTCAAGAGGCAGACCCCACCAGTGAACGTCACAGATATCCTCGTCACCGGTGTCAAAATCGTCCCACTTCTCAAGCCAGTCTGACTCGCAGTACGGAACCGAACTGGTGCCCAGGTCAATCGATTGCCCGACGATCGTGTCGTACGGCGGGCACAAAGGCTGCGGACACGGGTTCGGATCGCAGCTCGACATGTCGCCCTGGTAATAGCCGCCGGAAGCATCGCACGCAGCCGCGGTCATGATATTGCAGTCGCCGGTGTCGTAATCGCAGCACGCACCGGTTGGCGATTCGCCGCACGGCGGGACCAGGTCTGCACAGGCCGTGAGCGGTACCCAGCGGTCATAGGCGCAGTTAGCGTTGGTGACGTCGTCGATGCAATCAGCACCGGGACCGGACGCCTGGTCACAGCACGCACCGGTCAGCTCGCCGAACGTGCCGGTCAGGCAATAGCTCATGTCAGCAAGCACCGGATCTCCGCACAGATCGCAATAGCTGTCGCCGTCGCCCTCGGGACTCCTGGACCAGAGCATCCAGCAACCGTCCGCACTGGAACCTTGGATCGACACCCAACCGCTCTGCAGGTAGCAGGGCTCGGTCAGGAGCACTTCCATGTAGTACGTGGTATAGTCGGGCGCCACACCGACCACGAGTGTCTTCGTGTACGGGATATCCGGATAGTAGCACGTGGGCGCGCCAGCCGGCGCACCGCCGGAGTCCGCCCAGAAGCCGATGTTGACGAGCTGGTCCTCTCCGGTCTCCTCGCACGGGGCCCAGCCTCCGGAGTAGACGCCACCGCCACCCCACCAGTGGACATCGGTGATCGTCCCTGTCTCGGGAAGCGTGTAGCTCTCAGCCCGCATGTAACCGGGCTCCTCGTCGGTTGTGTGGCTGGCCGTGTAGCCCATGGCATCCTGGCCGACCAGCGTGCCGGCCTCGCAGCCCCACGGAATGCACACGAAGGTCGCGCAGTCCTCGAATGCGTACCAGATACCGCCTAAAGCGTCACACTCGGCCTCGATCATGGTCCCCACGCACTCGTCGTGGACGCAGCACGCGCCGGGATCCGGCACACAGCCGGGGCCGATCGACGCGATCGTCTCGTCATAACCGAAGTTACCGGAAATGCTTCCCTGCAATACCGTCTCGTAGTACACCTCAACGATGCCGGGGCTGTAGAGGCCGTCGCCAAACGCGTCATAAATGATGAAGTCGTAGCAGCCGTCGTCCGGGACGCAGCAGACTTCATGGTACAGCGTGTTACTCGCGTAGGGGCCGCCCGCGCAGAGCTGGGCGCCGCCGGGCCCGTGCACGACGACTTCCCACGTGGTCTCACTCCCATAGGTGTCCGTCAAGAGTTCGATGTCGATGTCGGCCTCCCCGGCCACGAGGCACTCCTCCGTACCAGGATCACGCGGAGGAGGCTGCGGGGATCCAGAGATCCTCGCCTCCATCCCTGCAGTAAGGCTGCCTTTCCGGGCCGCCATCGGCAGAACCTTGCATGCGAGTTCACCGTCCTCGGTCACCAGGATGATCATCACATCAGTCTTCGGCGGGACCAACGTGTCCACTGCCATGAGACCCAGCGTAGGATGCTCGATCTCGATGATGACCTTGCGGACATGCCCGTCCAGGGGCACCGTCCAGTTCCCGTCGGGCGAGAGCATGCCCGTTCCAAGCCGCATCATCGGAGCCTCCACGCCCAGGGAATGCAACCTGGCATTCGGCACCAACTGGTTATCCTGATCCAGCAGGCGCACGTGAATGTCTCTGTCCACCGCCATGGCCGGAACGGCCACGCAGGCGACGCACAACAAAACCAACAAAATGTTCTTACGCATTTCCCTTCCCTTTCGCATAACAGAATATGTTTACCAAAAACAAGTTATATGTCGGATCCGGACGCACCAGGCACCCGGCTACAAATGGGAATAACTCCCCCGAATCAACCCTGGTCGGTCCCGGCGATGCTATCGCACCGTCAGGCGCCGACGGCGTCGGAAGCGGTCAAAACCGGACCACGCCCAACGCCCGGGTTTACTACGCGGGAGGACCTCGCGGCTGCCAAAGCCGCAAGAAACGCAGGAAGGCTATCGGTAGTTCGAGTGGGAACAATCGACGCGGCGTACTACCGGAGCCGCGAACGAATCGTGTGGCTGGAACTGAGACGCAAACACAGACGTCGCTTAGTACCGACAGCACCGTGGCATTTACGTAAACGACCAAAAAGGCCACCAACGCATACCCGACCACGTTGCCCAGTACCGTGACCACCACCCCGTCTTGCGTAGCGGCCAACAGACCGTTGCGCAGGCCCAGCGGATGAAGGGCCAACTCCACGCCGACCCAAAGCAGACCCAACAGCAACGGACTGAACCCGACACGTCGCGTGATGACGGAGCCAACCAGGGCATACAACCCCGGTACGCCGCACAACAGCGCAAAGGAAGGGAAGGTGGCGGTAAACGACGCTCCACCGCCGATGGCCGAGAACGCGTAGAGACACGCTCCCCAAAAACCACCGGCAGCCAACGCACGCAACGGCGGGAAAGCGCGAATCGATAACAGGAGCGGCAGCAACGTGCACCAGCCCAGCCACCAAAGACGCGGCGACGCAAGTGCCACCGTCATCAGATAGGCGCTCAGCCCAAGCGCACCGCCGACGCATGCCATTCGAGCGACGGCAGACAAACAACCGCTCTTCTTATCAAGCTGAGTTGCCGACACGCCTTTGCCCTTGCGCCGGTTCCAAGTGACACGAACCGGCACACCTGCCACCGTAAGCACGACCTCGTCTCCCAAGAAGGAAATCGCTTCCTTCCCGGAGTCTTCGTACCCTCCCAAGGCTACCGCCGGACATCCGGACCGCCACCGGACATGCTTCGGGCCGTCCGATTACCGCGCGGCAAACCAGGGAGACCCAAGTTCCCCTGCGAGCGCAAAGCGCCAGAGTCCACCTGAATCTCAGAGCCCATTATGGGCCTCTGGGGATACGATTACAAGCTAAAAATGTCAAAATGCAGGTTTTTTCCGCCCCATGCCAGACTGGACCAAGTTGTCCACCCCGATGCATTTTCGCGCGCCCCTTGTGCGGTCTCACTGAATCTGTAGTCTCGGCAGAAAATCGGCCTCGCCAAAGCTTAAAGATCGCCCCGAAGGAGAAAAAATCACGCTCCCAGGGCTGCTCCCTTCCCGCTCCCGCCTTTGAGGACCCAGATTCCACGCGACCGGCCGCTCCCCACGCCCGCCTGGCGAGGAACTTGCCGAGGCCGCGTACCGCCCGTCCGATAACATGCTGGCTCACAATACCGTGGTAGGGGTCGCAGGCTGAAGGCCTGCTCTATAGTAGACGGCGGCGTCCCGCTTGGCGGGATTTGCCCACGGCTACTGTAGGTCAGCCCTTCAGGCTGTATCAGCGTACGGCGCTAAAGCCGCCGGAAGTGTCACGGACCCGGTTGGGCACCTCGACCTTGCGGATCCTATGCCGGTGACGATGGCCATGTTACAATCCTTGAGAACCTTCGCTCCTGAGTGCATCCGCCATGACTAAGGCATACCGAAAACAGACGACGCGTCAACCGCGAGCCAACCGGGCGACCCGGCTTCTGGCGTGGTTTGGCGTCCCGCTCGCCGTGCTTCTGCTCGCCATCGTGGTTGTGCCCTGGGGGCAGCCCGGTCTCCTTCCCCACGATCCGGACATCATGCTCATCAGCGTCGACACCCTCCGGGCGGACCATCTCGAGTGCTATGGGTACAAGCGGATTCGCACGCCGGCCATCAACCGCCTCGCGTCCGAGGGTGTCCTGTTCACGGCGACGGTCAGTGCCGTTCCGATCACCTTGCCCTCGCACGCGTCGATGCTGAGCGGGCTCATTCCCCCGCGTCACGGCGCGCGCCTCAACACCGGCAACCGCGTTCCCGACGACGTGACTACGCTCGCGGAGACGCTTCAGGGGTATGGTTATCAGACGGGTGCTTTCGTCGCCGCCCTTCCCATGGCGGATGTTGGGGGTCTTGCTCAGGGCTTTGAGGTCTACGATCAGGAGTTCTCGACGCAAAAGCTTCCCGGCTTCGCTGCCACTCGCCAGGAACGCTACGCTGAGGACGTCCTTGCTGTGGCGCGGCGCTGGCTGGCGACCACCGATCCAGCACGCCCCGTTTTCGCGTTCGTCCATCTGTATGACCCACACGCGCCGTACGAAAAACCCCTCCCTGGCACTACGACCGGGAGCTACGATGGCGAAATCGTCTACGTGGACCGCTCGCTGGGCTCTTTTCTCCCGGCGTTGCGGGGCCAGCCGCGATGGAAGGACCTGCTCACGATCTTCACGTCCGATCACGGCGAGGCCCTTGGTGAGCACGGTGAGCAGACACACACTCTATTTGTATATGAGTCGACCCTGCACGTACCATTGATCGTACACTGGCCGGGCGTGCTCGCTCCAAGGCGAATCGAGTCGCCCGTCGCCCTCATTGACATAACGCCGACGATCCTCGAGCTTGCCGGGCTTCCCGGTCTGACGGACATCGACGGCCGGTCGTTGGTCAGCCTGATACGGGGCGATGAACCCCCACCGACAGACCGCGTCCTCTATTTCGAAAGCCTTCTCCCCTCGCTCAGTTATGGTTGGGCGTCCTTACGCGGCGTTCGCATCGGGGGTCTCAAATACATCTCCGCCCCGCGCCCCGAGCTGTACGACCTTCGCGCCGATCCGCACGAACTCAACAATCTCATCGATTCTCGTCCTGACGACGCTCGACACCTCGCCGCACGGCTTGCGTCCATCGACAACGGCAGACGGGCCACGATCGCTATCGATCGGAAGACGCTCGCCGGACTGGAGAGTCTCGGATACATCTCCGCTCCGCCGGTCGAGGGGGACGACGAATCCCCGCCTCCCGACCCGAAAGACCGGGTTGAGGTCTTCGAGCGGTATCAGTCGGCTCTGATGGCCTCTGCCCGTGGGGACCATAACGAAGCATACGCCGCGATGGCGGATGTGGCGCCCTACTTCGAACAGAGCCCCGCGTTCCATTACCGCCGGGGCAATACTGCCGCGCGCCTCGAACTGTGGGATGAAGCTGTTGACCACTACGAGCGATCGCTGAAGCTGGATCCGCAGGCGGAGGATGCCCACCTGAACCTCGGTGTCGCCTACCTCAAGCTCGGTTCTCCCGAACGCAGCCTCGAACAATTCGAGGCGTTGCTTGGCATCAACCCCGATCACCCCGGTGCCCTCCTTTACGCCGGGCAGTTGAAATCCCGCCATGGCGGTAACCGGGAAGAGGTCATCGCGCATTGGACCCGCTTCCTCGAGATCGCGCCCGACCATCCGCAAGCCGACAAGGTCCGCCGCTCGCTCGCTGATTACGAGCAATAGAACAAGTTCTATTTTGATGTGGCGTCCGAATCCCGAAGTTTTCCCGGAGATTCTTGGCCGTCGGACGCTACGAGACCACTGAAAGCGCTATGGCCACAGGGTGGCCTTGCTAGAGCCGTGTCGGCGAGGAGGCAAGAGGCGACGGTCGGGTTCTACTGTTCGATGTGTTCCTTGATCTTCCGCAACGTCTCGTCTGCGATCTGGCGAACTCGCTCGCGTGTGAGATTGATCTTCGCGCCAATCTCCTTGAGCGTCATGGGCTCACCGCCATCAAGACCGTACCTCATGCGGAGGATCTTGGACTCCCGCTCATCCAGGTCGGCCAGGATGCCCACGATGCGTGTGGCCTCCGATTCGTTGAGCAACACTTCATCCGGCGGCGGCATCTTCGTGTCGGCGATCCCCTCCGTCAGTGCCTGGCCGGTCACGCTGTCCGAGTCCTGAGTCGGCGCGGACACGGCCTTGACGGCGCTGCGGATGTGTTTGACCTTGCTCTCGGTCATCTCCAGTTCCTCGGCAAGTTCCCGCGTGCTGGGGGAACGTCCGTGTACCTCCATGTACCGCTCATGCGACTCGCGGAACCGGGAGATCATCTCAACCATGTACGCCGGGATGTGGATCGGCTTATCGCTGTTGATGAGGCTTCGCTTGATCGCCTGCTTGATCCACCAGGATGCATAGGTGCTAAACCGCGTATTCTGGTCCGGGTCGAAACCCTCCACCGCCCGGATCAGCCCCAGATTCCCCTCGTTGATCAGGTCATTCAGCGGCACGCCTCGCTTCGTGTACCGTTTGGCGATGTTGACGACGAGGCGGAGGTTGGACTTGACCATGTCCTCCCGGGCCACAGCCGCATCCTGCTCGGCCTGCTCGCGATGCTCGAATGTGACCTCGCCTCGGGAAAAGCGCTCGGCCATCGCTTGCCCGTTACGCACGCGATGCGCAAGCTCCTTCTCCTGGTCAGCGGTCAGGAGGGACGCCTCGTTGATCTTGCGCAGATAGATTTGTAGGTCAGTATCGACAGCGATGGCCCGATCCTCCTTCAGATCAAGCGTCTGCCAACCACCCCGACTGTCACTCCAGCCCCCGGGCGTCAGGCATTCTCCGAGGGTGCGTCCTCCGTGGAACCATCCTCACTTGAAGGCTCCGTCGGCTCCTCTTCCGCGACGACGGCAGGCTCCTGTTCCATCGGCTCAACGGCCGGCTGCTCCGCGGGAGCTTCTCCTTCCGCCGGCTCGGCCACCGCAGGCTCCTCTTCCGCGACGACGGCAGACTCCTGTTCCATCGGCTCGACGACCGGCTGCTCCGCGGGAGCTTCTCCTTCGGTCGGCTCGGCCACCACAGGCTCCTCTTCCGCGACGACGGCAGGCTCCTGTTCCATCGGCTCAACGGCCGGCT
>CBDUZO010000006.1:0-74752 GCA_965371725.1 uncultured Phycisphaerales bacterium
GTCGAGGCAGGTCTCGGCGCCGTTGCAGTACAGACCGTCGTCGCAGTCGCCGTCGCCAAGGCAGACAATGTCGATGCAGGTGTCCGCCGCTTCGTCGCAAATCTGACCGCTGCACGGATCGGCTGCGTCCTGACAACCGAGCGTGGGATTGCAGACTTCCTCGCCGTCGCAGAACAGACCGTTGCTGCACGAAGCATGGTTGGGCGCATGGTCGCACGCGTCGGTTGATTCGTTGCAGGAATCCACGGTACACGCGACATCGTCGTTGCAGTCGACAGCCGTACCGGACAGGCATGTATTGTCGAGGCAGGTCTCGGCGCCGTTGCAGTACAGACCGTCGTCGCAGTCGCCGTCGCCAAGGCAGACAATGTCGATGCAGGTGTCCGCCGCTTCGTCGCAAATCTGACCGCTGCACGGATCGGCTGCGTCCTGACAACCGAGCGTGGGATTGCAGACTTCCTCGCCGTCGCAGAACAGACCGTTGCTGCACGAAGCATGGTTGGGCGCATGGTCGCACGCGTCGGTCGATTCGTTGCAGGAATCCACGGTACACGCGACATCGTCGTTGCAGTCGACGGTCGTGCCGGGCAGGCAGGTATTGTCGAGGCAGGTCTCGGCGCCGTTGCAGTACAGACCGTCGTCGCAGTCCCCGTCGGTACCGCATTCCGGCGGTGTGTCGCCGCCGCCGCCACCACCACCCCCGCCATCGTTACCGTCCCCACCGCCACCGGTCCCCACGAACATGGCAGTAGCGTCGTCCTGGAGGCTGGAATAGGACGTCTCTGCCGTGGCGAATTCGTAGTCGGCGTGCTGGACGGTCACGGTTCCAGTCCAGTTGTGCGGTACGTGGACCACGAACGCGCCGTCCGCGCCGGTGACCTCCGTTGTTCCGCCGGCATTGGCCGACACCGTGGCGTTGCTGATGGGATCGTCTGACTCGTCCGTGACCGTTCCGGAGATCGTCGGCCAGACGGCGACGGGCGTTCCATAATCCCCGGTACGCGGATTGTGACAGGCAACGTTCACACCGCCGACCGTAAGCGTCAGCGCAATCGTGTGGACACCTGCTGTGGTGAAGACGCGGCTGATGGCTGTGTGTGATTCCACGGGACCCGATTCTTCTTCACCATCAAACGACCACGTGAGCACTGCTTCGTCAAGTCCGTCGAGTAAAACGGTATCGGCCGTGCAAACGGCGGTCAAGGGTCTTTGCCCGTCGAGCTGGTCAGGCTCATCGTTGACAAGCACGGTGTATTGACACTCGGATGGAGCGCCGTCCGCGGGGTCGAGCAGGTTAAGTACGTCCACGGTGACGGTCGTTTGGGCGGTTTGCTCGCCGTCACTGACAATTACGGTAAAGACCAGCCTCGTATCGGCATCCACCAGCGGTGCGACGAAGCTCGCTACGGCCTCCTCGCCGTTCACAAGTGTGACGATAGGGCCGGAAACCTGCCGCCAGACGAAACCAAGCTCGTCACCGTCCGGATCATAGCTGCTCGATCCGTCCAGCACCGCGAGTTCGCTCTCCTCGACAACGAGACTCTCGGCCGCGGGGACCGGTGTCGAGTTGAAGGTGGGTACGTCAAACTCCAGGCTGAGCACAAAGACCGTACGGTCCCGGTCGTCCAGAGCCGTGACGGTGATTACGTAGGAACCGGGTTCGGGGAAGGCGTAGACTTGGCTGGCACCTTCATACGTGCCGCCGTCGCCAAAGTCCCACAGAAAGTGCAGCGAACCGGTCGCTGATCCCAGGCGGCGCTTGACCTCGAATTCCCATTCTCCGGGTTTGTCGCCGGCGGTGGCCTGGAGCTCATAGTCATCGGATGGATCGTCGACAACCGTGGCCGGTAATGTCTCGCGGTCAGTTCGAGTACCGACGCCGGAGCCGCAGGCCCAACAGAAAAGAGTGATAAAGGGAATCGCAACGAACAGACCGACCGTGCGCACACGGGGATGCGCTACCAGGTGACTCACAGCTTCTCTCCCTGCCTGGAACCCCTAGTTCCCCCAGTTTGACGATGATGTGCCACCTTTCAGGTGACGATATCGCTTGGCTCCGGGCAAATCGAAAACGCCGAAAGCGCTCGGTAGGGGGCTGGATGAGCTGCGAAGGGACTTATATCGGGCCGTGTGAGTGGCGGCCTATCGGCCTGTTGACGCGCCTGGGTCGATGACCGGACGTTGGAGTGGCATGGCGGTGGGCGTGGGTCTTGGAGATGCCTTTGGCTTCGGGGATGCCTGGAGAGGCACGCTCAGGGATTGTCGGAGGTGTGTTTTGGGTGGCGAGGGAGAGGATCGGGTGTCGTTGTAGTTCTGTGGGCGTAGGGAGGCCGTGTGGCCGGTGACACCGACCGTCGCGAAACAACCCATGAGAATAGTGGAGGATGACACGTCATCTGTCTATCGTGGCGTGTGTGGGGTTCGGCTCGCGTGTGGACAGAGGTGAGCAGGCGGTCTTACCATTGAGGGCGGCATTGAGCGGGCAGGATCACTGGAAAGGCGAAATGCGGATGGGTGGCGTGGTGGCTGACCGAGGGACACAAGTGAAACCGCGAGCAGTCGGTGGCGTGATCGCGGCGATCGTCTTGTTGATCGTGTCAGGCGTGGCGTACCGTGTTGCCGCCGGGCGCCTGTCAGGGATCTCGGGGAGCGCTTCGCTGCCTCGCGGTACGCTGTCAAGCCTTGCGATGGAGATCGGCGACTGGCGGGGAGGCGACATTGCCCTATCGGAGCAGGTGATCCGGGCTACGGATACGGAGGATCATGTGAGTCGGGCGTACGTTCGTCGCGGTGGGATCGACGCGGTCTCATTGTTCTTGGCGTATGGTGTGCGTTTCCGTGATCTTGCGCCGCATCGGCCCGAGGTGTGTTATCCGGGGGCGGGTTGGACGCTGGAGGGATCGGGAGAGATTGATGTGCGGACGGCCGAAGGCTCCCTGCTACCGTGCCGCATCCACCATTTCGAGCGTGGCGGGTTGGATGGGCGGCGGATGACGGTGCTCAATTACTATGTCGTGGCCGGACAATGGTTCCGCGATGTATCGCTGCTGCGTTCGCTCGGGTGGCGAGGTACAGTAGATGCCACCTATGTGGCACAAGTGCAGGTTGCGTGCGCGGGTGACTCCTTCCAGAACCGTTGCGATGAGCTGGTACGCGGTTTCGCCGGCGAATCCGGGCCGGTAATCCGAGCATTGCTCGAGCGGGCGGTGGCGGCGGAAACTTCTGAGCCGGACGGTGGGTAGGCGGCGTTCGTTGCGCCCGGGCGGATTGGGTCGAAGGTGCCAATGAGGAGTTGAGGTGTCCGATAGCCACGAGGCTACAGTCGAAGGCTCAGCCGGGGCGGGCGGCCGCGCAATGAGGGCGTGGATTGCGGCTGCCGTGTTGCTGAGCGCGCTTGTGTGGTCCTATTGGCCAACGCTGAGGGGCCTGATCGGCGATTGGCGCCATGACGAGAATTACTCGGTGGGGCAGTTGGTCCCGCTCGCAGCCCTGTATCTACTGTGGCATGAGCGTCGTGTTCTTTCGGCCTGCGAGGTCAGGACCTGCTGGTGGGGCGTGGTGGTCATTCTGGCGGCGGAGGCGGCGCGGGCCTTCGGGTTGCTGTTTATTTACGAGTCGGCTGAGCGTTACTCGATGGTGCTCACCGTTATCGGAATCGTGTTGCTGGTGGCCGGGTGGCGCGTGGTCTGGCGATTTCGGTGGATCCTCGTCTTTTTGTTCCTGATGGTCCCGCTACCGGGCAAGGTTCACAACTTGATATCCGGACCCTTGCAAACGCTTGCGACATCGGGTGCGGTCTACTCGCTGGAGCTGGTCGGTGTAACGGTTGCCCGTGAGGGCAACGAGATGGTGTTGAATCACGAGGTGCGAGTTGCGGTGGCCGAGGCGTGCAGCGGACTCCGCATGTTGACGGCGTTCGTCGTCGTGGCGGCTGTGTTGGCGTATCTCGTAAATCGGCCTCGGTGGCAGAAGGTCCTGCTGGTGTGCTCGAGCGTTCCTGTGGCGATCGTTTGCAATCTGGCGAGGCTGGTGGCGACGGCATCGCTTTTTCTGTTGGTCAGCAGCGAGGCCGGTGAGCGTTTTTTTCACGATTTCGCGGGCTTCACGATGATGCCGCTGGCAGTTGTCATCCTGATGGGCGAGTTATGGGTCATGGGGAAGCTTGTGGAGGATGGGGGTCGTGGGGAAGGTGGACAAGGATGAGGTCCCGGCGTGTTTGAAAGCTGGGCGTTGACGACCGGGAAGAGCGATGCGACGGGACGCGAAGATGTCTCAAGTCCGATCATGTTTCTCCGGGGTGTAGCGTCACGCGGTGGTCAGTCTTGGCTGTGGTCCAGCCCGATAAACGGCAAGACATTCTAAATAACTAGAGTAATTGAATTGCAGGGGCGAGGGCGGTAGAATTGGGTGAGGTTTCGGAGCGGTTACGGGTTGACCGCGTTGCGGCGAGCAGTTACGTTTGCGTTCCAGCGAAGAGATTAGGTTCGTGTTTCGCGGAATCAGTTTGGGAGTCAAGGAAGTGAAACTCACGCACACACATCTCATCGGGACCATGGTCGCGCTTCTCGTGTGTACATGGTCCGCACAGGCCGATCTGATCGGAAGTGACGGGACATTCGATGTCAATGGTGGCGGTACCGTGATCGACGTGGTGCCGTCGGCGCCAGGTCCTGTTGCAGGAACAGCGCTTCCGGCGGGCGACGTTTGGAACACGGGTACGGGTTCCGGGTCCACTTCGGGTCTGGGCGGCGCATCCGAGTTTGGTGGGGTCGCGGCTGCGTCGTTCCGTAGCGTTGAGCCTGCGTGGCGTGCATCGCGCGTGAAGCTCGGCAGAACACTCAGCGGCTCGGGTGGGTCTGATGATCTGCATGATCCGCGAGGCAGTGGCGTTGTGCCGCGCGATCCGGACATCGATATTTACCAGCCCGACATAGACGAGGGCGGAAAGGGTGGCCCGACGGACCCGGTTCCGGTTCCCGCGCCTGGTGCGGCGATGCTGGCCGTTTTGGGCTTTGGGATGATCGGTCTGGTGCGACGGAACAGCCGCGGCTGAACCGGTCCTGAGGCGAGCGCCGCCCGTCTCAATAATTGGTTTATTGATCGTAAGCGCACCCGCCAAGCAGTTCGGCGGGTGTTTTTGTTTACTGGGCACGGTGTGTGATCTTGGAGGTATGAGATCTCCGCAGGTCTCCATGGCAGGAGTTCCCCGCCCACTGCGTGACTCAGTCGTCCCCCGAGACTCGGAATTGCGTCACCGTTCTTCCCTGCAATAGACCGCCAGTGCAGTCTCCGGCTCGCTACGTCACCACCGGGACCGCGCTGGGCCACTCTCATACGAGATCCAGTTCCAGAATGCCGATTCCCCGCCACCGAGCCGCGGGCTTCAGCCCGCGCGGACCCGAAACTGCGGGAAGACGCCAGCAAACCTGATGCGACGAATCGGCACTATCAAACTGCCCTTGGTCTCACACCGTCCCCCGGGACGGGACCACACCGCTGGACGTGCAGGCCGAGGTCCCCAAAGATGCCTGCATCCTCGACAGACTGCCATTGGGGTGCGACAATCCTCTTTTCGATCCGATGCCCCTGAGCATGTACCTTTTGGGGGCTGATCCCGACCGAGCAAAGGAACACGCCGTGATTGACAAGGCCCTTGCCCACGTTGACGCGAACAAGAACAAGAACCTCGATCGCCTGAACGACTGGCTTGGTATTCCCAGTATCTCGACCGACCCCGATCGCAAGGCTGACATGCACAGGGCTGCGGAATGGGCCCGGTCGCTGCTTAAGGAATGCGATATCGAGTGCGAGATTGTGGAGACGCCGGGGCATCCGTGCGTTCTGGCTGACACCGGCCCGAGCGAGGGTCCGACCATCCTGGTGTACGGGCACTACGACGTGCAACCCGCCGGTGACGAATCGCTGTGGAACTCGCCTCCGTTCGAGCCGACCCTGCGCGACGGAGCGATCTTCGCCCGCGGGGCAGCCGATGACAAGGGGCAATTGTTGTGTCACTTGCTGGCTTTGGAGAGCTGGATGAAGACGGTCGGCGTGAAGTTCCTCATCGAGGGGGAGGAGGAGGTCGGCTCGCCCAGTCTCGAAGCCGTCCTTCGGGAGCACCGCGAGCGCTTGGCGTGCGACTACGTGGTCTTGTCCGATACGCCCAAGTTCAACGACGACACCCCGGCGATTACCTACGGTACGAAGGGGTTGATCTACAAGGAGATTATTGTCACGGGTCCCAAGCAGGACCTGCACAGCGGTTCCTATGGCGGCACATTGACGAACCCGTGCAATGCTCTCGCCTCGATCATCGCCTCACTCCGCGACGCGGACAACCGTGTGACCATCCCCGGTTTCTACGATGGCGTCAGGGAGATAACAGACGATGAGCGGGCCAAGCTCAGCGCGCTGCCCTTTGACGAAGAGGGTTATCGCAAGTTCATGGACGTGCCTTCGCTGGAGGGTGAAAAGGGGTTCAGCACATTGGAGCGTCGCTGGGCCAGGCCAACGCTTGACGTGTGTGGTCTGTTCGGCGGGTTCACGGGAGAGGGCGCTTCGACGATCGTTCCCGCAAGGGTCGTCGGCAAGGTTTCGATGCGAATCGTGCCCGACCAGGATCCGGGGCGCGTCTCGAAGCTGTTTGACGATGCGGTCCACGCAGCCGCTCCGAAGGGCGTTCGGGTCGAGGTCAAGACGCATGCCGAGGCGCCGGCGTACTTGGGCGATCTGGGCTCGTCCGGTATGAAAGCGGCCACGGAGGCGATCTCGGCTGCTTTCGGCAAACCGCCGGTCTACATCCGCGAGGGTGGTACGCTTCCGATTCTGCCGCTGTTCAAGGAGGTGCTCGGTGCCGACTCGCTCATGATGGGGTTCTGTCGTCCCGACTGCAATGCGCACGGTCCCAACGAGTTTTTCCACGTGGAGGACTTGCACAACGGGACGAAGGCAGCCGTGCACTTCATGCAAATGATGGCGAAGTAGGGAAGACCGACAGCGGGTTTCCGTCCCGGCGCGCGCGTCAGGTTGCATCCAGGACCGTCACGAAGAATAGGGGCCCGGGTTTCGGTTCCCCAAAAACGTGTCTGGGTGCAGCTCGACATCGTGAGTTCTGCGACCGTTTGCGAGCGGAGCAGCGGTGTCCCTGGCGGCGGGGCGGCAGTTGGAGTGATGGGACCGATAATGTCGACAGTAGCAGTACCACCGAGGCGGGACACCGGGTCTGCCTGCCGGCTCGGGGTGGTTCGGTTGCCGCGTTTTTGCCCGGAGGGTCGAGTGCCTTTGTCGATAACGATAACATAGGATCAGGCTTGGTTTGCTCATGCGATTGCCCGCTCGGTAGGACTGGGCGCAGGCGCGTGGAGTTGGTCTTCTGTCGCCGGGTGTGGCAATCAGGGAGGTGTGGATCATGACCCTATCACGACGGGTTCTTGCAGGTGTGGCGCTGGCGCTTGCCCTTTGCGCGATGGCGCCGGCCGCTCGGGCGGAGCTATGGCGCGACATCGGCCGAGGGCTTAACTACGCCGGCTTTGCCATCGAGGGGCAGCACAACTATCTCAGCGGCGGGGAGGATTTTCGGATCAGCCGCGAACTGCTGGGCAACCCGCTTGATTTCGGTTCGGCTGAGATCGCCTTTCAAGGCCCCATCTCGATGGAGATTTCCACCGGTGGCCGCGGGCTGTCCAACCTCGACATCACGTTTCAGACCGCCTTGACAAGTGACATGCCTTCGTCACCGCTTGGCTACGTGTTCGACTTTGACGTCGGTGGGCAGGAGACGGAGGTCTCGGGCACGATCTACCTTGATTCACGCTTCTCGTTGAACGGGTTCGGGTTTTACGACCTGGAGCTGACCTATTCGTCGCGGCAGGACGTAAACAGCGAGGGGCGGTTCTCCGACGGCGGCGAGGAGTACGACTTCGACATTGGTCCGGTCAACATTGAAGGCAACATCTTCGCCGACGTGCTGGCTGCGACCACGGACCCGCTATTCGAGGCGGCGGGAACGGTGAACGTGTTCGAGAGTTTCAGCGGTCGGGCACAGTTGAAGACACTGATCGCGGACTCGGCCGAGGCCGCCCGACGACCGTTGGCTACTGACAGCATCCTTACTGACAGTAGTATGGCATCGTTGGGAGTGGGTGGTGTCGTGGACGGACTCGTGCGAGGTTCGCTTGCGCTGCCTGCCGCGTTGGGTGGGCCTGGAGCGACCGGCGTGGTGCCCGAACCGGGAGTGATTGTGTTGATGTTGCTCGGCGTGCCGCTGCTGATGAGGCGACGCCGGTAGACCCGCTCCGCGTTGAATTTCCGCGGGATCACCCTCCGCACAGACAAGGCTGCCCCAGTGCACCGCCACACTTAGGTTTGCAGGTGTGCCACTGCTCGATTAGAAGGCCACTCTGTGGCCAGTATACGGACCCTGCGGAATGGCACTGCTTGAAAGCAGTGGCACACAATTGCGGCGTGGACCGCTACCCGCAGATTGAGGCGTGGCGCTACACTAGCTGCTCCCGTACGATTCCCGCGACGAGTGACACGGCTTTGTCCGGAGCGATCTTCTCCACGTTGCCCGTTCGGCGGTCTCGCACCTCGACAACACCGTCAGCCAACCCGCGCCGACCGACCACCACGCGAATCGGGAACCCGATAAGATCAGCGTCGTTGAACTTGAAACCGGGTCGCGCGTCACGGTCGTCGAGCAGCACCTCGATTCCGGCCGCCTCCAGTTCGTCGTGCAGCTTTTTTGCCGCGGTGTTGACCGCTTCCTCACGCGTGTCCAGCGCGCAGATGACGACGTGGTACGGCGTGATGGTCATGGGCCAGATGATTCCCTTGTCATCGTGTGAGGCCTCAATGGCGGCGGCCATGATGCGGTTCACGCCGATACCGTAACACCCCATGATCAGCGGTCTGCTTTTGCCGTCGGCATCGAGGTAGTTCGCCTCCAGCGCCTCGGAATACTTCGTTCCGAGCTTGAACACGTGGCCGACCTCGATGCAGGTCTTGAACGCCAGTGGCGATCCGTTGGGTGAGCGATCACCCTCGACGGCGGTGCGGATGTCGGCGGACTCCTTGATCTCATAATCGCGCCCGGCGTTGACGCCGGTGATGTGGTAATCGGTTTTGTTCGCACCGGTCACGGCGTCGTGCATGACGGTGACGGCCTGATCGGCAATGATCCGGCAGGAAAGCCTGACCGGACCGGCGAATCCGACCTCGGCACCGGTCACCTTCCGGATGCGCTCGGGATCAGCCTGTGTCACGAAGCTGACACCTGCGGCCCGGGCGAGCTTGGATTCGTTGACCTCGTGGTCACCACGGACCAGCGCGACGAGCGGCTCGCCGTCAACCTCGTAGATGATCGTCTTGATCATCTTCTGCGGCGTGCAGTTCAGGAAGCTTGACACCTCCTCAATCGTACACACGTTCGGCGTGTGGACCTCGGTCAGCGGCCCATTCGTCCCGTCGTCGGGATCTTCGAGCGGGGCGACCTCGGCGCGTTCGAGGTTGGCGGCGTAGGAACCGTCCTCGGCCTGGACGAGGTAGTCCTCGCCGGCGTCGGTGGGGACCATGAACTCGTGCGAGGCGTCGCCGCCGATGGCACCGGAGTCCGCCTCGACGGGGATGTAAGGGAGCCCGCACCGGCTGAAGATGGCGCAGTAGGCGTCGTACATTCGCCGGTAGGTTTCATCGAGCCCGCCCGGTCCTTCGAGGCAGGCGTGAAAGGAGTAGGCATCTTTCATGAGGAACTCGCGCGTCCTCAGGACACCGCTTTTCGGTCTGGCTTCCCCGCGGAACTTGGTTTGAATCTGATAGAGGCAGATCGGGAGCTGCTTGTAGCTCTTGAGGTGTGCCCGGGCGATCTCGGTGATGATTTCTTCATGGGTCGGGCCCAGAACGGTGCGAGATCGCCAGTCATCGGGGTTGACCGCCGCGAGGCGCATGAGCACGTCGCCCATGGCTTCGACACGTCCGGTCTGCTCCCATAACTCGACAGGGTGCATGGCCGGCATGTGCAGCTCGACGGCCCCGGCTTTGTTCATCTCCTCTCGGACGATCTGCGCGACCTTTCTGAGCGAACGGTAACCGAGAGGGAGATAGGTGTAGGCCCCGGCGATGACCTGGCGGATGAGTCCGGCCCGGATCATGAGCTGGTGCGACGGGACAGCCGCTTCCGCCGGAACCTCCTTCGATGTCGGAATGAAGTATTCTGTCCATTTCATAGGCCGAACAAATACTCGCTTGCGAGCCCGATTGCAAGTGCAGAAGAAGCGGTGCGGTAGGGCGAACCGGATCGGTGTCGGTCGACTTGCCCGGGCGGGGTCGCGTGGATTAGGCGACGGATAGCTTGGGCATGGCGCTTGCGCTTGTGCCTCAAGCGCGTCTGGACATACGCCTGCAGGTCTTGACCATCGGCTGTGTTCGAGCTAAAAAGTCCTTGCTATGTTCGATGCCTTGACAGATCGATTGAGCAACGTCTTCCGCGGTCTTCGCGGGCGGGGGAAGATCACCGAGGAGAACGTCTCGGAGGTCATGCGGCAGATCCGCACGGCGCTGCTCGAAGCCGATGTCAATCTCGAGGTCGCCCGCGAGTTCTGCGAGGGGGTCCGGGAAAAGGCGATCGGGGCCGAAGTCATCAAGACCCTCAAACCGGCTGATCTGATGGTCAAGATCGTCCACAACGAGCTTGTCAGGCTGATGGGTCCGGTCGACCCGAAGATCCCCTTTGTCTCACCCGGTCCGACCGTGCTGTTGATGGCCGGTCTGCAAGGCTCCGGAAAGACGACGACCTGTGGCAAGATGGCCAAGATGCTCCAGGCGAGGGCGAAGCGACCGCTGTTGGTGGCAGCCGACCTGAAGCGCCCGGCGGCGATCGATCAGCTCGAGGTCCTTGGTGGACAGATCAACGTTCCGGTGTATGCCGAGCGCGGTCACGCCAACGCTGTCAAGCTCTGCCGCAACGCGATCAAGCATGCGAGGAAGAACGACCGCGACGTGGTGATCCTCGACACAGCCGGTCGGTTGGCGATTGATGACGAGCTGATGGGCGAGCTCGAGAACGTCGCACGGACAGCCAACCCGCATCAGATCTACCTCGTTCTCGACGCCATGACCGGTCAGGACGCAGTCAACACAGCCAAGATCTTCAACGAGCGGCTCGAGCTCGACGGTGTCATTCTGACGAAGTTCGACAGCGACACACGCGGTGGGGCCGCATTATCGGTCAAGCACGTCACCGGCAAGCCGATCAAGTTCATCGGTGTCGGGGAGAAGATGGAGGCCATCGAGGAGTTCCACCCGGATCGCATTGCCGGTCGCATCCTCGGAATGGGAGATATCCTCACGCTGGTCGAGCAGGCGCAGGAACAGTTTGATCAGGAAGAGGCGACCAAGCTCGAAGCCAAGATGGCCACGGGCAAGTTCACGCTCGACGATTTCCTTCTTCAGCTTCGCAAGATGAAGAAGATGGGATCGATGAAGGACCTCATCAAGAAGATCCCCGGCATGGGTGACGCGATGGGCGATGTGGATATCGACGAGGGCGAACTTGGCAGGATGGAGGCTGCGATTCAGTCCATGACGAGCAAGGAACGCGCCAACCCGAAGATCATCGACCCATCCCGTCGTCGTCGCATCGCCCGCGGCGCGGGTTGCGATCCGTCCGACGTCAGCCAACTCGTCAAGCAGTTCGAGCCGATGCGCAATGCGATGAAGATGCTGAGCGGGCAATCCTTCCTTCAGCGTATGAAGATGGCCCCTCAGTTGTCAAAGATGATGTCCGGCGGCGGGATGCCGAAGTTTAAGTCCCGTACGACGGCTTCCAAGCGCGTCGTGTCGAAGAAAGATCGCCGCAAACGCCGCCGCCGCTAGAACAAGTTCTGTGTAGCGAGCCGCGGGCTGCCGCAAGGCGGCTTTGCCGCGCCCGCGCGGACGCGAAACTGCAGGAAGACTCCGGTAAATCTGATGCGACAAATCGGCACTGTCAAACTGCCCTTGGTATCAGATCCCATGGACGACGTAGGGGTTCCCCTGCCGTTCACGTCCGATGGTGGTGTCCGGACCGTGGCCGCACACGACACGAGTTTCATCGGGCAGGACCATCAGGTTTTCGCGGATGTTTTGGATTAGCTGCTCGCCGTTGCTGTTGGGGAAGTCGACCCGGCCGACGCTGCCGGCGAACAGTGCGTCTCCCACGAAGACGATACCGACGTCGACGCAGTAGAAGCTGCGTCCGCCGGGCGAGTGCCCGGATGTGTCGAGAATCTGCCAGCTCGTGCCGTCCAGTTCGAGGGTCTGACCGGGGACGAGGTCAAGCGGGCTATCCACGTTGGTTGTAAAGCCTTCTCCCATGAGTCCCGACAGGTTTGCCATCGGATTGCGCAGTGCGTCCCATTCCTCCTTGGCCATGTAAACGGGCAGCGGACCGAGCCCCTCACGGACCTCATCGATCCCCGCGATGTGGTCGGCATGGCCATGTGTGATGAGGACGGCCTGCGGATCGAGCGACTTCTGCTGCACATGACGCACGATTGCCTGGGCCTGTGGCGGTAGTCCGGGATCGATGATCCAGCAGGGGCCGCCCCCGCGCAGGTAGACGGTGCACCCGTTCTCCATGTACGTCGGATCGTTTGTTACGTGGATGTAAAGTCTTTTGTCACTCATAAATCAAACCGCCTGACTCTGCCAAAAGTCACCCCTGCTCGGGGCAGCCGAATTTCACCCAGAAATCCATGTCCGCGCGCAAGGGCTCTTGCGGGTCATACCCCTCCTCGGAGCTGATCAGATAGTCACCGTCCACGGTGAAGTAGAAGAAACGCTCACGATCGATGCTCACGGCGACCCCGACGACGGCGAGCTCGTGCGAGCCGAGCGTTTCGTCATCCTCCAGACCGGCTGCCTGCCCATTATCGGTTCGCAACGTGATACGCGTCTCGCCGGTCTCGACGATGGTGTTCACGAAGGTTTGAACGATCGGGCGGTCATCACTGAGGCAGGGGACACCGTCGACACCCTTCAGAATGAACTCGTCGAGCGTTCCGGCGGCAAGATCGATGCGCCAGGCTTCGGCGACCTCCCACGCGAAACTGCCGTCGTCCGCCAACTGCTCCACCTCGATCCGCCCCCAACATCCGTCGAGTGACTCGATCGGGTCGATCTCGGTGCCGGGCGTGGTGTCGACAAGCGGGTGGTCACGGGCAATGAAGAACTCCCGGAAGTCCAGGACGGTCTGTAGCATAACCGGCATCTCGTGAAGCGTGAACGCGTCGATCTGCTCCTCTGTAAGATCCTCCTCACTGGCAAAGCCGAGGAGGGAATCGATGACCGCCTCGTCCTCGCCTGCGATTCGGTCACAAAGCGTGGGTTCGGTGGCGGGGCTGCATGCCGACAGGACCACGGGTAGCAAGGTTATGAGACGCAAGAGCCATCGCCCGCGCGACCGATGAGCACGTCCGTCCGGGATCGTCTCCGGCTGAGATTCTCGGCCGTCAAGCCGTACGGCGTCTCGCAGGCCGGCTGGCCGGGCAGCGGACGATTGTTCCTGGATGGCGATCATCAGGCGATACTTCCTGTCCTCGGTCGCTCGTGGCGGATTATGACCGATTCCTGATCGGACCACCCCAGCCACCGTCAGGGCAAGGGTAGTGTCGGCCCGTATTCGGTCAACCCCATTTCGGCTGTGTCGGATTACCGCCCGCCGGTCGATACCCAACGCGAGGTAGCCTGAGGCCTTTATTATCGCCCTGTCTGGCAGGGGCGGGAGTTCCCACGCCGCAAACGCCTGCAATGGGTTGGTACGAAGCAGGACCGCTCGTGCCTCGCTGGGTCCGAATCCTTCATGCACAGTGCACGGGATGTCGCCTGAGCGGATTCGTAACCGCCGTCGTTGGAGGAGGTTACGGTTATTCCGCCCGAGTGGTTGAACTGACTGCCACCACTCGCCTAGAATTCCACGGCCCGGCAGGATTGGCCGGGCGACGCCTGACGACACGGGCGTGTCACGGGGCGTCGAAGAAGGGGGATTAGCCGTGATCGATACCGTTAGCGCTTTGCGACAGCATCAGCTTGTGATTCTGCGACGTCTACGCCGTGGGCCGCTCACCGAGTTCGAGTTGGCAGCCGAGGTGGCGGAGCATTCCGGGTTTTCGGTGGAGGATTGCGCGGACCGCCTGCCCAAATGGCTGGATGAACTGTGCACGGAAGGCCTGATCTGGGCCGGCGCGCTTACGAACAGCGACGGGCAGCAGATGATGGCTGCCGCGCTGACGATGCGAGGAAAGGAACTGGTAGGTTAGAACAAGTTCTATTCTGATGTGGCGTCCGAACCCCGAAGTTCTCCCGGAGATTCTTGGCCGTCGGATGCTACGAGACCACTGAAAGTGCTATAGCTGCAAGTTTGCGCGGGAAGCCACATTTCCCGACAGTGTAGGTCATCCAGAGGGCGGGTGTGCTTGAACCTGGTACACTCGCCGTTTCTTTTGCGCACACCCGTCATGCACACATCCGCGCGACAAGAACCTACGCTTGTGTGTGCAGGCGCCGGCCGTTACGATGATCCGCGGTACGAGTGGGCGAGCGTCGACCCACTGAGACCTGTGTGCGGACCTTCCGATGAACATCGTCGAAATCGAGAACATCAGCAAGACATTCGGGACGCATGTGGCTGTCAACGGCCTGTCACTCAGCGTGCCGCAGGGGTCGATCTACGGTTTCATCGGCCCGAACGGCTCCGGTAAGACAACAACCCTTCGCATGATCATGCACATCTACCACGCTGACAGGGGGTCGGGGCATATCCGCGTGTTGGGGCAGGAGACGTTCGATGCCGCCAACGATCGGATCGGGTATCTGCCCGAGGAGCGCGGTTTGTATAAGAAAATGAAGGTCCGCGACATCCTCCGCTTCTATTGCGAGCTTAAGGGACGCCGGGACTTCAAGGATCTGATCGACCCGTGGCTCGATCGAATGGACCTGGCCCAATGGGGCAACAGCAGGGTCGACACTCTGTCCAAAGGCATGGCCCAGAAGGTGCAGTTCATCTCAGCCGTCATCGCCGAGCCGGAACTTGTGATCCTGGACGAGCCGTTTACCGGGCTTGATCCGGTGAACACCGACGTGCTGCGAGAGGCCGTGCTGGATCTTCGACGAAAAGGCACGACGGTGATCTTCTCCACGCATGACATGCGCGTCGCCGAGCGGATGTGCGACTTCATCTTTATGATCTTCAAGGGGAGAAAGGTCCTTGATGGAACGCTCGAATCGATCCAGGACGCTTATGGGCAGGACACGATTCGTATCCGGGTGGAGGGTGACGGCTTCGACCCGCGGGGCCTTACGGGCGTCGAGAAGGTGACCGACTTCGGCCGGTTGCAGGAGTTACGGATCAGCCCCGATACCGACACACAGGATGTGCTGACGGCGCTGATGCAACATGGTCGCGTGGCCCATTTCGAGCTGACCCGCCCCTCGCTGCATGACATCTTCGTTCGCATCGCCGCTCCCGAGGTGCAGGAGGCTGCTCATGCGTAAGGTGATCGTGATAGCTGTTCGGGAGTATCAGGCCGCCGTCAAGACGAAGGCTTTCATCATCTCGCTGATCCTCATGCCGATCCTCGGGGGCGGTGCGATGGCTGTCGCGGCGCTTACGGAGGATCGGGTCGACACGAAGGACAAGCAGTTCGCCGTCCTCGACTATTCGGGGAAGGTTTATGATGCCATCGCTCGCTCCGCGCGGGAGTGGAACACGACGGAGATCTTCACGGATGATGGTGGGCGGCGCAAGCAGATCAAGCCTCGCTTCCTGATCAGTGAAGCCCGCGCCGACTCGGACGACCCGGCGGATGCGACGTTCAAACTATCGCAGCGCGTACGCCGCAAAGAGATACTCGGCTTTGTGATCGTTGGTCCGGACGTGATCGAGCCCGGCGCGGGTGAAGGCGGAACCGGCGTCAAATACCACTCCAACAGCCCCACGTACGACGATTTCAAGCGGTGGGTGTCTGGCCCGATCAACGATCGGATCCGCCAACTGCGCTTCGCCGCCGCCGACCTTGATCCGGAAGTGGTCAGCAAGGCCACGGCGCCGGTGTACGTGCAGAACCTCGGCCTGGTCTCGCTGGACGAAGAGGGAAACGTCACCGAGGCCGAAAGGACGAACCAGCTTGCGAACATGTTTGTCCCCATGGGCATGATGATGCTCATGTTCATGGTGATCATGGTCGGCGCTCAACCGCTAATGCAAAGCGTGCTCGAGGAGAAGATGCAACGCATCGCCGAAGTGTTGCTGGGCGCGGTTGGGCCGTTCCAGCTCATGATGGGCAAGCTGATCGGAATGGTGGGCGTGGCGATGACCATCGCCACGATCTACCTGGCGGGGGCTTTCTTTGCGGTTACGCAGTCAGGTTACGGACATTTCTTCCCGGTTCATGTGATATGGTGGTTCGTGTTGTATCTGGCGCTGGCTGTGCTCATGTTCGGTTCCGTGTTTGCCGCGGTCGGGGCAGCCGCAACCGATATGAAGGAGACACAGAGCCTCGTAATGCCGGTCATGATGGTTGTCATGATCCCGATGTTCGTGTGGATCCCGGTCGTCAAGGAGCCGTCCTCGACCTTCTCGATCGTGATGTCTTTGATCCCGCCGGCCACGCCCATGTTGATGATGATGCGCCAGGCCGTTCCGCCCGGCGTGCCTCTGTGGCAGCCACTGTTGGGCGTGTTCCTTGTGCTATTGACGACGGTCCTATGCGTGTTCGCGGCAGGACGGGTCTTCCGGGTGGGCATCTTGCTGCAGGGCAAGGGGGCGCGCTTCAGCGAGCTGCTCCGTTGGGCGTTGCGGGGGTAGGCACGCGGTAGTACGGGTTCCAGTTCAGAGTCAGGCATATCGGTGTGGGGCTCTCCGTGATCGTTGATGGGCGCGAGGTTCGCCACGAAGTGCCCGAAGGCGTGGCGCGATGTGGCCCGGACGGCGGAGGGTGCAAAGTTTCCTGCAAAGATTGCGTGGCTTGGCGGGACATCGGTGTGATTGGCCGCCCCGGTAGCCGTCGATAGCACAATATCTGGGATGGGGCTGCGGTGAACGTACGATATCCACCTGGGAAGGCCCGTCGACGCAAGGAGAAGTTTTTTCGAGAAAAGGCTTGACGTTGGGTGCTTGTTAGGCAACAATGCCCCCGAACAGAACCGAAACAGGGCTCAGCAATGGCGGCTGGAAGGCAAATGCAGACAGGGAAGTTGAACGCAAGCCGGTGCAATCGCATTCGGTACCGCCGCGATGCCGAGCTACCGTTGTGTGTGTTCGGCCCCGGGGGTGATTTTCGGACCGCGTGGCTCCCGGGGCCGATTCCTTCTGCGGAGCGGGGGAGTGGGTCGTTGCTTCGTGCGTCCCTAGGATCAGGTCCATCGGGATGGGCCTCAGCGCCGCGCGCCGTGCGGACGTGGTGGTCGCGGCTGGCCGCTGCGCTGGCGCAGGGGCGGGATGAGGTGGCTGACAGGTCTCGGTTGGCGGTGCGGGCTGCGTGGGGTGGCCTGCCGCTGATCGTGTTTGGCCCGCAGGGGTTGCGGCCATTCGTGGAGACGGATCATGGCGCGAAGAAGAAGAGCGAAGAGCGACGACACGCAGCGTCTGACGCCGCGGCAGTTGGAGATCCTCACAATTATCCGCGATGTCCGGAGGCTGGACGGTTATTCCCCGACACTTCAGGAAATCGCCGACGAGCTCGGCATAAGCAAGATCACCGTATTCGAGCACGTCGAGGCTCTGATCGAAAAGGGGTTGCTTACGCGGCTTTCCAACAAGGCGCGCTCTTTGCAACTGACCCCGTCTGTGCAATTGCCTGACGAACGGCCGACGTTGCTTCCGCTTGTCGGCAGAATCGCGGCCGGACGGCCCATCGAGGCGATTGAGGTACCGGACTTCATTGATCTGGAGGAGGTTTTCTCCAGCCGTTATCCGGTCCGCGTTCTGACCGTTGTCGGCGACAGCATGATCGATGATCAGATCCGGGACGGAGACCTGGTCATCTATGAGGCGCGGTCCAACCCCCGGAACGGGGAGACGGTGGTTGCGCTTGTGGACGGTGAGGAGGCGACGCTCAAGCGGTTCTATCGAGAGCGAAACCGGGTTCGGCTTCAGCCCGCAAACGAGAAGTACAAGCCAATCTACACGCGGAACGTCACGATCCAGGGTGTGGTCGTGGGCGTGGTGCGCCGGTACTGAGGCGTTTGGATTGTGGCTTGCTGACGTGGGCGCGAGAGGTGTAGCGTGCCGTTCGGTTGCGCGGACGGGCGGTTGCGGGTGGGCTACGTAGGGTTGGCGGAGCGCCGGGTGGGTGGGTTCTACAACGGGCCGGTGCTGTCTAATACGAGTATCAGATGAAGATTGCCGATTGGTTACAAGCGAGCCGCGGGCTGCCGCAAGGCGGCTTTGCCGCACCCGCGCGGTGCTGCAAAACTCGATAGAGCCGGAACATCGATTCGGCAATCTATAACTGAAATCCGTATAAGGAGGGTAAGAGGGGTGGGTTGGGCATCGGGCTCACAGCCTTGGTGGTCCGGTCCGCAAGGGGATTGGTGGAGCCTGGTTCTCTTGCCAGGCGTCTCCCTCGTCATTAGGTTGAGCGGTTGGGATACCTGAGGCGGAGGGCTTGTTGGTTGGACCTGCTTGGCGTTCGCACCCTTCCATTTCTGACACGGCACAGCTACTTCCATGAACTTCGGCAGATTATGGTATGGAGTGTCCTGGCCGGGGTAGTGGAGGGAAACTTCGGCAGCGTGGTCGTGGCGAAGGTGTTCCACGGAAGCGAGCTCGAGATCGCGATCGCCACAGCCACTCCGATCGCCGCGTTCATCACGAGCATCATCTGGGGGATGATGTGTGTTGGGCGGCCGAAGATTCGGCTTCTCGTGCTGTTCTCCGCCGGTGCGGCGTTACTGACGGGGATGGCCGGGGCGATCCCGGCCACGCGTTTCGGGGCGACTTGCTTCATTTGCCAGATGGCGGCTGTCCAGGTTTTGATGGCCGGCGTGGTGACCGTCCGGTCGGCTGTCTGGAAGTCGAACTACCCGCGGGAGGTTCGGGGACGGATCACGGCACGGTTGCAACGCGTGCGGTTTGTGGTGAGCGTGCTGACGGCGCTCACGGCGGCGGCTCTCTGCGATTGGAGCCCCGGCTCCTATCGGTTCATCTATCCAGGCGTTGCGCTGGTTGGCCTGGCGGCTGTGCGTTTGGCGGCACGCATCCGAATCCGGGGTGAGCGGCGGGAGCTTAGTGGGGTTGTGCAGCCGGCGGATGATCCCGACCTCCGTCGGAGTCTTGTGGAGCCGTTCAGCCTCACCGCGCTGGTTTCGCCCGGGCACGTGCTTGGTGAGATGGTTCGCGTGCTGCGGGATGATCGTCGCTACCTGCTTTACTGCGTGGCACAGCTCTTTACCGGGCTTGCGAACCTGATGACGATTTCGATCATCGCCGCCGTGGTCACAACGCGGCTTGACTTCGGGCACGCGTGGGGGTTTTGGGTGAGCACGGCACTTCTTGTGGCGATTCCGCAACTGGCGATCCTTGGCAGTCTCGGCCGATGGGGCGGGTTGTTTGACCGCGTCGGTGTGTTGGGTTTCCGCGTGATCAACGTGATGTGCTGGACGACTTCGATTTTGCTGGCAATGTTCGCGACGATGGTGACGGAGAATAGCGCGATGGTGGGCGCGGGCTTTCTACCCTTGGCGGTCGTGCTGTTCGCGGGTCGGGGGATCTTCTACGGACTGGGGCGAGGTGGTGGTGCTCTGGCGTGGCACATCGGGCATTTGCACTTTGCCCATCCGGAGAAAGCAGAGATCTACATGGGGATTCACGTTTCCCTGACGGGGCTGCGGGGGATCGTTGCCCCGATCGGCGGTGTGCTGCTATGGCAGGCCGTGGGGTGGCCCGTCTGGGTGGTTGCCCTTGCTTTTGCGCTGGTGAGCCTGGCGATGTACAGGTGGATGGCGGAGGAGGAGAAGCGGCGAGCGGGAGCGGGAACTTGTGCGGGCGGTGTGTGAGCGCAGGTCGGAGGTCAGGGGTTGTGCGGATGTTGAGGCAGCAGTGTGCCGTTGGTGTACACGGCGATCGGCGGAGCGGCGGATTCGAGGATGCGATCCCACCGGTCGTGGGGTGAGGTGGGATCCAGGGGGACGACAACCAGATCGGCGCTGCTTCCGATGCTGATCGAGCCGGCGGCGGGGGCAAAGCCGAGGGCTCGCGCGCCGCGGATCGTCCCAATCTCGATGAGGGTTTCGGGCGCGAGATCGGGATGGCCCTCATGGAGGAAACGCAACTCGTCGAGGATCGACAGCGACGGAGTTGACGCGAGGCTGTCCGTGCCGAGACAGACGTTGACGCCGGCTTCGAGCAGCAACCGAAACGGATGGGGCTGATGGCCGAAGGCGGCGTGCGTGCGGGGACAATAGGCTACGCTTGCGCCGGACTCTCGGATCAGGGCGATATCCGGATCGCTAACGTAGTTGGCATGTGCGATGACCGTGCGGCGGTTCAGTAGACCCGTCCTGAACGCGAGTTCGACGGGGCTGCACCCTGCAACCGGTATGGCCTCGTCCCAAACGCCGAGTCGCTCGAGGTAATCGGCGAACGGTCCCGTGCCGGTTCGAGTAAACGACTCCTCCCCCGGCGTTTCCGCCAGATGGATGCTGAGCGGAATGTTGCCTTGTCGCGCCGCGTCAGCGCAGGCCCGCATCGCATCCGGTTCGACGGTGTAGGGGCTGTGAGGAGAAACGCCGGTACGGAATCTACCCGTCTCGCCCGCGCGGCAGGATGCGGCGGATAACCGCTCGCTAAGCAGATGTCTCCTCCGTCCGATTGCGCTGATCTCACCGAAGGACACACCGCGCAAGGCGGACTCTGCCAGGACCCGGCGTGTTTGCGCCGGATTGCGCGTGACATCACCGAGCATCGTAACGCCGGATGCGAGTGACTCAGCAATCCCGCTGCGCATCGCCCCGGTCAATTGTGCTGCATCAGGAGGTGTCGTGCCGATGGCATCCATGAGTTGCATGAGCCAATCGATGAAGCCGAGCGTCGGATCGCCGGCGGCGCTGATGGCGGTGGGGATGAGCCCGGCCAGCGAGCTGAGCTCGAGGTGCGTGTGCGCGTTGACGAACCCGGGACAGATGACGGCGTCGCCGTAGTCGATCGTCTCCTGATGACTCAGTTCAGCAGATCGGCCGATGGCCGTGATGCGGTCGTTATGGATGATGACCGCGCCGTGTTCGATGACCGGTCCGTCGACCGGAACGACAAAGCGACCCTTGAGCATCATGGTGTGTGCTCACTTGCGTTAGTGGTCCAACCGGGAAAGAGCCTCTTCCAAGAGCCGACCGGGAACCGTGGCAGATACTCACTGCGACGGTCCTTCCTGCTGAGACTGCGTCGCAGCGACAGCGGCCGCATCGCTGTTGGCATCGGCTGTTCCAGTGTGACATCGTGATCGCGCGGGCGCGTCAGGTCAAGAACACGGAAAAACAGAGGGACAGCCAGTGACTTACACCGATCGGTGCTCGCGGGTGGGCATTGTGGATATCGGCCGTCGGCCTACTGGCAACTGGGTTCGGCGGACAGGTCGTGCGGACGGTGGCGAAGGAGACCGGCGGCTGCACCGATCAGCAGGATCGGCAGAAATGCGAGGTGGTAGCGGCTCTGCGCTTCGTAGAACAGGTGGATGCCCCACAGATACGCCAGCATGGAGACCATCGGCCAGAAGGCGACGGTCGATCGACAAAACCCGTCGCGCCAGACGGCTGAGATGAACAGCACAGCGATGAAGGTCCACGCGATGTTGATAGCGCACTTGGCTGCCGCCTCGTTGATCGGGTCCCAGCGGTCGGCCGAGACCGCGGCCATGACCGTACTCGATGTGCCCCAGAGGTAGGCGGCCTTGGCCGGCAGCATTCGCACGAAGCGGTCCGGATGGGCGAAGATGTATGCCCAGCTCTGTTTCCAGAGAAGGCGGTTACGCTCGAGCTCCGTGATACCGGACGGGAGTGCAGGGAGCGGTTCATTGAGGGCTGTGGCGCCTTCGTGATTGGTCATCCAAAGGCCGACACCGCTGCTGGTCGTGACGGGGACGAACTCACCGAGCACGCGGTGGTTTCGCATCGTCCAGGGCGCTATCGTGGCGAAGAGGAAGATCGCCAGGATCAGACCGTTACGAATCGACCGGGCGATGGACGTGCCGTGTCGCCAATAGCACAGAGTGAAGATTCCAGGTGCAAGCAGGCCGATCGGTTTGACAAATGCCACTGCGCCCAACACGACGCCGATCAAGGCGACGTGCCACATCGGATGAGAACGCGCCGGCGCTCTACGCAGAAACAGCGACATCGCCAGCAGGATCAGGCATCCGAGAAGTGGCTCGTATCCGAGGGTGGCTGCAAAGACCACGAGGCTCGGGAAAAAGGCCGCCAGGATCGCCGCCAACCGTGCGGCGGATTCGGGCACTATGTGGCGGGCGACGTCGTAGGTGAGCCACGTGAGCACGCCGCCGATCGCCGCGTTGACCATCTGAGCGGCCAACACAGACTCGCCGAAGATCGCGTAGATGGTCAGGAGCCAGAATGACATCCCTGGCGGGAAGAAGGCCGTCGATCCGTATCCGTTCCCTCGCAACATGCTCACGGCCTTGCCGTGGTAGATCTCGTGGTCACTGACCGGAATCGTTCCCGACAGCAGGACAGCCGCGATGCGGAGGGCGATGGCCAGAGCGATAACGTAGAGCAGGAACCTACGCTTGGAGATCGCAAGGATGAGGGTCTCGATTCGATAGGCAACGCGGCGGTTCAGCGCAACACAGGCCAAGACCAGGCCGATCACCACGGGAACGTACCCGATCGGCATCTGTTTTACCCAAGGGAAGTAGGTGATTCCCACGATCAGAGTCGCGATAAACGCCAGGCCGAAAAGCTGCTGGAGCCAAGGCCATGCGATGCTCGCCAGCGCGCTCGCCGGGCGATCCATCGCAGGAAACCGTACAGGCGTTGTTGCGTTGACTGAGTTCATCAGATTGACCCAAGGCAAAACGTGGCTGCGCGCGGACCCGGCCTTGCCAACTATTTATCGGTCCAGGCTCGAGCGCGGATTACTTGCATCCTGGTGGGCGGAGGCGCTACCAGAGCGTTATACCAAGGGCAGTTTGATAGTGCCGATTCGTCGCATCAGGTTTGCCGGCGTCTTCCCGCAGTTTCGGGTCCGCGCGGGCGCGGCAGAGCCGCCTTGCGGCAGCCCGCGGCTCGCTGGCGGGGAGTCGGCATTCCGGAACTGGATCTTGTATTACACGGGCAGTTCCCCTCGGGCATACGTCGCCACGGTGGACGCTTTGGGGGTGTGGTGTTAGGCTCAGGACAGCGTGTGGCGAACCGGCGTTGGTCCAACCTGGGCCGTACGTGCGTGGAAGGGTTCTATCGTTGCTGCTGAGGCTGTTGATTCTCCTGACCGTCGTTCCACTGGTCGAGGTCGTGATTCTCATCCGAATCGCCGAGCACCTGGACTGGGGACCGACCCTCGCGCTGGTGATCGGGACGGGCGTGCTTGGGGCATGGCTGGCGCGGCGAGAGGGGGTTCGCGTGCTCGCGCGGATTCAGGCGGACCTGGCATCCGGGGTCGCTCCGACCGGCGCCATGGTCGACGGAGCGCTCATTCTCGTCGCGGGGTTGGTGCTGATCACGCCGGGCGTTCTGACGGATCTCTGCGGGTTTGCGTTGCTGATTCCGCCGATTCGCAATCGGATTAAACGGTGGCTTGCCGAGGTGTTCAAGGGGCGGATCGTTCACCTTCAGAGCGACACGCCGTCACCGTTCATTGATGTGGAGGCGACCGGCAGGGATGTCGAGTCGGGCCCTGAAGGAAGGACCCGCCAATAAGCTCGATCAGGTCTTCAGCCCGGGTTCCCTTTGGCGAGCCGCACGGTCGCGCTTAGGGATCTCGATGTTCCACCTCGGTTTGGAGACAGGCGTACCGGCCGAAGCGACATCGGCCACGGTCGGATGGCTTGCGCAAACCACGAGGTTCCAGCACATTCGGTCGAGCCACGGGCAGGCCCGCAGTAGCAAGTTGTCGAGTCGCGAAAGCCGGCGGTAGGTCCCGCTCAGCCGGTCGGCGGCAGTGATGATTCTCTTCCAATAGCGTTCCTTGCTGGGATGAACACGTTCGATCAAGAAGAAGCGGACGAAGATCCACAGGCTCGCAAGCCAGAAGCAACGGTGCTCAACATGCCGGAAGTGTTTCGCAAACGCGTTGAGATCGTGAATGCTCAGGGGCGTTTCGTCTTCGGTGCGGACGGCGGCCGCCATGCGACGGTAGAGGTTGATCACCGGATTGTGACGCAGGGGGTCCCACGACACGAAGCGCCCTTCCGGTCTGAGCACACGCCCGATCTCGCCAAGACACCGATGGATGTCGACGTGGTGGAGGAGATTGGCTGAGTAGACGACGTCGAAGGTATCGTTGCTGAATTCAAGCTGCTCAGCAGAACCCTGTACACACGCGACCTTGACGCCGTGACGCTCAGCCACCTTCCGTGTGACGTCCAGCATACCCTCGGAGATATCGACGGCTGTAACCTGTGCGCCCTGCAGAGCGAAGTAGGTGGCCGCTTCTCCCGCACCACAGCCAAGATCCAGGATGCGGAGCCCGCGCACGCCACCAAGCCAACCCGTGATGAATCGGTTCTCGGGGGCCGTGCAGGCTTCAAACGCCTCGCTGACCGGAACGTGCTCCGGCGTAATGGCCATGCCCCATTCGTCGTGGAACCGCTGTTCCTGAGCGTAATCAATAACCCGGTCGGACGGTGAACAAGTGGCCGCGTGTGACGGGTCGAGGCGCCCCGGCACCGGCGGGTCCGACAGAGCGGGCACGCTGGGGCAATCCAAGGTAGCAGTGTCCGGTTGTGTAAGCACGAGCGTATCACCAATCAGTAGGGAACAGGCCTCCACGGCGTCGTGATCATGCCATGTTGTTCGATTTCACTCGGTCGGACCGCAGGCGAGGATGTCATGCGTGTTCATCGGATCGCGGTTATCGCCCCTTGAGAACGGCGTTGGGGAATGGAAGGGCACGAGTGTACCTTCTGGGCATAGCCGCCACAGGTGATGGCTAGACGCTCTAGGTATCCGTCGCAAGTTCGTCGAGGTCCACGGAGAGCACACGGTTGTCCATGGGGATGGGGATCTGCAAAACGTCGGTCTGCCGCCGTAGGTCGCTCCGTGGGAGATAAACGTCGACGTCCACCACTGTACGCGGCGTACGTTCGATCCCAGGTCCGGCCCGGAGCGTGTGGGATGTCAGCAACGCATAGTCACCGGAGCTTTTCAGGGATTGCCGAAGTAGCTGTTCCTCGTCGAGCTTCATGCGCGGCTCACGCTCCACGAACACGCCGTCGAAGGCAAGGTTCCTGAGCGTTGTGTTGACCTGCTCAAGGGATTCCACAAAGGACTCAAAGCGGTCTTTCGGGCTGGCGGCGCAGGCATAGAGGAGTTTGCTCGCCCGGACGACCACGCACTTGCGTGGCCCCAGCTGTTGCCTGACAGCCAGGATGAAGTCGGAATCGCGGTGTCCGTCGAAAAGGACGATCTTGCCGGTGATGCGGTCGGCGTGCGCCGAAACCAGGGGGCCGTAATCCGGCCGATAGGGGACCGGTTCGAGAAAGGCCGACACGAGGGCGGCAAGTGTCACACATGTGACAGCGCACGCACGAGCAGGTGCCGGTCGGATGCGCGCAATCAGCCAACCCGCTCCGATCCCGGCCCATAGGGCGATCGGTGGCAGGCCGAAGAAGAAGTACCGGTGCTCCTGGTGCTGAATGAGGCTCGACATGGCGTAGAAGGTTGCGAACCACAGAAGCGCCATCGCCGAAAGAAGATTGAAGCGGCGTAGCGATAGCACCAATCCCAGCACAGCCAGCACAATCACGCAGACGCCCACCTGCTGAGGCATCCACTGGCCGTATTGCAGCCAGCTCTGTGCGGAAAACAGCGAAGATGCGGATCGTCCGTCAAGGAGGTAGCTGAGAACCTGAGGCCCGGCGCCGCCCGATGAAATCAGGGTGAAGTATGCGGCCACTGAACCTACCGAAGCCAACCCCGCCGCCACAGTGTGTCGCAGCGGGGCCTTCCCGCGAATGTTCCAGGCGATAAGAAGCAGGGCATAGGGCAGGAGGATGAACGCGGCGGTTTGCTTGAAGAGCACTGCGGAAACGGACAGCGCCGTCCACAGCGCCAGACGCGACCACGTAGGGCGATCGGCATAACGCTGAGCGGTTACGGCCGACCAGATCAGCACAGCCGCGGTGGGCGTTTCAAGCATGATCTGACGGCTCCAGAGGACGAAGCTCGACATGGAGAGCAGGGCAAGGACTGCGCACGCGGCACACAGCCGTCCAGTGGAACGCCGAGCGAGGACATAGAGCCCGCCCAGCGCCAACATAGCAAAGCCCAGCACGCACAGCCTTGCCGTTGTGATGGAGATGCCGAAGATGGCGAAGAACACGGCTTCAACGACTGCAAAGCCCGGTGGGTATGTGCTGCCTATTCCCAGACTGGGGTAGTGGGCGTACTGGCGTTCGGCAAATCCGACGGGATCGGGCCACGCCGACGGCCCGGCGGCCACCCAGTCGTGGATGAGAACACCGTCCATGGCGTGCGTGCCGGCATCGCCCCAGCGCAACCCACCCACGGTGAGCCCTTTTCCCAGGACCAGGACACCCGCGAGGAGAAGGATCGCGCAACAGGCGAGGTCCCGCCGATCAAAGCGAGGAGACTCGCCATTCACGCAGGGGTGCTTCACGGGCGTCGCGGTCGATCGCATCATGCACACTCACCACGTCGGAACGCGGCCTCAGCAGATTCCGTTTTTGTGTCGCACCGGATGGGCGGTCGATCCCCCGCAGGCGCAGGAGCCTCCGCGTGAATTCTCCACCGTGGAGCGCTCATTGGCTTATCGGCCCCTGGAAGGTGGGAGTTGAGTGATCCGGGGACCGGGTCGCCCGAAGAAGCGACAAGATCCGCATGGAGCGAGAAAAGGGCTTCTGCGAGCACAGCAGCCATGCTTATGGGGCGACGTGGCCTTCAGTGGGCGCGGTGTCGTGTCGACAAGCATCACGGAGACATCGTTATAGCGCCTTCAGTGGTCTCGTAGCGTCCGACGGCCGAGAACCTCCGGGAACCTTCGGGATTCGGACGCTACATCAGAATCGAACTTGTTCCAGTGTTCGATAACGCGGCCCGCCCCAACGTCGGTCGGGGCGCGAATGCTCGGGGATCAGCATGTGGCCTTTGAGGACCATTGCGTACTTCACCGCGTTCTGGATTGCCTGCATCCTCTCCATTGCGAACCCCATCTGGGGCGTGGTGAACTACATGCTGGTCTACCAGATGAATCCCGTCAAAACGTGGTGGGGGCGCCCCATCTCGGAATTCGGCATCCGCTATTCGTTGTATGCCGTTGCCTTCACGGTTCTTGGTATGCTGGTAAACCAGAAACGCGTTCCGAAGATCAAACCGCTACTGTGTCTTTGGGAAATCGGCCTGATTGCGCTGGTTGTGATCGCGGCCATTAATCTCACCATCGATATCGGCGGATTCAATCCGAAGCTGGTCTGGAACGTCGGGCGTGCGTCCGGGTATCCGTTCGAGAAGCTCTGGAAGATGTTCCTCTTCGTGCTCATCATGACACGATTGGCAACGACTCGGGAGAATCTGAGGCTCATCATATGGAGTCTCGTCATTGGAAGCCTCTACCTTGGTTATGACGCCTACACCGCCCCTGCGTGGGCGTTTTTCACCGGCCGCCTCGACCACATGGGTGGGCCTGATTTCTCCAAGACATCCGGCTTTGCGGCGCATCTCAGCGCGATGCTTCCGATCATCGCGGTGGCCTTTCTCATCGCCCCGAAGTGGCGGTGGAAGGCGATTGCCGCTGTTGCCGGCGGTCTGACCGTCAATGCGATTGTCATGTGCCGGACACGTTCGGCCTTCATCGGGCTGATGATCGGTGCGCTGTGCGCGTTTCTGCTGGCGCCGCGTGCGAGACGATACAAAATCTACGTGCTGCTGATCGTGGGGGGCACGGTTGCGTTCACGCTCACGGATGTCAAGTACTGGAATCGGATGTCGACGATGAGCAGCGCGGAAAGTCTTCGGGGTGACCGGGCGGCTGAGCTGCGACTGACCATTTGGAGGGCATCCTTCCAGGTTCTGCTCGATCATCCGTACGGCGTGGGTGTCGGGAACTTCCCACGCGTCATCGGGATGTACAACTATGATCTTCACAAGCGTTCCAGTCACAACACACTGATTGCGGCCTTTGTAGAGTTGGGGGTGCACGGTGGTGTCATTTTCCTGTTGCTTGTTGCTGGGTCCCTCTCGTACGCCTATCGAAGTTCCCGGTTGGCCCACCTGACCGGACAACCGCTGGAGACAAGATTGATAGCTTACGCGTTCATTGTGTCGGGCGTCACCTACTTCGTTACGGGTTTGGGTACCGACCGGTTCCAGTGTGAATCCTATTGGTGGGTGCTTGCGCTCCCGCTGTGCCTCTACCGGTCGGTTCTGCACGAGCTTCGTGTTTCGGAGGAGGTGCCGGCGCTCGCTCAGCCGCAACCGGCCCAGGGAATGCTCGCTTGGGAGGCTGAGCCGTATGGCTAGGCAACGCCCGCCGACCATCGTGCACGTCATTCACTCGCTCGAAGGAGGCGGCACCGAGCGGATGCTCGTCGCGTTGCTACGCAGGTTCGATCCGTTGCGGGCACGGCATGTTGTGATCACGTTGCGGGAGGCGGGGTCGCTCGCGGCCCATCTGCCTGACCACGTAGCGTGTCGAGCGATCGGCGCCAAAGGGCGCTCGTGGACCGCGGGTCTGAAGCTGGGTCGCTATGCCAGGCAGTGGCACGCATCTGTGATTCATGCCCGAAACACCGGATGCTGGTCGGATGCGACGGTGGCGGGGGTCATGACGCCGGAAGCGCGCCTCGTGCTCGGTTTCCACGGTCTTCAGAGCGGAACAAGGTTTGCCGGCCGGCAACGCCGTGTAGCGCGACGGGGGCTGTTCGCCGGGGCGCGGTTCACGTCGGTGTCCGGTGCGGGCAGTCGGCAGCTTCAGCGGCAGGTGGGGATACCCGCGGCACGAATCGATGTCCTGGCGAATGGTGTTGACTTGGAGCGGTTCACGAAGCCTGCGCGCGAAGTGAGACGAGCGATGAGGAGCTGCCTCCGCCTTGGAGACTCATCATTCGTGGTTGGCATCGTCGGCTCCCTGACACGCGTCAAGCGCCACGATCTGCTGATCAGCGCAGCCGCAAAGGCTGCCGCAGCGATTCCCACTTTGCATCTGGTTGTAGTCGGTGATGGGCCGCTGCGCGGTGTGCTGGAGGACCGGGCACGTGCGGAAGGTGTCGCTGAGCGCGTGCATTTCACCGGATGGCGGGAGGATGTGCCGGACATCCTGGCTGGGATGGACGCCTACGCGTGCTGTAGCGAGTCGGAAGGGATGAACAACGCTCTGTTGGAGGCGATGGCGGTCGGTCTTCCAAGCGTGGCGACGGACGTCGGTGACAACGGCATCGTTCTTCGTGACCGCCTCGATGGGATACTCGTCAAGCCGAAGTCCGTGAGTGCAATCGTTGATGCATTGAACCTTCTGGCTGCCAATCCCGCGCTGCGGCGGGAGATGGGACGGCGGGCGGCTGAGCGCGCGAATGAGTACACGATTGGCAGCGCCGTCAACGCATACGAGCAGTACTACCTTGCTCTTGCGGGCGGACGTTCGGCGAAGCGAAGAGACGAAGTACTACCGGGTTTTCAGGCCCCTTCCGTCGGTAGTTGTCGCAAGTGGGGGCCTGTTGGCAATGTGGACCGCGATCGACGCCGTAGGCACATCACCGGGTAAGCGGACGCCGGATGCATGTCACGCGGTTCGATCTGGTGGACGCGATACCTGAGATGGAAGGGACACCCATGTTGGCTAAACGGCAGGAAGAATGGTTGAAGGACACGCGCCGTTTCTGGGATGCGGACTCGGTGTTCGAGGCGAAGTATCGTCGAATCTGCAGCGACCCGGACATCGAGGCGACGACGGATGAGCGCGTGCTCGAATCGCTCTGGGAAGAACGAACGGAGGATGAGCTGAACCTCCTGCTCAACGGTGTTCCGCTGCGCGACCACTGGACCTGCCTGGAGATCGGCTCGGGGATTGGCCGTCTTGTCAGACCGATTGCCGAGCGGTGTCACAAGGTGATCGGTGTGGACGTGAGCCCGAGGATGACCGAGTACGCACGGGAGTATCTCAAGGACGTGCCAAACATCGAGCTTCACGTGAACGACGGGCTGACCCTGTCGATGGTACCGGATGAATCGGTCGACCTTGTCTATTCCCACCTGGCGTTTCAGCACATGACGCTGCACGAGGTTGTTGAGGGGTATGTTGCGGAGATCGCGCGGGTACTGAGGTCGGGCGGTTATTGCAGGATCCAATGTTGGCGGGAAGCTCCCATGCCTGCATCGCAACGGTTGAAGAACGTCGTTCGGGCCGCAATCGGCGCGGAGCGGTACCACGGTCCGCGTTTCTGGAACTGGTCGCCCGGACGTGAGGTTCGCTTCGGTGGCATGACCTTCCATCCGAGGCAATGGCGTCGGTTACTGGCGCGGTATCACCTTCGTGTCATCTCCTTGGAAGTTGGCGTGGGGCATGATTACTGGATGTGGACGACGAGTCGTAGAGAGGAGCGTGCATGACGGCGGATGGTCCGATCATCGGCGCGAAAGATCGATCCAGTCCGGTAACTTACGTCATCAGGCGAGCGACGATGGTCTCGCAAGCCTGCGATCGGCAGGCGATAGCTTTGGCCTAAAGCGCCTCGAAGCGCCGTCCGAAAAACCTGGAAACGGCTCGAGGTCTGTTGAAAAGAGGGCTACGCCCTTAGGGCCCACCCGGCATCTTGGCGGCGGTCGCTCATCTCAAGACCGGCCAGAGCCGGCGATGCACCGACATCGCCTCTGAGGACACTGAGCGGAGTATGTAGTGGGAAAATCGGGGCGTCATTCCGGACACTCGCGACCGAGCAGCGGCAGTCACCGCGCCGAAAACAGCGGCGGCGACGACGATCGTACATTCGGTGAGATTCGGAAGTTTCTCCACGATGCCCTGCGCATCGCGTCGTTGCATCGTTGGGCTTTCTTTGTGCCGTTCTGTCTGACGTCGAGCATCGTCTTCGTTTCGAGCCTCTATTCGCCGCGCAGCTACACCGCGTCGGTGCGTTTCGAAATCCGTCTGGATCCGGTGAGTGAGGACCTTAGCTCCTCACGTGGGGCGGCGTCCTTCAAGACCTTCATGGGCACGATGACGGATGATCTGAAGTCCGAAGCTCACATGACCGAGGTGGTCGAGAACCTTGGCCTGACCAAAGACCTCCCGCGCGATGCAGACGGGAACTTGACGGAAGCATCCGTTCGACGGCGAGCGTCGTTGGCCCGCTCCATGGCAAGTCGTCTTCAGATCTGGAAGAACCACATACACAGCTCAGGTGTCACTCAGGTGGAAATCACCTATACGGGTCCGGACTCGCAGATCGGTTCCGGGCTCGTGGATGAAGTCAGGAAGACGTATGCCCGTCGTTCGAAGGCCTGGATCAAAGATTTCCTGGCCGGACAGCGTGATTATCACAAGAGGGAGCTCGAGGAAGCCCAGGCGAAGCTCGACCGGGCAAAACGCGAGGAGAGGGAATTCCGTCTTCATAATCCCTATGTCGACCCGGTTGGCTTTGGCACGCTTGGCGCGAAGCAGGTGGGGCTCCAAGCGGAACGCCGTACTCTCCTCCTACGCCGTCGGGAGCACAAGGCCGATCTTACCGGCAACCGGAAGGTGCTCGCGTCCATTGGTGATCCGGAGGTGATGCCCATGGTGACTCAGGCGAACGAGGGCGCCGAGATCATCGAACCCATCCGCGTAAGTCACGCCTCAATCCGGCTCACCGCAGAGATTAGAAAAATCGATATCGAGATCGAGCGATTGCGATCCACCCGCGGAATGACGCACCTTCACCCGCAGATTGTCGAGCTCAGGAAGACGCGGCAGAGTCTGCAGGACGAGTTCGAGCAGCAGCGGATCATCGATGCTTCGGGCGCAGTAGCGAACGAATCGATCGGTCGGACATCTGTACCTGATCCCGTGTCGATGCCCGCGCCGATACAACCGTGGCAAATCGATCGTGCTCAAGCGCTTGTGGCAATCTCGGCTCTGGAGGAGAAGATCAAGGAGATCGATCGGGACCTCACCGCCAACGACGAGGAAACAGCGCAATTGTCCGCCATCAAGCAGAACGCCTTCGCTAAGCAGGACGAGTTTGAGGCGGTCGTCGAGCAAAGGCAAAAAGCTGCTGCGAACCGCAGTGGGCGGCAAGGAAAGCTGGACCTCATCACTCCCACGCTCCGTGCTGCCGAACAGGATCGACTCGTCCACTTCGCGGATTGGGCGCAGGCACGCGGAAGCAGTATGCCGATCGCACCTCGAGCGAAGAATATAGTCGTGTTGGCCCTGCTGCTCGCCTGTGCTGCCGGAGCGGTTTGTGTTGTGCTCGCTGAAGTGCTCGACCACGTCTACCGAAGCGGCGCACACGTGGCACACAGCCTCGGGCTGCCGATTCTCGAAGCGATCGACGAGATCGTGACCGCTCAGGATCGACGTCGTCAGTTCGTCAGAAGACTTGTGGTTGCTCCAATGATCCTGTCTTGCGGGCTTGGCATCACACTGGTTACAGGCTCTATGGCATACCTGAGCCTGAGCCGGCCTGCAACCTACGAGAGGTTGATGAAAGCCCCGCGGGCGGCGCTCGAGTTCTTTGCTCAGGGCGGTGAGGAAGACGCGAGCCATTTGATAACAGAAGCCTGATCGGAACGACTTCCCCTCTCACCCAACTGCCGGCGCGCCACCGGACCTCGCACATCAGAGCACGCGGAAGATGAACGCCAGGCAGAAGTACACTCCGACTCCGATGAAAAGCACACCTGTCACCCGGCGAGCCCACCACTCAACCTGAGTGATCCGATCATACGCCCGCCCCACGGCGTTCGTGCTCACAGCGATTAAGATCGCAAACGCCAATACCGGCAGGGCCGTCCCGGCTCCGTAAGCGGCTGGCAGTACAAACGCTGACTCGTACTTGACCGCCAGCGGGATGAGGCTCGCGAAGAACAGCGCTGCCGATCCCGGGCAAAACGAGAGCGCGAACACGACTCCCAACGCCAACCCGCTCCAAATGCCCCACGTCTCGACCCGTTTGCCAAACTTGGCGGCAGCGCCCGAGCCCTTCACGTTGAACTCGATTAGGCCCACCAGCAGCATCCCGACCAGTATCAAAAGCGGCCCCAGCATCTTGTTCATATATTTCTGCAGAACGTGCGAGACCACCGGGGCGGATAGCAGGCTCGAAACCAGAAGTGCCGCGAGGACCACGTACGCTACCGTCCTTCCCACCGTGTAGAGCAGGCCAGTGGCAACTGCAGCGCGGGGATTGTCTATCCGTCTACCGATGAACGAAATCGCGGCGATGTTCGTCGCCAATGGGCACGGGCTGATCGATGTCAGGATGCCCAACCAAAGCGCCCAGATCATCTGCAGGAGCAGCTCGCCGGTCAAGGCTCCTCCTCCTCCAGATAGAGCAGGGCCTTGCCCTCGACATATGCTTGAAAGCGCAGTTTGTCATTGACCAGATCCCACACGTCGCCCAGCAATCGCCAATCCGTCTGTTTCCCGTCGACGATATTGACAAGGACCAGTGAACTCGAAACCAGTTCATAGTCCATGGCGAAGTGCTCATGCTCCGGTTGCTCGATGTCGATGGCGTGCCATTCGAGCCTGCCCGATTCGACGGCCTCGGGAAACGCGTCGATCAAGGCCTCCCTGGCATATTCCTCAATGGTAAGGCATTTCTTGCAGCGGGCGGTTCTGTGGAAGTAATAGGCGATCACCTTGTGGCTGACGGCGCTGTCGACCTTGTCCTTTTGCCCCGGCGCCGTCGTCACATCCTTCGGGGCCGGTGCCACAGCGCCGGGAGCATCAGCCGAGGGTTGATCGACCGAGCTCGATCGCGTCTCGCTCCAGACAAGACACGCGAGACTGGCTCCCACGAAAAGAAAAAGCGAGGTTGAGACGATACTCTTGGCTTTCATAGCGGCGTTTCCAGTTTCTATGTGCCGCAGGCTCTTGGCCCGCACGGATTCACGTGCGTCAGAGGTATCCGGTGAACGAAACGCCGGCCCACGATAGCGGGTCTCGCTCAAGTGGCATACTCTGATCCGCCGCGCGACCTACACGATCATATCGCGAATCTCCTCCACGGAGAGTACTTTTCCGCAAGTTCTGACTTCGCCGTCGATGACCAGGGCAGGCGTCGCCAGGACGCCGTATTCCACGATCTTTGTGATGTCCGTGATCTTCTCTATCTGACAGTCGAGACCGGCGTCACCAACGGCGCTTGCAACGTTTTCAGCCAACCTCTTACATTTCGGACAGCCGGGACCCAGAACCTCGATTTTCATACCGCACCTCCACTATGCGAACGCTCCGTACGTCATTCCGACGATGGTTGCCATCACGACAACAAGAGCCGTGAACACGATTGTTTTTTGATTTCCTATGACCGAGCGGATGACCAGCAGACTCGGAAGCGATAGGGCGGGGCCAGCCAGCAGCAAGGCAAGCGCGGGCCCGCGTGCCATCCCATGCTCCATCAAGGCCTGGAGGATTGGAATCTCCGTCAGCGTGGCAAAGTAGAACAGACATCCGACAAGGGAAGCGACCAGGTTCGATTTCAGGCTGTTATCACCAACCAAGGCAGCCACTTGCTGGTCAGGAAGGAGCGCCCCGAGGAATCCTACGATGAACACACCACCGAACAAGAGTGGCACCAGAAGCTTGGCGAAATCCCAGGTATTGTGCATCCACTCCTTCACCTCGTCGCGCTCGAACCATCGCCACACCATCAAGAGCACAGCCAAGCCCATCGCCCCGGCCAAGTACCACTTCATGTGGAAGATCGTGATGACCAAGCCCTGCGCTTCTTCAATGTGTTCGATATCTGTTTTCGCGAGCGTGATCTTGTCGCCGACCTTCATGCCGGCGATGGGCTGGTCCACCTGCACGAGCAGCTCGTCCTTTGTCTCCTGCAACAGAACTACTGAAATCTCCGTGCCGTCGCTCCTGTGCACGACTACGTTGCCGGGGTTGTACCAGTCGCTGAAAACTAGAAAGGCCATCATGCAGGCAAAGTAAAGAACGGTCTGCCAGAGGGATCGCCGAGCCGGGGGCGGCTTGGGCAAGTCGGCCATGGCCTCGTTACGTTCCTGCTCGTCTTTCCGAAAGACCACTGCCATGATCAGGCCGATGATGATGCCGAAGACGATCGCGCCCACCGCCCGCGCGACACCGATCTGAAAGCCTAGCACCCGCGCAGTGAGGAAGATCGCCAGGATGTTGAGTGCCGGTCCGGAGTACAAAAAAGCTGACGCTGGCCCAAGACCCGCGCCCACTCTGTAGATTCCGGCGAACATCGGCAGCACGCTGCAGGAACAAACCGCAAGCACGGTTCCCGAGACCGACGCCACCGAGTAGGCCTCGACCTTGTTGGCCTTCGGACCGAGGTGCCGCAGCACGGCCTCCTTGGACAGAAACGTGATGATCCCACCGGCAATGAAGAGCGCTGGCACCACACAGGCCAGCGTGTGGTTGCGGGCGTACCACTGCAGCATCTTGAAAGCCTCGAGGATGGCCGCCGTTACCTTGACGTTGGACAGCGGCAACGAATACGCCACCAAGAAGATGACTACGAAGGCCGCAAATATCTTCCACTGTTTCATTGCCTTGTTCGCCTCGCCGATCCCGCCCATCGCCGCCGCGTTACGAACCGTCGCATTCGCCCCCGACGCACGCGCGCTGCTCCTCGAGGTTTTGCTCGAGGACGGACTGAATGCACTGCCAGAAACCCGTCAAACAAGGGGTCTTCAGGTAATAGTGCGCCCGCGCGCCGTCCTTCTTGTGGCCGATAATCCCGGACGCCTGAAGGACGGCCAGGTGCCTTGACACAGTGGACTGATCAGCCCCGACAAGCTGTGTCAGATCCGACACACACATCGGACCCTCGCCCAAGGCGTCGAGCATCATAAGCCGGCTGGGATGCGCCAACGCCTTGGCGACCCTCGCCCGTGCTTCGAATACCGGAAGCTGTTTCGGATTTCGTATCATGGTCATATGGCAATTATACCATATCCCAGCCGGCTGTCAAGTGCAAAAGTAGCCTCCGCGCGCGTCCACCCTCCGCGGGCTCCGCGTTGGGTCTGGAGGGCTTTTGAGCTGCAACGGAGCCGGCGAAACGCAAGGTGATCTCGCCTGGGAACCTGCAGCCGGATGAGACGCCGAGCGCGGCAGTGCATGTAGCGAGGTGAGGCGCTGGGTGGGCAAGAGAGGCCAGTGCTACGTTTTAGATGTTTCACGACTATGCGAGCCGCGGACTTGAAGTCCGCGCGGGCACTCAGGCCGAAAGGTGCTGCAGGCGGGCCAGGACCCGGGGTGGCCGACAGTTCGGGAGGTGTGCTCTCGGGGACGTGGGGCATGTGTTGGATGGAAGGGGTGGCGACGGAGGAGGGGTATCACCGATATAGAATTATAGTAAAATGGAATAACAGGATAAGAGGATACTAGTATAACAGGAACCCAGAATGACAAATACCATGAAGAAGACCAGGCGTGCCGGGGACGGGAGTGGCCGATCCAGACCCAAGCAGGGGAGAGGAGGGACGAAGCGAGATGCCAAGGACACGGAGCGTGGGCGAAGCGGGGGGAGGAAACCGGCAGGACGCGGCAGGGTGGCGGGGGGCAAGGCAAAACGCGCGGGCCGGAGTTCCACGGAGGAGAACTGGGCGAAGCGAGCCGGCGGTGCGCTGCTTCCGCGGAGCAAGCGCGAGGCGTGCGGCGCGATGGTTGTGGTGGCGGAGGGGGTCGGAGGCGATGCCGATATCGCGGGCAGGGCGTGTCGGATCGATCTTGCGTCCGATGGGAATGGGGTGAGGCGGGGGGGTGAGAAGGGTGCGAGCAACGTCCGCCGGGCTGTGCGTCTATCGGCAGGAACCTGGCGTATGTTGGCAGCGGTGGGGCACGAGCAGCGGGGGCGTCTGCTCACGAAACTCGTCGAGGGCCCTGCAACCTACCGAACGTTGCAGCTCGCGACGAAGCTTAAGCCGGGGCCCCTGTATCATCACATTAACCAGTTGCGATTGGCGGGGTTGATCCTGCCGAAGCAGCGGGACTTGTACGAACTGACGCGGGGGGGTAGGAATCTGATCCTGGCGGTTATGGCCATGGCTCCTTTGATCCGCGACAGCCGCCGTCGTCCCCTGGCCACGGAGTAGAGGGCGAACGTTGGTTGGCGTGCGATGTGGTAGTGCCGTTTCCAGAAAGGTAATGGTGTTTCTTCCTCCCCTCCTTGACAAGGAGGGGCTGGGGGAGGTTCTTCTCCGCCTGCATGAACCCCCCTCAATCCCCCCTTGGTAAGGGGGGGGGGGAAGAAGGCGGAACAACCTTTCTGGAAGCGGTAGTAGTAACGGCGCGCGGCGGTATACGTTTTGGCAGAACGGTGCAGCGTTTTGGCAATTGATGGTCCCAGGGAGATAGGACGAATGCCGAGGAAGCTTCACGTGGTTGTCCTGGAGCCGTATTACGGCGGCTCGCACGCGGCGTTCGTGGAGACGTTTGCCGCCCGGACTCGACACGACTGTACGCTGGCCAGGCTCCCCGCGAGGAAGTGGAAATGGCGTATGCGTGGGGCCGGTGCATGGTTCGCGCGTGACGGCGGCAGTTGGATGGTTGATGGGGGGGCTGTCGATGTCATTCTCTGCAACGACATGCTGAGCGTGACGGACTTGAAGGCCCTCTTGCCCATGGGTATCCGGGACGTACCTCTTGCATGTTACTTCCATGAAAACCAGTTGACCTACCCAATCCCCATGGAGCAGGAGCGCGACTACCAGTATGGCATGACGAATATCCTGTCATGTCTTGCCGCGGATGCAATCTGGTTCAACTCCCGGTTCCACCTCGAGGATTTCCTCGCGGCGGGGGGGGTGTTGCTGGACAAGATGCCCGATCACGTACCGCGGGACGTAATGCGCGACATTCGGGCGAAGGCAACCGTCCTGTACCCGCCCGTTGCCGTCGACGCGACAGCTGTTACGCGGAGATCCCGTCGTGAGCGGTTCACCATTTTGTGGTGTCACCGGTGGGAGTATGACAAGAACCCCGAGCCCTTCTTCGATGCGTTGATTCGCCTCGATCAGGCAGGCTACGACTTCAACCTCGTGTTTCTCGGCGAGCAGTTTCGAGCCGCCCCGCCGGTGTTCGCCGATTCCTGGGACTCCCTGCGGAGGCATATCCTGCACGCTGGATACCTTCCGAATCGCGGTGACTACCTGGAAATGCTGTCCCGTTGCGACCTCGTGGTGAGCACCGCAATCCAAGAGAATTTTGGCATCGCCGTGATCGAGGCGATTCTCGCCGGCTGCCAGCCGCTCCTGCCTAATCGTCTGGCTTATCCCGAAGTCATCCCCAAGGGCTTTCATGAAACCTGCCTGTACGACTCCGATTCCGACCTGTTTCATAGACTGAGATCGCTGCTGGAGGGCAATGGGTGGTTGGACACCGCGGCCCGCGAGGAACTGGTGTCCTCCACGGAGCGACGCTTCGGCGCCAAGCGAGCGGTGTCAGCGTTGGACAACGCCCTTGACGCACTCGCAAGCGAAGCGTGAGGTCCGCAACGTTGCAACATGCGGTTGGCACGCATGAGTGCCATGTTCGGCCGGAGTCCTCTGGCGGCCTGTTTCGATGGCTGCAACGCTGCAGAGACTCATCCGGCACCAACGATACGGAACGTCCCATAATATATGTTACGTTGCACTGAGGTGGGGCGGCACAAACAAACGCAGACACATCCCTCGCCCAGGTCGTGATCGTCAAGACCGTTTCCGGGAACCCGGGAACGACTCACTGTTGAGCTGCTCGGCGTGAGGCGTATCGAGTACCGCCCGCCTAGGGGCGACGCCCACGTGCGCCGCCGGGCCGGGCTCGCTGCTGTTGGGCCGGCTGAACCTGAGTCCGCATCGCCTTCAGATCGATGCGTTCGAGAAGCTGGATTTCGCTACGGCTGCCATTGAAGCGGTAGACGCCGAGCGCCTCGGACGGAGCATCGATCACGTATACGTACTCTTCGCTACCGATTGAGGCCATCCCAACGGTCAGGACGTAGTCTCCACTGGTCGTGGTCATTCCTGATGCCAGGGTGGTGGCTGGACGAGTTTGAATGACAACCAGCCCGACAAGCAAGATCACACCCGTCGTGGAGAGGACGCCAATGGCCAAGTCTTTGGAATGCATGATGCTGTCCTTTCGGGTCAAAGGGGTTTGGCGGTCACCGATCACGGGTGCTGCTGCCCACGGAAGTCGGACACGAGATCGCGCCACTGGGCATAGGCGAATCCCCCCCTACCGGTCGGATAGAAGGCGTGGAGCTTGCGGGCCGGGCGATCCAGTACGTAGACCACGTCGTAGTTTTGGGCGGCTGCCTTGGCGGTAACCAGAGAAAAATCACCCGCCCGCCCGCCGGCTTGGGCGTAGGCAGCCGGCAGTGAGTAGCTACCGAACAACAGGAGGGCAAGCAAGAACAGATTCGCCCCCACCAGGAGCACGATGAGTGAGCGTTTCGTAAACACGTTCATCCTCCTAAAGAAAAAGAGTCGCGGTTGTACAAGCGTCGGCGCCGGTTTCGCGGGCGCGCTATGCCAGGTGTGAGCGCTTGGGATTCATGAAAGCGCCTATGCAGATCAGCACGACGATCCCGGCGGAAATCGCAAACGGAAGGATTGACGATCCATCTTCGTCGGTGAAGCGGGCCTGCTTCTGCGCCATGGCGGCGGCGGCTGTCAGGTGCAGCCCGAGCGTCGCTAACCCCACAACGACACCCACTCGCCCGAACCGCGGCAGCAGCGTCCGTATCCGCACCAGTCGTCCCATGGATGCCATTATAAGCCTCGCCGCCTTGCCGTAAAGTTCCGATTCCGGGCCGGCTCCCGTTTCCGGTGAGCGAGACCGGATGGGGCTCCTGGGCGCGCTGATTCTACGCGGGGCGAGCAATCATGATCCGAGCCGTCCGTCCTCACCTGGGTGTGTAACGGTTTCGCAACAGCGACGGCACGTGTGCTCGGACGTGCGAGTTCCACTGGGAACCCTTCACAATGACTATGCTTCCTGGATCGGTCTGACGATCTTGCGGAATTGGGCGGTTGGCATCGTAACCGTATCCCAGCTTGGCGAGCGCTGGCGTGCATACCGGGCGTATTGTGCCACGGGAATCCAGAGAAAAGCGTAGTATCGATCACGAAACACGTGTACGTGCGAGGTGGGCTCGCGATCACTCAGGCCGCAGAGCCAGTAAGCGAACACCAGGATTGTCGAGAACCCGTCGCCGAAAACGCCCTGCCACCGGGTCAGGTCCTCGAGGTCCTCACGGGTGACCCAATTCTCCCAGTAACGCTTGCCGCTGGGGCCGTCGTAAGGGAACTTGCGACCCTTGACATCCACGAGCCACGCGGGCCCGTCGGACCGATAGACGAGGAAATCGAACGACTTAATCCGATCGCCGCCGAAGATCGCCTTACGCTGCTCATTGACGGGAATATAAGGCCAGCCCTGCGACCGGACGTAATCCTCAAAGGCGGCTTCGTAATGAATGTGGCGTTGTGCCATGTTGTCCGGTCCCCTGCCGACCCGCTGACCGGGTCGCCTGCCTTCAGGGTGTCGTCAATGTTGCACGGGCGCGGTGCGGTTGTCCCACCATGTCATAGATCGTGAATTCGACTTCCGTCGTACCGGTCGGGTTGAGCTCGTCGCCCGTCGGCTGATAACGGACATGATAATACCCGTCCGGTCCAGGATCGCTGATTGTGAAACCATCGCGCCTGGGCCGGGCCAAATAAACGGCCGCTGCCGGTGCGTTTGCCCGGTGGATGGTCAGCACCCCCGTTTCCGGTTTCAGATCGTCGGGCGGCCGGACCAGCGAAAACTCGATGGGGACCTGGTACGCGGTGAATCGGATCTTGTCGGACGCGACGCGCCGATCCGTCAGTTCGTAGGGGCTGTCGCTTTCCATCCATCGCCCGCGGATTCTCATAAAATCCCGCCCCCCGTACTGTTTGAAGGCGACGGCTTCGGCCATGATCGTATCGCCTGATCTTACCCGATCGAAGCTGTAGCTGAATCGGAAATGGCCGTCCAGGTCCGCGTCCGCCTCGAGCCTGTCAGCGCCGATCGTGACCACGCAGTAGTCGGCGGAACCGAGCGGGTTCACGAACCGCCCCAGCCAATCCTTCAGCACGAGGTCAAACCGGACCTCCTCACCGACGTGCACCATCTGCCGCCGGGCGATCGACCACAGGCGCTCCGGCGGGCGGGGACCGGTGTCCGACGCCAGCGAGGCGGCGATGCATCCTTGGCTCGCTGCCGCTGCAGCGGCGAGCAACAACAGGCTGAACTTGCGAGGGAACCGAATCACGATGTGTCACCGTTCAAACGGTTTTCTGCTTCTGCCGTTTTGGCCGCCGTTTCCCAGACCCCTCCCGCAACATGGGGAGCTTCCTGCCCGTCTTGTTCTTGTAGAATTCCTCGATCTGCTTGGCGTGCGTGAAGAAGTGATCATAGCCGTAACCGCCCACGCTATAATCACAGTCCTTCGGTTGATATTCCCGGCAGATCTCCGGTCGGGTCTCGTACACGGTGCAACGGCTGTCGGCGCCGATCTTCTTGCAGGGCGTTTGGAACTGGATGTACCAGTCACCATCCTCGACAAACACCAGCACGTCCTCGTGCATGAGATACCACCGGATGTCATCGTAGTCGCGCGCGTTGGTCGGTGTGTCGAGAGGAATGGCCAAATAGCGGCAGCAAGCAGCCGTGCACTGTTCGCAGAGGTTGGATCCCATAGCCGTATTCCATGTTATCGAGGCTTGCCAAAGGTCCGGCACGAGCGGATTATAAAGACCTCCTTACCGCGCCGTCAACGCGAATCACCGGGAAAGGGTTTGGCACACGTATGAGAATCATCGCGGGCAAGTGGCGATCGCGACGTCTGCTTCGGCCGCGGACCCCCGTGACCAGACCGATGCCCGATCGTGTGCGGGAGTCCATCTTCAGTATTCTCGGCTCCCAGTACGGTTGCCCGGGTTCATTACCGGCGATGCACGTGGCTGATGTCTTCGCTGGAAGCGGCTCGATGGGGTTGGAGGCGTTGTCGCGCGGGGCGGCTTCTTGCTGCTTCTTCGAGAGTGGGCTCGAGGTGATTCCGGTGCTCCGGCGGAACATCGGCTCGCTCGGCGCGAACGCTGAAAGCCTGGTTGTCACAGGGAACGCCTGGTCAGCCGCGACCAGACCGCCCGGCGGGTCGCCCATTGGCTTGGTCTTCCTTGACCCACCCTACTCGGATTCCGACGATGTGTCGGCCGGCGGCGCCGTCCGGCGTTATCTCGCCCGACTGGCGGAGCCTGCGGATCGGCCGGTGCTGGTTGTGCTGCACCACCGGGCGGATATACGGTACGTGATGAATGAGGCGGACCGCTGGCGGATCACGGATCACCGGATTGCCGGCAGCCATGGTATTACGTTCTTCTCGCTATGAAGGCTCAAACTGACGATGCGTATCACGCCGCTCGCCGCACGATAGACAATCTGTGCGCAGCCGGCCATGTCGCCCTTCTTGCCGGTGGGTGCGTCCGTGACATGCTCCTGTCGCATGTGCCAATGGATTATGATGTGGCCACCGATGCCACGCCCAAGCAGGTACAGAAGCTTTTTCCCCGTTCCCGAAAGGTAGGCGCGAAGTTCGGTGTGGTGTTGGTGCGCAAGTTCGGATACGATATCGAGGTGGCCACCTTCCGCAAGGACGGCCCCTACTCGGACGGGCGTCACCCGGACGAGGTCGTTTTCGGGACCGAGACCGAGGATGCCAAGCGCCGTGACTTCACGATCAACGGCCTTTTCTATGATCCGGCCCGGGATCACGTGATCGATCATGTGGGCGGGCGGGCCGATCTGAAACGTGGTATCATCCGAACGATCGGCGACCCCGAGCGGCGTTTCTCGGAGGACCATCTGCGGATGCTCCGGGCCGTCCGCTTTGCCGCGAGGCTTTCCTTCCCTATCGAGCCCGATACGCTTGGAATGATCAAGCGTCTCGCCCCCCGCCTGCGCGTGATCAGCCCGGAACGAATCTGGATGGAAATCGAGCAGATTCTCGGCGCCGCCACCCGGGCCGTCGGTTGGGCGCTGCTTTGCGAGACCGAGTTGTGCAACCACCTCGTCGACGGATGGGAGCCCGGCACCTCAGACGTGGGAATTACTCGGTGCCGCCTTCAAGCCTTACCGCCCCGCCCCGTTGACGCGACGGTGGCACTTGCGGCCATTCTGGTCCCGCAATCTGCGGAAAAGACCGCCGGCATCTGCCGTGCGCTTCGCCTCGCCAATCGGCAGATCAACGGCGTTGCGTGGCTTCTCGCCACACTGCCGAAGGCTCATGGAGAGGCAAACATGGAACTCGCGGATCTGAAGCAGTCAATGGCCAACGACAATTGGCCAGGCTTGCTCGATCTGCTGAGAGCCGACCTCGTGGCGACGCAGCGCGATCCGGGGCTGTACGATCGCCTCAAAGCTCGGGCGGCGCAGATTCCGCCATGCGCCGTAACCCCCCCACCGCTGCTTGACGGTGATCAGCTCACCGCTATGGGCGTTGCTCCCGGACCTCGCCTTGGCGAGATCCTCCAGACCGTGTATCGCGCACAGCTCAACGAGGATATCACCGATCACGACGAGGCGGTCGAGCTGGCCCGCGAGCTGACGATGCCGTGAGCGGCCCCACGCGGTCTGCACCGCGATCCGTTCCGTTTCAAGGAATGCCAGTAATACGAGTATCAGATGAAGATTGCCGATTGGTTGCAAGCGAGCCGCAGGCTGCCGCAAGGCGGCTTTGCCGCGCCCGCGCGGCGTTGCAAAACCCGATAGAGCCGGAACATCGATTCGGCAGTCTATAACTGAAATCCGTATAAGACATCCGCCGGGCGGGTTGATCGAGGAGCAGGTTGCTACTCGCCCTTCAGGGCCCCGATGCGGTGCTGCACGTCGTCAATGGATGCGATCCGGAGCCCGAAGTTCTCCCCCACCTTGACCGCTTGGCCGAGGCCTATCGGATGGCCGACCACCTGGAGTATCAGATCGGCGTCGAACGGAACGTCGAACTCCACGATGCTGCCGACGGCAATATCCAGAACTGATGCAACGGTCATGTCGCGCTCCGCCAGGATGACCGAGACAGGGACCTTGAGGTCGAGGATTCGGCGCACCTCCTGTCTCGGGACGCCGGATTGTCCCGAAACCGGAGCGCCCGGTAGAACCGCCGTCGTCATTGTTCCTACGTCGGACTGCAATGCCATAACAGCCCTCACTGTTGGATTGGGCCTGCGGTCGCGCGCACCCTACCCACGAATCTCTACAGGCGAATATCGACTCTGCACGTTCAGGGTCTTGAGTGATTGCCGAGGCTCGCCGCCCGGATCGGCGAGGCAAATGGTCTGAGTGAGCGCCCGCGGACGACGTTAGAGCAAGCTCTTTTTTCGTGTAGCGGTGAAACAACCCTTTTCTCCCGGGTTTCCCGCCCCATGCCCGCTACACAAATTCGGAGAGTGCTATATAGCGCTTTCAATGGTCTCGTAGCGTCCGACGGCCAAGGATCTCCGGGGAAACTTCGGGATTCGGACGCTACAGCAAAATAGAACTTATTCTAGGCTATTGTCGGATGCCCTTCCAGGGCACGAAGACCATAGCGGGTGGCGAGTTGACGGCTATCCGTATCGTCCTACGACGATGCAGGCATTGTGGCCGCCGAAACCAAAGGAATTGTTCAGGCCAACCCGCACGGAACGGTCCCTGGCGGATCCCGGGCAGTAGTCCAGGTCACACCCCTCCCCGGTCTCTTCCAGGTTGGTGGTGGGCGGGATCACGCTTTGCTGGATGGCTTGGATGACCGCGACCTGCTCGACGCCGCCGCTGGCGCCAAGCGTGTGGCCCACGGCGCCTTTCGTGCTGCTTATGGCGACTTTCTTGGCAGCGGACCCGAAGACCTTCTTGATGGCGGCTGTCTCGGCAATGTCCCCGAGCTGGGTGGCAGTGGCGTGGGCGTTGATGTAGTCGACCTGATCAGGCGATACACCCGCCTCAGCGAGGGCGATCTGCATGGCACGGGCGGCACCCTCACCATCGCCGGACGGTTGCGTCAGGTGGTCGGCGTCCGACGTTGATCCAAACCCGAGTACCTCGGCAAGAATCGGGGCGTCACGCCGCTTGGCGTGCTCCAACTCTTCAAAGATCAAACCGCCCGCGCCCTCGGAGAGGACGAACCCGTCGCGGTTCTTGTCGAATGGCCGGCTTGCCGTTGCGGGGTCGTCGTTGCGCGTGCTCAGGGCTTTCATCGACGCAAACCCCGCCAACGCCAGCGGCGTGATCGCGGCTTCGGATCCCCCGGTGAAGACCAGGTCGGCCACGTTGCGGCGAATCGTGTTCAGCGCTTCGCCCATCGCGTTTGTGGCAGAGGCACAAGCGCTGGTGACGGCGATGCTCGGGCCTTTGGCGCCGTAGGCGATTGAGATGTTTCCACTCGCCGCGTTGACCATGAGCTTCGGGATGGTGAACGCGGAAACCTTCCCAGGCCCTTTGCCGAGCAGGCGACGGAACTGCTGCTCGAGTTCGTTCAGTCCGCCGATTCCGGACCCGAAGATCACGGCCATCCGGGTGGGATCTTCCCGGTCAAGATCGAGACCGGACATCTCGACCGCTTCGCCGAACGCCACGATTGCGAGCTGCACGTACCGGTCGTACCGCTTGACGGCCTTGCGTTCCAGATACTCCGTGGGATCGAAATCCGGAACCTCGCCCGCGATGCGCACAGGGAATCCCTCGGTGTCGAACAGCGATATCCGGGATATGCCGGAACGCCCCTCGATCAATCCATCCCAGAAACGATCCACCGACACGCCGAAAGGCGTGACGACACCCATCCCGGTAACGACAACTCGTCGCTGAGTCATGGCTACATCGCGCCTAACGGCTAGGACTTCTCTGCGACGTGTTTCTGGATGTAGTCGATGGCTTCGCCGACGGTCTTGAGCTTTTCGGCTTCGTCGTCGGGAATCGTCAGATCGAACTCATCCTCGAGCTCCATGACAAGCTCAACGGTATCGAGCGAGTCCGCGTTGAGGTCGTTGACGAAGGACGTCTCGCGAGCGATCTCGCTTTTGTCAACGCTCAACTGCTCACTGACGATTTGCACCACCTTGTCCTCGATTTCGACGGCAGTAAGCACTCCCGGTTCCTCCAGTTTCGCCTTAACCTTAAAACCCAGCCAATCCCGCGATCAAGCGGACAGGATAGTCGGTCGCGCTGTGGGAGGCAACCCACCGGGCGACCCTCGACCGCCGCCCGCGAGTCACATACGCAGCCCGCCGTCCACCAAAATCACCTGCCCGTTGATGTACGAGGCATCCGAACTCGCCAGAAACGCTACGACCGCAGCCACCTCCTCCGGCTCGCCCAAACGCGCCGCCGGGATCAACGCCTTGGCCCCCTCAACGACCCTTTCCGGAAGCCCCTCGGTCATGGCGGTGGCAATGAAACCAGGTGCGACCGCGTTGCAGGTGATCTTGCGCTTTCCGAGCTCCTTCGCCACGCTCTTGGTAAACCCGATGATTCCGGCCTTGCTGGCGGCGTAGTTCGTCTGGCCGGGGTTGCCCATAACCCCCGCCACGCTCGCAATGTTGACGATCCTGCCATACCGCTGACGGACCATGAGCTTGCAGACAGCTCGGGTCAACCAAAATACCGAGTAGAGGTTGGTCTTGAGCACTTTGTCGAACTGCTCATCATCCATGCTCAAGAGCAGACCGTCACGAGTGATGCCCGCGTTATTGACCAGAATGTCGATCCGGTCGTGGGCCTCACTCACCTTCTCGACAAGGCGGTCAATACCCTCCGGGTCGGTCACGTCCAGAGTGTGCACCTCCAGGGAGCCGGGGCAGTCAAGCTCCTTGACTTCCTGCGCGAGGGACGCCAGACCGCCCTCATCCAGATCGCACGCAACGACCTTCGCGCCCTGGCGAACGAATCGCAGACAGGTCACCCGGCCGATGCCCTGGGCACCGCCCGTGATAAGTGCCACCTTGCCCTTCATCTTCCGTTGCTCCTTGTGATGAGCCAAACGGCCCGCTAACGAAAGTGCGACGAGCCTCCCAGCCCGCGCCAGTATGGTCATTATCGAGCCGGCCGCAATCGCCCCCAGACGCCTTTCGTCAGCCCGGCAGCGGCTACGATGCCGCAAAGCTCGCGGCGGCGGCGGTCATCGAGTCCCGGGAGTTCACGCTGACCACGGGCATCCTGCGGTTGATCTTACGCAGTAAACCGGTCAACACACGTCCCGGACCGACTTCCACAAAGCGATCCACGCCGTCATCGATCATACGCTCTATACATCGCTGCCACAGCACCGGTTGCGTTACCTGCCTCCGGAGCGAGTCGCGAATCGTATCCGGGCTCCTGTGATAGTCCGCATCGACGTTGGCAATCACGGGGATTTCGGGTACGGCAAAAGACGTCTCCTGCAACGTAGGCCAAAGACCCGACGCCGCCGGTTCCATGAACGGCGAATGGAACGCACCGGCCACAGGCAGCGCGACGGCCCGACAACCGACCTCGCTTGCCATGCTCAAGGCCCGTTCACACGCCGTCTTGCTTCCGGAAATCACAATCTGGCCGGGGCAGTTGTAGTTGGCCGGGGCCAGAACGTCCTCGCCACGGGCACGGTCACACAACGCTTCGGCGGACTGCTCATCGGCGCCGATCAACGACACCATCCCGCTCGGAGACGCCGCCGAAGCCTCCTGCATCAACCGCCCACGACGATGTACCAGCGTCAACGCGCTGTCAAATTCGACGGCTGAGGCGACGTGAAGGGCCGTGTACTCGCCCAGGCTCAGGCCACCCGTGAAGTCGAACTGCTCACGGGAGCCGCCCAATTCGAGCATCGCCTCCCAGATCGCCACGCTGGCAACGAAGATGGCCGGTTGTTGGATGTCCGTTTGTTCGAGCTTCTCAGCGGGGCCTTCAAAGCACAGCCCGGCCAGATCGAACCCGAGCACCTCGTTGGCGCGGTCAAAGACGGCCCTTGCCCGTGGGCTCGCCTCGGCAACGTCCTTGCCCATCCCAACGGTCTGTGAGCCCTGTCCCGGAAAGATGACAGCCGTTTTACCCATCACAGTCATTCCGTCGCAAACATCGGACGCCGCAATTGTGTGCCACTGCTTTCAAGCAGTGCCGATCGCAGATTCCGCAGGGTCCATGCACTGGCCACAGAGTGGCCTTCTACTCGAGCAGTGGCACCTCAGCAAACTTAGTGACCATGCTCTAGAGTCGAACGATCATCGTGCCCCACACCAACCCCGCGCCGATCCCGATCATCAAAACCAGGTCCCCTTTCTGCAGCGTACCGTCGCGCCGTGCGGTATCCAAGGCTGTGGGAACCGATGCAGCCGAGGTGTTGGCGTACTTCTCGATGTTGATCGCGAATTTCTCACGAGGCAACCCAAGCCGCTCACGGGCCGACTCGATGATCCGCAAATTCGATTGGTGCGGGATGATGAGCTTCAGGTCGTCGGGCACCAACCCGGTAGCCTCCAACGCGTGATCGATCTCGTCCCGAATTTTGTTAACCGCGAATTTGAAGACCTCGCGACCCTTCATATGCAGGTAGTGCATGCCTTCAGCCACGGTCGTCTGGCTCGGGCGGATACGCGCCCCGCCGGCCGGGCAGATGATGTAATCCGCCTTGGCGCCGTCACATCCGAGGTTGGTATAGAGGATTTGCTGTTCGGGATCGGTCGATTTCTCCATCACAGCCGCCCCGGCTGCATCACCGAAGAGAATCGCTGTTCCGCGATCTTCGGGGTTGCCGTATCGGGCCAGGGTCTCCGCCCCGATGATGAGGGCCCGGCCGTACAGACCGGTTTGGATCAAACCTGCCCCGACGACACAGCCATGAATGAAACCCGCACAGGCCGCTGATATGTCGAAGGCTGGGATGTTCTCAATACCGAGCAACGCCTGTATGTAGGTCGCCGTTGCGGGAAAGGGATGATCGCCGGTCGCGGTGGCGCAGATGATGACGTCGATATCCTTGACGGAGATCCCGGCGTCTTCGATGGCTTTCCTGCTCGCCTCGGCCCCCATCGTCGATGTACACTCGTCCGGCGCGGCGTATCGCCGCTCGCGTATTCCGGTACGCGTGACGATCCACTCATCCGTCGTGTCCAGGTAATCGATGAAGTGCTGGTTATTTACGATCCGTTCCGGCACGTACATCCCCGTGCCGCAGAATCGGACCGGTAGTGTTTGCGTCATGAAATCCGTTCCTCAGGTCGCCGATCGCACCACGCCGGAATCGCCTTGCGACGAGCCCGAGCAATCAGCCACCGAGTCATTCAAACCGCGCCGGGGCGGAGCCGCGTTGCGCCAATGCGCGGGCGTCGCGGATGACAGACGGTGACCACGCGAAGCCGCCACGGGCGGATCATCAGGTCTCCTTCTCGCCTACCGGTAACATCACCTTCGAGCTGACGTAGCCGCATACCCCACAGGACGCATGCGGAAGCTTGGGCTTTCCGCAGCTCGGGCATGGGCTGAGCGTAACGGGTTTCAGGGCGTGATGGGCCCGGCGGGTCCGGGTCCGACATTTCGATTTCTTTTTAACCGGGAGCATTTCAAACCCCTGTCAGCAACAGCACTGTGGCCGCCAATCCGCGCAGCAGCACGAGCTTTTCGTTTCACGGTTTCCCAAGCGCCGCCTGTACCTACAGCCCAACCAGACTCGCCCAACGGATGGCCCGAACCGCCGCGCCTCAGGATCAGTACAAGGGCACTACGTTACGCCGGGGCAGGGGCAATGTCAAGTCGGTGCCGGGCCGCCCGTGGCACCGACGGAAGCACCGCCCAGCTTCTTCACGATCGATAGAGCGTTTTCGGGAATCGTGTAGCGGAACCCCCCTTTCATCCCCCCTTGACAAGGGGGGAAAGAGGGGGGGGCAGTCGCTACACAAAAACAGACTTTGCTCTACGGGCAGCCAAGCGGCCCGAGGCCAGGGTACGCCTTGGACTGGAAGCCCTGGATGTTCGCCAGAATGTCGTCGATGTCGACCATCTGGTTCGGAACACCATCGCCCAACGCCGGGGCAATATCGAACCACGTCAGCGGATTGTTGTTCAGCGATTGGAACGCCGCGATCCCAGCCAGGATGTCATCAATGTCGACGTCCCCATCCGGCGGCTGGCAGTTGTGGTCCATACAGGTCGAGACCACGTCGCCCCACACGCTTGGCGTGTGCAGTTCCAGGGGGGTGGAGTACCTGCCCTCGTCGCTGATTTCCTGCCCGGACGGTATCGCCTGGATCACGTAGCTGTATCCCGTGGCGATCTCGCAGTCGCAGGCGTGGACCAGGATCGGCCACTCGCTGACGTACACCGGCGCCGAGACAACCTCGGCCAGAATCAGCCCTGTCTCAGTGTGTAGCACGGGCTCACCAAGCCAACCGAGGATCGGGCCGCCCACAAGGCCGATCCTCCGGGCCGTGCCGGGGAGTTGGTCCGGGTTGCGCGCGATCGAGAGATACCGATGTTTCGGCGCGTAGCACACGCCGCTTACACACTTGGCCTCGCCATGGCATTCGCCATCATCCGTGCACGTCTGGTTCAGGCTGTCCTCCGGCAAGGGTGGGACGATGTCACATTCGTCGGGCACGCCGTTGTCATTCACGTCGGTGGACGTCCCACCGGTAATGTCGCATTCGTCCGGGACATCGTTCTCGTTGCAGTCCTGGCTGGTTCCCTCGTCAATGTCGCACTCGTCGGGGACGTCGTTCTCATTGCAGTCGTCGCTTGTGCCTCCGGCGACGTCACACTCGTCGGGTATCTCGTTATTGTTGCAGTCGTCGCTCGTGCCCTCGGCGATGTCCACATCGTCGGCGATTCCGTTGCCGTTGCAGTCGACCATGGTTGGAATGGCCCAGATCTCGATGTCGTCAATGTTCCATCCGCAGTAGAACCACGCGGAATCGGTTATACCCATCGTCCATCGCAGATAAACGGTCGGTTGTCCGTCGGCGACCTCGGAAATATCAAACGACTGTGCGGTCCACGCCGTGTCACTGATCGTAGCGCTGTTCTGCCAAACAGTGGTCCAATCAGACCCGTTGTTGCTGACACGCACATAGGCGTGATCGTACTCGGGCTGCTCGACTCCGAGCCATCGCCGGAAGCGAAGCTCAACGCCAAGGACGTCGCTGCAGTCGATTGCCAAGCTCGTAAGATCCTGCTCAGTAATCAGGTATTCGTAATCGCCATGGTAATTACCGGTTCCGCTGAGATCGTAGCCGTAGACGTAGCTACCGGTGTGACTGCTGGTCGGATCAGGGCCGCCGTGCTCCCCGCCCTCTCCGGTTGGCTGCCCAAACTCCCACTCGCCCTCCATCGACCAACCCGGATCGCTATCGAGCGGGAACTCGTAGATCATCTCAGGCGTCCCAACGAGCAGGCTGACGTGACGTGACGTGTCGCCTTCGTGGTCCGCCAGATTCGTAAACGTAACCGTATCTTCGTAGCCACCGGGTCCCATCGTATCGGCGTCTGAGTTGATCGAGACGGTGACCTCCACCGTGTCCAAAGCCGGGATCGAGCCGGAAGCGTTGGTCAGGGTCAGCCACGAGGCTGTTTTCGTTACCTCATAAGCGATGGGCGATTCGGTCGTGTTCTCCAGCGTGTAAACAATATTGTCGGGCGTAAACGGGCCGCCGACCGGACCGGATGCCTCCAGGTCACCACCGGGCTTGACGAGCATCGTGCTGCTTTCTCCGGGCACGTGCATGACGATGCAGTGCATGGCGCCGGCCGCCGGGATGATACTGGCGCAGTTGACTTGCTGGAGCGTGTAGTCGGGGAAAGCGGCCTCAAAAACTTCCAACGCCTCGGCATCCTGCGACGTGTAAGACCCGCCGAAGCTCGGCACGAACACGATGTCGTTGATGATGACGGCGTTCGTGTACGTGTAGTGCGTCCCACCCGAGTTCCATCCGGGCGTCCGGTAGACCGTGTAACCACTGGATTCGAGATCATACACGGCATCTTCCGTGATCGTGTGGGGGCTACCGGTGCTCCATTCGTACTCGCCGATGATGATCTTGGAGTCCCCCACCGGCAGCATCCACATGTCGATGTGTTGCGTCGAGTCGAAGGACGTGGGGAAGCCCGGATAGATCGTCAGATCCACGTTCTGATAGTCGGCATACAGGTCAATGACGTCTTGCTCGTTGAGTCCGGTGTTCTCCGTCAGGATCAGATCGGTCATGAAGGCGTCGCCGTTGCTGAACAGGTGGAAGTTGCCGCCACCGTGTGTCAACGGGATGTCGTAATGCGGCTCACTCCACAGGACACTGATGTAGTCGCTCAGCAGGTTGTCGTTGGGTCTCTGGCGGTTGTAGGTGTGGTCGATGATGGTCCGGATGCCGTCCTCGTAGATGTAGCGCGGCCCGTAATCGCGAATCCAGACCGTGTCCGTCGTACGGATGATGAACTCGACCTGATCCATGTCGGCCCCGGCGTCGCTGAGCGAGCTGGTTGCGCTGCTCTGGTCCGATGCGTTATCCACAACGACGAAGACCTTGGCCTGCGGATCGAGCGTCGTGATACCCACGGCCATCTGAGACAGGATGCTCGTGTAACCTTCCCATGCGATGAACAACCCCTCCATATACTCATACTCAGCCGAGCAGTGCACCGTCCCGGTTGGCGGATCAGACCGTGTCGGCTCCGGAAGCGGGAGATTCTTCTCCGCCTCCGTCATGTACTTGGGTAGCGGGTTGGACTCGCTGGCCGTGCTGTAATCCAGCTTGTCCGGCGAAACAGGCGGACCGGCGGCACAAAACCGCCCGATCGCCAGGATAAGCACGATAAAGAGGACCCCCTGCCATCGGCGGTGTTGCCACGAACTGCGGTCCTGCCTCTGTCGCATCTTTCTCTACCTCCTCGTTATGGGATGATCTTGTGCCCCATCCAGTCTACCAAAGCGAGCCCTGCGATCCAAGCGGTCAGGTGACCGGGGTTATCGGAATGAACGGGCGCGCAGCCGAGTAACGCGCTTCGCGCCTGTCAAGGTTGGTCGAACGAGGGACAGTGCGCTGCAAGCGTGCAGTTCTCGCAACCGGGCTTGCGCGCTGAGCAGACCTTGCGGCCGTGCCGGATCAGGGCGTGACCGACGTAAGCCCAATCCTTCTTCTGGATGATTTCCATCAAGTCGCGCTCGATTTTGACGGCGTCCTTGCTGCCCTTGCTCGTCCAGGTCAGCGCCAAGCGCGTGGCCAATCTGCCGATGTGCGTGTCAACCACGATGCCCTGGTTCTTCTGAAACCACGTTCCGAGGACCACATTGGCGGTCTTGCGAGCGACGCCCGGAAGTGTCACGAGCTTGTCCATGTCGTCGGGCACCTCTCCGCCGAACTCCTCCACGATTCTTCGACACGTGCCCTGAACGGACTTGGCCTTCTGCCGATAGAAGCCGGTCGAGTGGATGATCTTCTCGATCGTTTCACGCCGGGCGCCGGCGATCGCCTTGGCTGTCCGGAAACGCTTGAACAGAACCGGCGTTACCTTGTTGACCGTCTCGTCCGTGGATTGGGCCGAAAGGATGGTCGAGACCAGCAACTGCAGCGCGCTGTCGTGCCTCAAGGCCGTGTCGGCCTCGGGGTAGAGCTTGCGCAGGGCCCTGATGATCCTCCGAACCCGTGTCTTCTTGGATGCCGTTGTCTCGGCGGGGGTTGTCACAGCTACTCAGTCAACGATGAAGGAGGAAGGATCAAGGGACTTCCGGTTCCTCCTTCAGCCTTGATCCTTGATTCGTCCGTCTTCAGCCTTGGGGAATATAGGACCGTTTCACTGCTAATTCCAGCCTGCCACGGAGGTTTGCCATTGCCATCGAGCATTGGGCGTCGTGTGTTCCCTCGGGTCTGTGACAGAATCGGCGAGTGGGGTCGCAGGCTGAGGGCCTCTTCTATAGTGCCGGATAGGTCGCAGGCTGAAGGCCTGCTCTGTCATAGCCGGGGGCAAGCGTAGCGCCGCCCCCGGTGGACGCCGTCCCCGAACCGCCCGACCCTGTAAGGGTCGTCTATTCTCTGCGGCGTGTGCGACAGGACGTTTATGCGACCCCTACAGGGTCAAATGGAACGGGTGTCGGGGTTACCGTGGGCGGCGTCCCGCTCAGCGGGACTTGCCCACGGCTACTGTTGTAGGTCAGCCTTTCAGGCTGTATCAGCGTACGGCGTTGAAGCCGCCTAAACTGTCACGGACCCTGTTCCCCCCGCCGGACCTTGTGGAATCTGGCATGGGCTCGGCGTATCGGGTACGCTTTGCTTTCAGGAGTCCGGCGTGTGAGACGTAAAGCCGCCGCCGCGCCGGGCCGATGGGCTACCTGCCGCTCCGAATGGCCTCTAGGGCCGTTCAGGGATGGGGCGAGCGTGGCCGGAACACGGACCCAGTGATTCAGGAGCCGGAGGCAACATGTCCCCAAAGCGCGGTGCAGCTCGACGGTTTGGTTTGTGGTCGGGTGTGGTCGTCTTATTGGGTGTGTCGATCTGTCTCGCCGACGACGTGACGGACCTGCTTAAAAAGCTGGAAACACGCCGCGGGCAGGTCCGTACGCTTCATCATGTCACCAAGACCATCGCCCGCACGGGCGGTGTGACGCGCGAGACAACAACGGAGACCTGGGAGAAGCGTGACGGAAAAACCGTCAAATGGCGGGTCGCCCGCACGACGAAGACAACCGGCGACGAGGGAAAAACCGACAAGAAAAAGCCCGAGGTTCAAAGCCTGACCGTCTCGGACGGGAAGACCGAATGGCGCGTGCTCCCGATGAGACCCGGCGTCATGGCGGTCAAGGGCAAACCGGTTCCCGCCCCCGAGTATGAGGACATCCGCACCACGTTACGCCGGGGCAAGGCGAGGATCAGACCGCAGGAAACGGTTCAGGGCCGGGTGTGCATCGTAATCGAGGCGGTTGGCCTGGAGGAGGACAAGTCGTTCAAAGCGACGTATTGGATCGGCGAGCGGTCCGGGTTGGTGCTCAAGAGCGTGGTCAAGCGGGCGGACCTGGCGAGCACCGAAAGGGTCACCACGCAACTCGTCATTGATGGACCCGTGGACGACTCGATGTTCGCATACAGTCCGCCATCCGGCGCGACGGTCATCGACACCGAAGCGATCGGTGCCTCGGGCAAGGGAGCGGCGGCCTCCGTGATCGCGCAACCGAAGGAGCCGTAAACCCAACCGGCGACGAGGACACCCCAGACAGCTCCTATCACCGGACCGCGATTCCGTGGAGGAGTCGCGGCGGTAGCCCGAGCTGTGATGGCTGATTCGGCTCGCACGGGAGGCGGATAGACACTTTTCGAGATGCTACCGCGTCGCTCCATTCGACAAAGCCGTGAACTGACATGGCACATGGCCGGCGTATGGACCGTTGTGCTTGCGGTGGCCCTTGGCGTGGCCGGTCTTGCCTTGGCCGTCCAACAGGCCCGTGCCCTTTCGGCCGCCGTCATGTCCGAAGCCGAAGCCCGCGTCCGCAACACGGCCACCGCTATCGACGCCGCCTTCGACCGTCAGCTCAGGACCTTGTTCAACCGCGTGGCCGTTCATGTACGCACGAACGGGTTGGTCGAGTGGACTCCCGGTGCATTCTCGCCGTCCTGGTTCGACGGCGTATACGCTTGGGACGGCCGCGCGTTTGCGATTCTCAGACCCGCCTCGATGATCCGCGACAGGATCGCGAACCTGGCGGCCGAGCGTCTGCTGGGCATTCCCCCCGGACGTCTGGGTGGCCTGTACACCAACGAGCCCCAGATCGTTCACGAAAGCATCGGAACCCGCCCCATTATTTTCGCCCTCCAGACGGTGTTTGACGAGAGCGGTCGCTCGGTCCTGATCGCGGGGCGGGTGGACCACAAACGCTTGAAGCGTGATTTGCTCGATCGGATGGTGCCCTCGGACGGCCAGGTGGAGCTTGTTCCGGTAGGCAGGGCATCGAGATGGTCCCAGAGTTTGGGTTCGGCGATGCGGTTTTGGGTCATTCAGCCCACCGAAACGTTCCGGACCGAACAACGCAACGCCGTCGTGTATCAGGCGATCACGTATGTGGGCCTCACGCTCCTGGCACTGGGAACGCTGGTGGCCGCAATGCTGTTCCTGATCCGGACCGCACGGCGGGGCATTGCGCTGGCCGAGATGAAATCGTATTTCGTGGCTGACGTGTCTCACGAACTCAAGACGCCCCTGGCGCTGATCCGCATGTTCTGCGAGACGTTGCAGGCGGGACGGGTGGCCTCTGAGGAGAAGCGGAAGGAATACTACGACATCATTACACGAGAGAGCGTCCGCCTGACACACCTGATCGACAATATCCTTGACTTCGCGCGAATCGAGGCCGGCAAGAAGAAGTACGCCTTCGAACCCGCCGACGTTGCCACGGTGGCCCGTGATACCTACGAGGCCTACCGGCACGAGCTTGATCACAAAGGGTTCGAGCACGAGTTTGCCGCCGGCGACGATCTCCCGCTTGTCCGGATGGACCGCGATGCCATTTCACAGGTCATCCTCAATCTGATCAGCAACTCCGTCAAATACTCGGATGAGGAGAAATACCTGGGGATCGAGGTGACCCGCGATACGCGCCGAGGCCGCCGCGGCGTGTTGATCCTCGTGCGTGACCGGGGAATCGGGGTGGCCGCCGAGGACAGACGCCACCTGTTCGAGGGGTTCTACCGCGCCAACGACGGGCGGGTTCGCCAACGAGGGGGCGCCGGATTGGGCCTTGCGCTCGTCAAGCACATCGTGGACACGCACGACGGATTGATCGATGTGGAATCCCGGCTGGTCAAAGGGACCACTTTTCGCATATTCTTACCGGCTGCGGAGGATGACGGGGACGAAGCGACGGAGGCTCCGGGGCAGGCCGTCTCCGGCCATGACGACACCGAGCCCCCGGACGGAGCCCTTGACGCAGTAGCGCGGGGCGATGACGTTCCCGGCGAGGATGGATAATCGTGTTGAGCCCACCCGGGCGCAAGCGGTCGGACAACTCGAAGTGGAGGCAACGGCATGTCGAGAATACTGGTCGCAGAGGACGAGGCCGATCTGGCCATGGGGTTGCGCGACAACCTTCAGTTCGAAGGGTATGAGGTGATTGTGGCGGAGGATGGGGAGGCCGCCTGCAAGGCCGCCCTCGAGCAGAGCCCCGACCTGATTCTGCTCGATATCATGATGCCCAAGGTCGACGGTCTGGAGGTGTGCCGCCGGGTCCGCCAGGCCGGATTCACGATCCCAATCCTGATGCTCACAGCCAAGTCTCAGGAGATTGACATCGTTCGTGGGCTCGAAGTCGGCGCGGATGATTACATCCCCAAGCCGTTCAGCATCCGCGAGCTTCTCGCTCGCGTCAAAGCAGCGCTGCGGCGAACCGACGCCGGGCGAGGTCTATCCAGAATCCTGCGGATCGGGGAGGCCACGATCGACCTGATCAAAGGCAAGGTCGAGCGGGGTGACGAGGTGTTTGCTCTAGGTCACTTCGAGTTGCGTATCCTCAAGATGCTTGTGGAAAGCGCCGAGGTTCCCGTCGAGCGAAACAAGCTTCTCGACGAGATTTGGGGTCTCGGTGGGTTCCCGGCCACCCGGACCGTCGACAACCACATCGTAAGCTTGAGGCGGAAGATCGAGCCTGATCCGAAACACCCGCGGCACATCGTGACCGTTCACAGCATCGGGTACAAGTTCGTGCCGTAGCTCGCACGCAGGCCTGCGCAGCCAGTGCGGAACAGCCGCGTGGTGGCTGCACCACCCCTGTCCCCGCCCCCGCGCGCGGGGCTGAATCAGTCCCCGCCGCGGATCGGCGCGGCGTTGCCCACGCCGACCTTACACCTTCTTACACGGTTTCTGAGCGATTAGGGGATACTTTGGCCGTCCAAAGGATATAAATAGATGGATGGGGTGTTGCCCAGCACGCCCTTGGGGCGGAACCCCGCCGACCCGTCGCAGCGTGGAGACGGGAGACCGGGTACCGCATCCCGTGGTTGGGCGATCGCTGGTACCGGGGTTGACCAAGTTGACGCGGAGGTTCGATTGGATGGATCCCGCTCCCGGCAGCAGCCCCTTGAATCCGCCGCACTCTTCATGGCCGGCGTGACGCACCGGCATACGTGATGCAGGTCGGGTGAACGCACGACCCACCCGACCTGCGTCCTCCTTCCCTTCCGATTTCGATGCCGACTTGCCCCGGTTGGGCGTTGTCGTGACAATGCCTCCCACCGTAAGGTAGCCACCAGGGACTGGTGTACATCCGCCGATTCGCAGTGAGGAGCGTTGGATGCTCGTTGGCGTCCTTTCCGACACCCATGATCGCCTGCCCCTCATCGATGCGGCGCTTTCGCTTTTCGCCGATCGTGGTGTCGAGGCGTTGATTCATGCCGGTGACTTTGTGGCGCCGTTTGCCGTGCGTCGCCTGCTCCGGTTCACGGGGCCGATCCACGCCACCTTCGGCAACAACGATGGTGAGCGCGCGGGCGTGAGGAAACTGTTGCCGCGGATCGTGGCCGGTCCGCTGTTTATCACCCTTGGCGGCCGGACGATTCTACTGCATCATGTTTTCGATCAATGCGACCCGGCTGACGTCGATCGCGCGGACGTCGTTGTCACCGGGCATACGCACGAGGCGGTGAATCGCCTCGATGGGGGCAGGTTGTACTTGAACCCGGGTGAGTGCTGCGGATGGGTGTCCGGAACGTGTACCGCGGCGATACTCGATACGGACGGTCCCTCGGCCGAGATACTGCGCCTGGACCGCCATCCGAACTAGTGAGGTGCGAGCAATGAGCAGGATGCGTTTTGTCACGTTGAGCTTGGTCATTCTCATCGTCGCAGTGACGTTGTTGGGCTGTGTGCGGCGAACCATCACGATCACCACCGAGCCGCCGCATGCCGTGGTCGTCTTGAACGATCAGGAGATCGGTCGTAGCGAGGTCACGGCCGATTTCTGCTACTACGGCGATTATGACGTGGTGATCCGCAAGGAGGGGTACAAGACGCTCAAGACGCATTGGGATATCAAGGCGCCCTGGTATCAGGTTTTCCCCCTCGACTTCGTGGCCGAGGTCCTCTGGGCGTGGGAGATTCGTGATACGCACTCCCGGCATTTCGAGCTGGAGAAGCAGGTACTGCCCACCCGCGAGGATCTGCTCGAACGTGCGGAGGAGATGCGTAACCGGGCCCTGGATACATCACGGTGACGGTCTCCGAACGGCCCGTGTGCGTAGTGGTGAGCGCCGCCAATGCCGCCGCCTGAACAAGTCGGGCTTCGCCGGTGCGTCTGATGGCTCTGAGCCGGTTACAATCCACATCGCGCGGCGGAATGATCGTTGCGTTTGTTGCCCTCTGCGTGCAGTTTGTCCACCTGGCCGAAAGCCGCAGCGACCCTTCCTTCGATGTTCCCGTGGTGGACGCGCAGGCGTACCACGAGCGCGCCGTCGCGTTTGCCGCGGAAGGACCGGCCCTTGACCGCCCCTACTACCAGCCGCCGATGTTCCCGATCACGCTTGGCTGCATCTACGCCGTGTTCGGTCCTCGCATCGTTGTCGCCAAGCTCATCTTGGCGCTTGTCGGTGTGGCGAGTTGCGTATTGGCGTACCTCCTGGGCCGACGACTCTATTCACCTGCCGTGGGGCTTGTGTCCGGTTTGTTGCTGGCGGTGTACGGACCGTTTGTCTTCTTCGCCGCGCAGTTGCTTCCGGTCGGACCGGCCGTCTTCCTGAATCTGGCGTCCTTGAATCTTCTGTTTCTTGCTTATGAGCGACCGCATTGGCTTCGCTGGCTGGCGTTTGGGGTTTGCACGGGGCTTGCCACCATCACGGTTCCCAACTCCGGCGTCCTGTTGATCGTTGGGGTCGGTTCACTCGTGATAAGTGCGTGGCGCCATCGCTCATGGCGGACGCGGTGCGGCTACGCGTGCATGGCCGGGCTCGCAGCGCTCGCGGTTGTTTCGCCCGTGACCGTTCGCAACTACATGGCCTGCGGCGAGGTCGTCTTGATCTCCACGAACGGCGGCATCAATTTCCACATCGGCAACAATCCGGAGGCGGACCGGACCGTGGCGCTTCGCCCCGGTGAGAAGTGGGGACGACTCGGACGGGACAGCCTCGCGGATCAACCGAGAACCCACGCGCAGCAGGACGCATACTTCTACGCGAAGACGCTACGGTACATCCGACAGGAACCGATGGGCTTCCTCGACGGCCTGCTGAGAAAGACGGGACGAATCCTCAGCGCGCGAGAGATCCCACGCACGGTTGATGTGTACGTCCATCGGGACTTCTCACGTCTGCTTAGTGCGCTAACTTTCAGGGCCGGTCCGTTTGCCTTTCCATTCGGATTGCTGGCGCCGCTGGCAGCGGTCGGGATCCTTGTGCGTGGCCGATCGAGCCCACGCATTCTGCTTGCCTCCTATCTTCTTGCATACGCGGGGTCGGTCGTTCTGTTCTTCATCACGGCGCGGTATCGGTTGCCCATGATCCCCGTAATGTGCGTGCTCGCCGCAGCCGGAGTTGTCTGGGCGTGGCACCAAATCGTTGATCGGTCCAACCGCGTGTCCTCTCGCATGTGCTGGACCGCGGGCGCGTTGTTCGTGTTGACCACGTTGCTCGTGAATCGCCCCACGGCAGCCGCCACGGACGGCGTCAACTTTCGGGCCGAACTGCACATGCACGTCGGTCATAACCTCGTGAAGGCGGGAGAGCTTGACGCCGCGGAGCGGCAATTGCGCCGTGCGATACAGCTCGCCCCGCAGTACGCCCAGGCCCATTGCCGCCTGGCGCAGGTCTTCTTCTGGCGCGGGCAACTCGAGGACGCGATGCGTCTGTTGTGGTATGCGATCGAGCTTGACCCGGAGGACAGCGAAGCGTACTGGCTTCTTGGGGCGATGGTGCTCGAGGAGGGGAACGCGCGTGAAGCCATCGCCCTGCTGGAGCAAGCCCTGTCCGTCGACCCGGTGTCACCGCTGCTTCACCGCGGTCTTGCCGATGCGCTGGTGGCGGATGGGCGGCTCGATGAAGCCGTTGGCCATTACCGGCGCGCCGATCGGATTGACGCCCTGCCGAATGATGCACTCATCCGTTTCGCCGGCGTCCTGGTCGAGCGCGGGCACTTCGGCGAGGCCATCGAATGTTATGACAGAGTCCTGGCCCAAACCGGTCCCCAGGCAAGAGTGCTGCACGAGCTGGCCCATTTGCTGGCCACGTGTCCGCAGGCTGAGCTCCGTGACTGCCGGCGGGCGATTGAGCTGGCGGAGTCTCTTTGCCGGATGACGGGCTATCAACACCCGATCGCGCTGGACACACTTGCGGCGTCGTACGCCGAGTGTGGACGGTTTGACGAGGCGGCCCGTGTCGTCCGGAAGGCCCTGGAACGGACATCTCCCCAAGAGGACCCGACCCTGTTTGATACGCTACGCAATCACTTAGGCCGCTACGAACGACGTCTCGGGCCTGCGGGTGATCCGCGTGGGGGCGCGGGCTCGGGTGAGGGTGGATCATAACCTGCGCGACCGGGCTCAGGTGACCTCTCGCCAGACCAGCCCGGCTGCCCCGATGACACCGGCATCATACCCCAGACCCGCCAACGCGATTTCCGGATAATCGTCGTGAAGGGACCATTTCTGATCTGCAAAGCGCTGCTTGACCCCGTCCAGCAGGAAGTCCCCTGCCTGGCTCATCCCACCGCCCAGCAGAACACGGGCGGGGTTGAAAGCATGTTGTATGTTCACGCACGCCACCGCCAGGTAGAGACACGCCTCATTCCAGATGCGCAAGCAGAGTGGGTCCCCTTGCCGCGCGGAGTCGGCCACGAGCCTGGCGTCGATGGTCGTGTCGGCTTGCAGCCCGGCAGAGAGTTCGCTCGGTTCACCGCTACGGATCGCGGCGATCACCCGTCGGGCGACGGACCTGGCGGAGCAGTACTGCTCCAGGCACCCACGCTGCCCGCATGCACAGGGCAGACCGCCGGGAACCACGATCATATGCCCCAACTCGGCTGCGTTCTCAAAATGACCGTGCAGCACCTGTCCATCCTGGATCACGCCCGCCCCGACTCCCGTTCCGAGCGTGAGCAGTACCAGGTCCTCCGATTCCCTGCCTGCGCCGACCCAATACTCTCCATACGCGGCTGCGTTACCGTCATTCTCGATGACAACCGTTGTGTCAAGCTTATGGCATAACATGTCCCGCAGGGCCACATCCTCCCAACCGGGAAGGTTGGCTGCACGGATGATCCGACCACGGCGCACACTGAGAGGCCCCGGTGAGCCCACGCCCACGCCGCAGAGGGCGGACCTGTCGACGGACGCCCGCGCAAGCAGATCGTCCACAAGGTCAACCATGTCATTCACGACGGAACGCGGTTCCCGGGTAAGCTGCGTTGGTCGCACATGCCGCGCGAGAATGTGACCGTTTCGGTCGACGGCCGCCCCTTTGAGGTTCGTACCGCCAATGTCAATCCCGATTGAAACCGATACCGCCATCGATAAGCCCGCCCTACCCTCTCACATCCGTTGCCCAGCGCCGGCCCCGTGATACGCCGCCGCCCCCAACAACCCGTTGAAGAATGTAGCGTCGCCCCTTGTGGGCGACGAGCAACCGTACTGAGCGCCACCCACGAGGGGTGGCGCTACACCGGAGCGATCCGACACGAGTTCTTCAACAGGCTAAGAGAATACGATGCCCGCGTACCCGACCGAATCAGCCATGTCACGGCGTCCTGCGTCCCCGAGCACTTCGGCGCTGGTGGTGTGCTCCAGAAGTGTCGCCCTGCTCGCACCCAGCGCCGTGACGGCGCCGACCGTGGCCGCCGCCGCCCCGCTTCCGCAGGCATTGCGGTGTTCCGCTGCTTCCGGAACGAGGTCGGCGCCTCGAAGCTCCAAGATCAAATCGATGAAGCGCCGGTCGTTCGTGTCCTTTGCCCAAGCATTTCCAACCGCTCCGACGCCGTGCGGGGCGAAGCCGTAATTCGGTCCGTAGTGCGTCAGATCGGTCGTGCCGATCACCAATGCGTCATAGTTGTACAGTTTGATCGTGCGGCCGATCGCCTCGCCCACCTCCACCGCGGTCCGCGACGGCGGGACCAGGATCGGCAGGATCTTTGCATCCGGAAACAAACTCACGATGAAGGGCACCTGCACCTCGATCGAGTGCTCGCTCTCGTGTGCATACGGATCGTCAACGATGAGGTTCGTATGCCCGCAGACACGCTCCGCCAGACGCTCGTCAATCTCCACCGGGCCGACCGGCGTCTCCCATCGCCCACTGCCGAACACAGCCGCCTGTTTGCCGTGATGACGATGCACCGAGCCGATCAGAACGATCGTCGTGGGCGTGCGTGAAGCGGCCAGCGTCTTGAACACACCGGCTGCCACCGCCCCGCTGCACACCCACCCCGCGTGTGGAACGAGCCCGCCCAGCAACGGCTCATTCTCATCGACGGCGGATGTCGCCTGGCCCACCAGCCGGACCAGATCCTCGCGGCAGCCCTTGGCATCAGCCGCGTAAAACTGTCCGGCAACGATCGGCTCGCGTATGCGCATGACTGTCACTCGCTTGAAAGGATGCGGCCTCCCCTTCCGGGATGCACGGATGTTATATTACCTCCCCGCCGGCGGCGACAACAGCCTACCAGGTACGCCGCCTTCTCCTACCACGCTTGCTCCAAGGCGGGAATTCCGCGAATGTATCGGTAGCGGTGCCGAATTCGGAGGTGTTCGGAGTCACCCCGGGCAAGGAGGATTCACGACCGTGTGGGACGTTTGGACGATTCTGGCTGTTACTCTGCTTAGCTTGTGTTGCCTTCTGGGGGCGGTGATGACGGCCGTCCGCCTGCCCGGCACATGGCTGATCGTCGTAGCGGCAGCCGCCTACGGCTGGTGGTCCGACTGGCAAGGTGTCCCCATCTGGCTCTTGTTGGTGCTGGCCGGTGTGGCGCTTCTCGGCGAGGTGTTCGAGTTCTTGGCTTCGGCCCTTACGGCTCGCCGCGCCGGGGGAAGTCGCCGGGCCGCGATCGGCGGGTTGATCGGCGGCTTTGTCGGCATGTTTGCCCTTGCGATCGTGCCCATTCCGATCCTGAGCTCGGTCATCGGCGCCCTGCTCGGATGTTTCATCGGCGCGATGGTCGGCGAACTGACCGTTCACAACCGGATGGCGCAAGGCACGAAAGTCGGTTTTTTCTCCATGCTCGGCTTTGTGATCGGGATGGCGGCGAAAATGGCGATAGCCTTCGCCATGACGGCTCTTCTGCTCACGTCGGTTGTTTGTTCCGGGCCGCGAGCGCAGGTGGAGGATGAACCCGCCGCCGTCGAGCCAACGGCATGGCTACCCATCGAATATCCGCTGGACCTTGGCCGGGCAGGCTCGGGTCCGCTTGTATCCGACCTCCATCAGCTTGATTTCCTTGTCCTGCTCTAGCAGGTACGTCGTCGCCGTGCGGTGATTGTCGTCGTTGAACCGGTCCACCACCTTGTGCCTGACGGTGGCACCGCTCGGCGCCGTTGAGACCATGGCGAACGTCATCGTCCGTGTTTCCTCATCCCATGTTCCCGTCACGGTCGTCGGTCCCGCGGAGCTTGCATTGTCGAACCATACACCGTCATATCGTTTCAGCACATCGTTCCATGTCAGAAACCCGACCGCGCGATAGGCGGGATTCCCCTCACTTCTTGTATAGGTCCGCCGAACCGCGCGACGCTCGAGCATCCAGGCGATCTCCTCAGCCGCCTCCACCTTCCCAACCAGCTTGCCACGCCTGTCAAAATGGTGCTCCGTTATCTTCCACACGCCGAAGTAATCCTCGAACGGCTTGAGCTCGGGCCATGCGTACTCGAACGACTTGTCCGATTTGGCGCCGCGCCCGGCTTCCTGGCCGAGCGCCCCATCACCCGGTCCGCTCACCAGGCACACCGCCAACACCATCACCATCGTCCCGGCAACCCAACGATGCTTCGCGCAACCCATAACCATCCTCCCGCGCCTGCCTGAGCACAACCCACTCACACACCTGACCACGCCACACCGCCGGACCATTGTACACGGGCCCGCCGGATCGGCGACAGATCAGCATCCCAGACCCGGGCGTACCGGATCATCCTCCGGCGCGGCGATGGCGAGTGCGTGGTGAATCGGGTCTTGCCGAGATGTCCTACACAACGAGTCCCCGGGGCACGCCGCGGTGCGAGGCCACGCCCGACGCGCAAAAACAAGGCCGCCTCCTGTGGGCGGCCGAGCGGGGGCACATTTTAGGCAAACTGGCGGGCGGTGCGGCAACGGTCAAGCGCTGTCGACGCAGCCGAAGGGCTCCCGTCGGCGGCGCCCACAAGGGGGAGCGCTTCAAACTTAGGCGAAACCAAGGTCCGCTGTTTTAGCACTCTCCGAATTCGTGTAGCAGTCGCCGGGCGAAAAACACCGGACGAAAGAGTCGTTTCACTGCCACAAAGCAAAAGAGCTTGCTCTAGCCGCCGGTGGTCGTGGCGAGGTTGCTGTCCATGTTCGTATAGACACTGTTGACGCTCTCGCCAATGCCCGCGACCGCGCCGAGCGCGACCAGGATGATCAGGGCCAGCATGACCGCATACTCGGTGGCCGTCGGGCCGTCGTCGGATTTCAGGAAGGTCTTCGCGAGATTCATCAGGTTCCTCATTGGTTGGCTCCTTTTCCGTGTGTACTGGGGTAGTATCCCCACCGGGTCCGTTACGCGTTCCTGGAACAAGTTCTATTCTTCTGTGGCGTCAGCGGTAAGACGTTGGAGTGACCTCCATCCCCTCCGGAAGTCACCCGGGCCCACTTGGCCGTGCCATGATCCGGTTATCGGATACGTTCGAGGGCATCAGGCACCCTCGTGACCGGCCTGCATCCACGACACTCTAGGCAGCGCGCGTGCGCCGGTCCACCGAGTGCGCCCCTTTTCTCGCAAGTCGTTCGGACACAGACAGAAAGCCCGCCATTATCGGTGTCACCGTATCGGCACTTATGCTTCCGGCAGGTGCGGTCCGGTATGCTTGCGTCACGGCAGTTTCCGTTGTTGTGTATCGCATCGCCCCTTGCAAGTGGGGAAAGAGGGCGGTCGTCGCTCCATGTTTTCGGAACATCGTGTGGTGTGGCCACGTGTAGATCGGCGCGGTCCTTCGGCTCCCTACGTCCTGGCCAGGGACGTTGCCTTTTTGATGACGTGCTCCAAACCCACGCCCACGTGCGAGAAGACCTCGTCGGCCGTCTTTGCTGACTTGGGAATGGCCGCGGCTGTCATTCCGTAGACGCGGAGGTCGCCGGTCTGGACCGCCGCCTCGGCCAACTCGGAATGCAATCCGCCCGTGAAGTTATCCTCCACGGTGAGAATCACCCTGCCGCTTCTGCGAGCGGTGGAGAGGATCGGCGTTGGGTCCATAGGGAAGGTGTAGGCATCGAACACGTTGCATGTGATGCCCCGACTCGCCAGTCGATCCGCCGCCTCCAGCGCGGTGTGAAGCATGTAACCGCTGCTGGCAAGGGTCAGATGGTCGCCGGTTTTGAGTTGCTTACAACCGTTCAACTCGAACGGCTCGTCAAACGGATAGAGGAACGGCGTGTTGGGGCGGTGCGTACGCATGTAGCACATGCCCTCGACGTTGGCCATCAACTCGGCAAGGCGGTAGGCGGCGACGGCATCGCTGGGTTGAAAGACGCGACACATAGGCTCACCACGACCGTTGTCGACCTTGGCCATGCTGCGGAAATACGCAACATCACTCACCGCCATCTGCGACGGGCCGTCCGCTCCGAGCGAGATACCCGCATGGGAACCGACGATTTTCAGGTTGGCCCGAGATATCCCGGCCATGTCGATTTGATCCGCCGCACGAGCGAGGAACTTGGCGAAGCTGCTTGCAAAGGGGATCTTTCCACCGGCTGATAGACCGGCGCCCACGCTGATCATGTTTTGCTCGGCGATCTTGCACTCGAAGAACCGGTCCGGATGCGTCCTCGCGAAACGATCGGAGTACGTGGAGTTGCTGACGTCCCCATCGAGCGCAACAATCCGCTTATCGACATCGCCCAGCGCGACAAGAGCCACGCCGTACCCGGCACGGGTCGCCAGTTGCCCCTTCTCGAGCGCCGAGCCCATTTCAACGCGCTCGACAGCCTGTTCAAACGGAGGGAGCACGATCGGCTTTGCCTTGCCGGTTTCGCCGGCAGCTTTCGGCGCCGGTGGTGCCATGGTCGCACCCGCCGCCGCCGAGAGTTTCTTTCCCGTGGCGTCCAGTTCGGCAAGTGCCTGCTTAAGGTCTGCCTGGGGCATGGGCTTGCCGTGGAAGTTCTTGCCGAGCATCGAGTCGACACCCCAGCCCTTGATCGTCTCCGCTACGATTGCCACCGGTTTGGCACTTTCATCGGCTCGGTCCAGCGCGGCCGAAAGGCTGTCCGGATCATGGCCGTCCGCGCGAATGACGTTCCATCCGTAGACCGCCGCTTTGGCTGCGATGGTGTCGGCCGATTGCCGGGGTGATACGGCGGCCGCCTGGCCATGCCCGTTGCAACTGAAGATCACCCGGACGTTCGTGAGTTTGTGATCGACGATGAAATCGAACGCTTCCCATATCTGTCCTTCTCGTGACTCACCGTCCCCGACAATCACGAAGATGCGCTTGTCAATGCCGTCGAGTCGCGCCGCCAACGCGAGTCCGGCACCGACGGACAAGCCCTGTCCCAGCGATCCGGTGGCTGCATCGAAGAAGGGAAAGCCCTCAGCCGGATTCGGGTGTCCGTCGAGGACGCTGTTGAGCTCGCGCAGCGTGTTGAGGTCATCGAGCTTGAGCAGTCGTCGTTTGCCGTGGCGGTCTTGCACGGTCCCGTTGAGATCCGCGTAGGCGGCGTAGATGATGGGTACGGCATGACCGGCGGAGAGAACCAGGCGATCGCTGTTCGGGTTCCACGGGTTGGCCGGGTCATAACGCATGTGTCTGTACATCAACTCGATGGTGATATGGCAAAGCGCCAGTGCGGTGGACGGATGGCCTGAGCCGGCTGTCGTCGTCATGCGAACCACGTGTTTGCCAAGTTCAACCGCTTTGGCATGGACGGTATGGGCGTTTGACACGATCGTCTCCTGCGTTGGTGTGTCACACAGAGTGTCGGGCACGGGTTTACTCCGGATTGTCGAGATTACTTTGATGCGACGGCAGGTTAGTTATCAAAACCGGGCGATGCAAGCGTGAAACGTACACACGATTGTCCGGAGGTTCGCCATACCTGTGAGTGCTGCGGAACTCACAGCGCCGCGAACCGGGCTGCTCGTCGGAAACGATGCCGAACCCGGCACACCGCCGCTTGGTGGAAAGCGATGTGACACACGCGCCGGCGGCTGGTGGGCCCTTCGCGGATGGCCGTGCTCGGTGCCAACGCCGGATGCTATTCGCCCCTGAACTCGGGAGTACGCTTCTCCACAAACGCCCGAACGCCTTCGTGGTGGTCGTGAGTTTGAGCGGCTTCGCCTTGGAGTTCCGCCTCGAGATCGAGCTGCGTCGCCAGGTCCGTGTTCCACGCGGCGTTGAAGGCCTGCTTTGCGAGGCCGATGGCCTGGGTCGGCATGTGGGCGAGCTTCTCGGTGAGTTCCCGAACCGTCGGCCAGAGATCGTCGACCGGGACGAGTTGCTGGCTGTCGTTCATCGATCGGCTCCCTCGGATTCCTTCTGGATAGGCGTTGTTCGGCCCCGGTCGTCCGATCGTATCACGGAGTTTGAGCGGCGCACAGGTTTCCCCCCTCCACTTGGTGCCCGGGCGTCCGGGTGTGCCACAGGGCCCGCGTGACCGTTGGCCCGATCCGCTCCTGGCTTTGAAGTTGCCGTCGTGGCCCGAGACGATACACTACCGGCGTCGAGGGGCGGAAAGATCCTGTACCGCGCGTGTGGCGGCGGCGTACCCAATAGGGAGGCCTCGCGTCGTGAGATTCTCCCTCCCGCCGACGCCCTGGGGAATCGGCTGCAACAAGGACGAAAGACTATTCGGAGGAACGAATCATGAGCTCTCGCTTCTGGATCCTCATCGCCGTCGCCGTCATCCTGGCCCTGCTTGCGGCCTGGAAGTTCTCGTCTCCCCCTGCTCCCGAAAACGGGTCCGATTTCGTCGGTGAACCTATTGACCCTGAGACGAACAAGTTGCTGTCACAACGGGATCTGCCTGGCATCGAGCCACCCGAGGAACCGGAAGTAGACATTCAGGTCGAGGTCAATACCTCCAGCGGTAAGAACCGCCTTGACTATTACATTAGCGAGTCTCACGGATACTACGTCGAGGTTTTCAAGATTGATTTCTTCTGGAAAGAAACGCCCGAAATGGAATACGACGAGTCTCCGCTTGTCGTGTCGCACTACGATGACGTCTATGTTCGGGCCAATGAAACCCTGAAGCATTGTCTCGAGATTGTCCCGGCCGAGCTCACCCGAGTCGGCGGCGACATCGGTACAACGGAGAACTGGGGGGCAATCATCACGTGGCACGGCCGGGCAAGGGAGCAGGACCCCGATCCGCTTCCCAAACTCGCCAACATCGTGCGCTGCGATTAGAGCGCGGCCCGAGGCGGTACGTGGGGCCGGCTCTTCGAACTAGTCAACGAAGGCTGTTCCACTTTCTTCCCCCCTTACCAAGGGGGGATTGAGGGGGGTCCATGCAGGCGCAGAAGAACCTCCCCCAGCCCCTCCTTGTTAAGGAGGGGAGGAAGAAACGCTATTACCTTTCTGGAAACGGCACTAGAATCCGCTCGGTTCGGGTCTGAATGAACCGGCTCAAAAGCCGTCCCCACACACGGCGCAGGCCGGTCGCGGTATACGTCAGCGGCTTGTCATCACATCACGAGCAAGACGATGTTGCCGAGCACCGAGGCGACCAACAGGAAACCCATCACCAGGACCCATTGGACGGACACGCGTTCCGGCTGGTTCGCGGGTTCGTCCTCTTCCGGGTTCGGGGCGATCACTTCGCCGGTCGTCGCCAGTGCTTCGAGCAAGGCTTGGTCGTACTTCGTCCGCGCCTGGAACGGCGGTTCACCCCGAGAGACCGTCTTGAGGTCCATGATGACCTCCTCGATCGACGGGTATCGATCGTCGGGAGACTTGGCCATCATGACCTCGATGATCTCGCCCACACCGGACGACAGTGACCGGTTGATGTGGTCCGGCGGCACGAGCGCCTCCTTGAGATGCTTGTGCATGACGGCCGAAGGCGTGGAACCGTCGAACGGAACCCTTCCGGTTACCATGTGGTAGAATGTCGCGCCGAGGGCGTAGATGTCTGCGCGGGCGTCAATATGAATCTCGCCGCGGATCTGCTCGGGGCTGATGTAATAGGGCGTTCCGTAAGCCCTCCCGGCCTCAGCCGCGGCAGTCGCATAGTCATCAATCTCACGGGCCAGACCCATATCAGCGAGCTTCACGTCGCCGGCCGCGGTGAGCATGATGTTTTTCGGTTTCACGTCACGGTGGATGAGCCCCTGCCTGTGAGCGTGCTCGAGCGCCTTGGCCACCTGGAGCATGACGCGTAGCGCATCGCCCTCCTCCACCGGCCTATCCCCTCCCAAAAGGTCAAAGACCGTCTGACCGTCGATGTACTCCATCACGAAGTAGTGGTAACCACCCGATTCACCGACGTCATACGCCTGCACGATGTTGGGATGGTTCAAACGCGCCGCCGCGCGTCCCTCCCGGTAGAAGCGATCCACGAACTCCGGGTTCTCGCTCAGGCGTTTGGGCAGGATTTTAATGGCTACGATGCGATCGAGGCTGAGCTGCTTGGCCTTGAAGACGACAGCCATGGCGCCCTGGCCCAGCTTGCTGAGGATCTGAAAACCGGGAATCTGCTGGGCCGGACGATACAGCGAATCATCATCGACGGATTCGTTCAGACGTTTGAGCTGCGCCCTGGTAACGCATCCGCGCTTGACAAGCAGATCCGCCAACGTGCAGTTCTCGCCGCTCTTCAACATCGACTCGAGCTCGCCACGGACGAGCCCGACCTCCTCGGCCGTGCAGAGCCTCTGCTCGATTAGCAGGCGTTCGAGTTGTGTGTCTTCACTTTTCCCGGACATGCATGTAACCGTCAAAGCGATGTGGGCCAAGTGCCCCCGGCCCGCCCATCGCGCACACTCCATAACTGTTTGCTTCACACTCTAGGAGCCGAAACCGCCCGCATCAACCAAAAAATTGCGGCCGTCCCAGCCCGAACGACAACATGTGCCACCAAAGGGCCGACGCCGCACGCGACATCCTCCCAACGGCGGCTCGGCCAACCGTAGGCGATTCGGAAACTCACAGGTTCATTCACCCAGCAGGCCACGCAGGACCCGTGCGGGTGCGACGGCACGATGTTCCGACAGGTCCGATAGCAGCCCACGCCCGATTCCGACCTGTCGTTGCGTAAAGAATGACGCGGTCGTCTCGCACCAAGTCCCGAAGCCCAACAGGGCCGCCAGACGCGTCGCCAGCCTCTCGATCCCACTTCCCGATTTGGCTGAAATCTCGACCGTCCCGCAGTGCGTCTCGTGCGGGCACGGCAGATCGACAGGGTCCCATAACAGACCCTTGTCAGCCTTGTTGACGACGACGAGGAAGCGTGAGCATCCCGCAACCGACGCCCATGCGTCATCAATCTGAGGCGGTCGTTCCTCGGATCCATCCAGAACCACGAGACCCACGTCCGCCCCCCGTACCCAAGCCCATCCCGCTCCGGCTGCCCGTGACCCAACACCGCGCGAGGCCACCGCCCACCCGGCCGTGTCCACCAGCCTGACCGGGATGCCATCCAGGTCGATCTCGGCACTGACCCAGTCGCGGGTCGTGCCGGCCTTTGGTGAGACAATGGCAGCCGACCGGCCCACGATCCGGTTGAACACGGTTGATTTCCCGACGTTGGTCGGACCGACGATGACGACGGTGCGGCCGTCGATGAGTGCCCGCGCCATCGAGTACCCCGCGATCATCTCGGCCAGTTCCCGTTCGGCGACTTGCGGTCGCGCGTCGCACGTAATCGCCAGTTCCCGAAGATGCCCTGGAAGATGTACACGTTGCCAGGCAAGGAAGCGGGCGGCGCGGGCGGTCTTCGCCCGAGTCATGGCCTCGATTGCCTCCCGCTCGATCAGGTTGGACGCCGGCCAAACCTGATCCGCGAGCTGGGTCGATTCGTCCAACGCGGCACCGAGGCGCCCGAGCACCTCGAGCATGCGCTCGATGACTCGAACCCCACCGTGGGCCGTGACATCAATCGCCGCGGGCTCGATGCACGGGACGCGGCTTAGGATCACGTCATCGATGACCTCTTCGCCGTCAACGAACTTCCCATAACGCAGACGAGAGCCTTCACCATCAGTGACGAACGTTCCGCTCGCAGGAACAAATGCCTTCTTGACAACCGCGGGGGCGTCCGGGCCGACGACTCGAATCACGCCGATCGCGCCCGCCCCGGGTGGGGTCAGCAACAGTGAGCGAGTCATTCCCTCTCTACTCATGCGCCAATCGAAACCAGGTACTTGGAGTAGGCAAGGCCCACGCCGCGTAGGGTAAGGTCCTGAACGATCGTGTCCAGGAAATCGCACTGGGGGGCCAGTAAGAGCGAATCGCCGCCGGTGGCAACGACCTGAGGCCACCGGTTCAACGATGAAGCGTAGTCCTCCACGAGCCCGCGAACCGCGCCGGCCACACCGCGGCAGACGCCGTTTTGCATGGCCTCGCTCGTGTTCCGGCCGTAGGGCAGGTCGGGCACCGTCAGAGCCACATCGGGCAACAGGGCTGCGTGTTCGTGCAACGCCCGAAGCTGCATCTTCAACCCGGGCAAAATCGCACCACCCAAGAGTGTGCCCTCGTCGTCCACGAGATCAACCGTCACAGCCGACCCGAAATCAACGACGATGCAGGCCGATTGGAGTCTCTCGTAGGTCGCGGCGGCTGCACAGACCCGGTCAACACCTATCGCCGCGGCATCCTCCACGCCGACATCGATCGGCAAAGGAATGGCGTCCCCCACGACGAGCGCGTTCAGATCCAGTTTCTCCGAGACAAGAGCGCGCACCCGCTCAGTCGCTTCCGGAACGACCGACGCGATCACCGCGGCGGCGGGTTTCGATGGGGCCAGTGTCTCCAGATGAGCGTCAAACGCCTTGCCGAAGGCCTCGGCGTCGCGCAGGTCGACGGAGAGCGGCGTCCGGATATCCTCCTTCCACCAGGTGGCGACAGCCATCGTCGAGTTGCCGATGTCGACGACCAGCACGGGGGCTTCCGGATCGATAGGACGAGGGGGTTTCATGGATCTTGCTCTGCATGAGGCGGCACCGGCGGGGGTTCCTCTCCCGACGCCTGTTCCTTCGACCGGTTGACCATGGCCCAAAGCCTCTCCGTCAACTCAGCGAGTCCTTTACCCGTGACGGCACTGATAGGCAAGACCTCCTGCCCGATGGCCTCCGAGAGTCCCTTGGCGACGTCCATGCCGTCGGGGATGAGATCAACCTTGTTCGCTGCCACGATCTGGTCCTTGGCCGCCAGGTCCGGGCTGTACTTGGCGAGTTCATCCCGGATCGCCCGGTATGCCTGGGGCGGGCTCGGATCGGCCGGATCGGTGCCGACATCGACCATATGCAGAATCGTTCGGGTCCGCTCGATGTGCCTGAGGAACTCATCGCCGAGCCCGGCACCTTCGTGTGCTCCCTCGATCAGTCCCGGGATGTCGGCCATGATGAAACGCCGGTGGCCGGAAAGCTGCACGATCCCGAGCTGCGGTTGGAGGGTTGTAAACGGGTAGTCGGCAATCTTGGGGCGGGCGCGGGAGAGCCGCGACAGCAGCGTGCTCTTCCCGGCATTCGGCATGCCCACCAGTCCGACATCGGCGATGAGCTTGAGCTCCAGGCGAAGCCACCGCTCCACACCCGGCGTCCCCTCCTCGAACTCGCGGGGAGTGCGGTGGTCCGGTCGGGCGAAGCGCGCGTTGCCACGACCACCTTTCCCACCCTCCGCGATACAGACGCGCTTGCTGGGTTCGGAAAGATCCTTGATCAGCACTCCCGTATCGCGGTCGTACATGAGCGTACCGGCGGGCAATTTCAGAACGAGGTCCTCGCCGCTTCGGCCTGTTCGATCCTTGCCCATCCCGGGCTGGCCGTTCTCGGCGATCCAATGATGCCGACCGGCGAAATCCAGAAGCGTGTCGACTCCCGGCGTGGCCACGGCATGAACCGTCCCGCCATCGCCACCGTCGCCGCCATCGGGACCACCCCTGGGAACGAACTTCTCCCGCCGGAAACTGACGCACCCGTTGCCCCCGTTGCCGGCGTGAACGTAGATTTCGGCCCGGTCAACCAGCATGACATCTTCCGCTACGGGATTGCCCAGCGCCGTCAGCCCAGACAACAAAAAAGGTTCTCCTCCCAAAAAGTTACTGACGTAACCCCTTGAAAGACAAGGAC
>CBDUZO010000007.1:0-73252 GCA_965371725.1 uncultured Phycisphaerales bacterium
TCAACCAGCCGACGTAATCATTCCAACGCCACAAAACCGCTTTTTCAGGGACGACCAAGTACGGTTTCGTCAATACCGCCGCGTACCGACCTGTTGCATCGACTACGCCCTTGCCGCTGGACCTGGCCACAATCAACAGGTTTCGCGGTGCTCGGGATGGCCCGTAAGTGCTTTGAATAACAGTATTTACGGATTTTCACGTTTTCTCGCTGTAGCGCGACGCGCAGAAGGTTACAGGTTCAAGTCCTGTATCGCCAAGCTCGCGTTTCGCTCTTAAGTTCTGTATTGACAAGGGTTTATGCGCATTTCGGACTTTCTGCGGGTGTGCGTCGACGACAGCCGGCTGCGGCTGGTGCATAGCTGGGCAAAAAGGTTGCAATCGGGGTTTACGGGCGTAGCGTCCGGTGTATACTTCGGACGGTTGGTTTGTCGAACGGGGCGCGCACGTGACCTTGGCTACCCAAGTCCGGATTGCATTGCCTAGATCGCCTTCCTACTTTCCAGGCCGGAACGTCGGCCACTTTCACACACGACCCTGAAAGCAAAACAGCGGGTCGCACATGCCATCGACAGGAGATTGCGATGGGCAAGAAACTGTATGTCGGGAACCTCAGCTACGATGTCACCAGCTCGGACTTGGAGGCGATGCTTTCGCCGCATGGAACAGTCCAAAGCGCGGAAGTCATCACCGACCGGTCGACCGGTCGGAGCAAGGGCTTCGGGTTTGTGGAGATGGACTCCGATGCGGAGGCCCAGGCGGCCATTTCGGCGTTGGACGGCCAGGACAACGGCGGTCGAGTGCTGACGGTGAACGAAGCCAAGCCCCGCGCCCCGCGCACCGGCGGCGGCGGCGGCGGCGGTTACGGTGGCGGTGGCGGTGGCGGACGTGGTGGCGGCGGCGGTGGTGGTGGTCGCCGAGACCGCTACTAGCCCGACCAACGATGTTAACAGTTACGAGGCGACCGGTTGACGGTACGCCTCGGTGGGATACGACCAACCTTCGCGGCTATGCCTCGGGGGTTGGTCGTTTTCGTTTTGCCAGGAAGTCGTCCAAGGTCTGACGGCATCGCAGAGGCAGGGTTGCCAAGTACTCGATGTTCGTGGGCGGCCAGTACAACTACCTTGCGACGTTTCCGCTTCGGGCCGATGGAGTGGGTGTGGCGCTCGTTGACCTACTGGAAGCCTCAGCCGATGCTCCGAGCCCGACGCCTTGGCAAGACTACCGTGTGGTCACGCCGGTCGCGCCCGACAACCGTCGCCGTGATCGTCCGACGAGGTTACTTCTTGGTGTTTTCGTCCGGTTTTGCTCTGGCCGCCTCTGCCGCCGGTGAGCGCTCGGGCAGGAACTTATACAGGATGAACAGGTACACGAAACCGACCAGGATCATCGAGATCGAGATGAACTGCGAGATGGTCAACCCTCCCACATCATGCGGGTTATCCGTACGGACGATCTCCAGAAGAATCCGCCCGATCGGGTAGAGCGCGAACATCAATCCGAAGACAACACCGTGCCGCTTCCGACGGTAGAAGATCGCCGAGAGCAGGCCGGACAGCGCGAATGCGTGGATGGACGCGTATAGCTGTGTGGGATGCACCGGAAGGGATCGTGAGGCGGCGGCCAGGCCTTCGAGTTCGGACACCGAGGACTCCCGCTCCGGGTGCTGACGCGAGGGGAACTTCTGCGCTTGCAGAACTTCGGCAACGCCCTCCTTCCTGAGCGTCTCCTTTGCGGCGCGAAGCGATTCTTCCAGCTTGCGAATCTCGTCTTGATCCGCCTTGGCCGCCCTGGCATCGGCGAGGGCCTGCTCGCACTGTTCAACCTTGCGCGTGTAGCCCTCCCTTCGCTCCACGGACATGGCAAGCCCACCGGCCTGGAGCAGATCGGTTTGCAGACCGCGAGGCGTGATCAACTCAGCCGGGACCGAGACGCGCCGCTCCTCCCACTGGCGAACGTGGGCGGGACTGCCGTAGGGGAACTGAACGGCCCAGGGAAACTGGGCCGTCGCGCCGTCAGCCGCCACGCAAAGCCCGCCAAAGCAGCATCCGTTGAAAAAGCAGCCGATACGCCCAAACGCCAGACCCCACATCGCTCCGGGCGCGAGTATGTCGAGATAAAGGCGGACGGATTGCCGCGTGAACATCAGATAGACCAGCATGGCTGCGATCGCCCCGAGCAGCCCGCCGAGGAATTCGAGCCCGCCCTGGCGGATGTCGATGACCGACAGCAGGCCCCGTCCGGCGAAGTCCCGCTGCCAGTAATGGATGACGTACATGAGCCGCGCGCCACCGACGCCGAAGACCAGTGCGAGGAAGGACAGGTCCAGTACGCGGTCCGCATTCGCTTTGACTCGCTCCGCCCGCCGCATGGCCATCCAAACCGCGCTTAGGAAACCGAGCATCAGGCAGAAACCGTAGGTCTTGATACTGATGCCGCCGGGAAGCGTTACAAGTTCCGGATGCATGGAGGTAACTCTTGCCTTATCACATCGGGGCGTGCATCTACACCTCGCCCGTGTGTCTCACCAGGTAGACGAACACACCCACTCTCGCGCCGACATGAATGCTAACCTGTTTCCCCTGATGCGTCCACGCCAACATTATCGATCAGGCGGCAGGGGCCGATCCGCACGGCCAGGCAGATTCGGACCGTTCCCCGGATCACGGTCAGCGGGTTGAGCGTCACGGCGTCGATGACGTCAACGTAATCGATCGTGACCGGTCCTGCGGCTGCGATCTCCTTGCGAATGTCCTGGACGATCACAGTCGGATCACGCTCGCCGGCCTCGATTCGCCTGACCGCTGCATGCAACGCCCGGAAAAGCGATCCCGCCTGTTGTCGCTGGTCGGGTGAGAGGTACTTGTTGCGGCTGGACATTGCCAGACCATCCGCCTCGCGCACCGTCGGACAGGCCGTGATTTGGATGGGCAGGTTCAGGTCCTGCACCATCCTGCGAACGACCATCAGTTGTTGATAATCCTTCTCACCGAAGAATGCGAAATCAGCCGGGAGGATGTTGAAGAGCTTCAGGACCACCGTGCTGACGCCGTCGAAGTGGCCCGGTCGATGGGCCCCGCAAAGGTGCTCGGTGATCCCGGCGACGTGGACGGTCGTCAGCTCATCACCCGGATACATGGTCTCGGTCATCGGCGTGAACACGATGTCCGCACCGGTTCGTTCACACACCGCCAGATCCGTCTCGAGGGGTCTGGGGTATGCGTCCAGGTCCTCGCTTGGGCCGAACTGAGCAGGGTTCACGAAAATGGTTACCGCGACCGCGGCACACCGCTCGCGGGCGGCCTCGATCAACGAAAGGTGTCCCTCGTGCAATGCCCCCATTGTCGGTACGAGCCCGACCGTCTTGCCACGCCGTTGTGCATCCCGGATCGCCCGTCGGGCAGGTTCGATTTCTGAGATAACAAGCATGTTCGCTCTCAACTCCAGTGTGGGGCGGAGACCGGGTCCGCGACAGTTTAGGCGGCTTCGGCGCCGTACGCTGACACAGCCTGAAGGGCTGAGCTACAGTAGCCGTGGGCAAGTCCCGCCGAGGGACGCCGCCCACGGCAACTCCAACACCCGTTCCATTCGACCCTACAGGGGTCGCATAAACGTTCCGTCACGCACGCCGCAGAGAATAGACGACCCATTCAGGGTCGAGCGGTTCGGTGGCGGCGTCCTCCGGGGGCGACGCTACGCTTGCCCCCGGCTATCACAGAGCAGGCCTTCAGCCTGCAACTCCCAGGTCTTTCAGCGTGCCACTTTCAGGCAGGCCTTCAGCCTGCGATCCCACCCGCCGATTCTGTCACGGACCCCGAAGCCCGTTCGGTTCAACAGGGTAATGTACGCCCGGCGAGGATTCGTGCAAAATGGCAACTTGAGACGGGTGCGGGTATTTTCCGGCACTTCGGGCTTCATGCTCCGCCGTGCAGTCAGCGTGGCGCGCGGCGGCGAGCGGGTTACTCGAGCTTGTCCCGCACGCTACGAACCTTGTCCATCATGGTCTGCTTGCGATCGGTTCGCGTACCGACCTTGATCGTCGTGGAGATGCGCGGCGCGCCCATCTCGTGTACCTTCTCGTGACATTGCTTGACGGCTGTGAAAACGGCGTCCCACTCACCCTCGATGGTCGTGCCGTAGGGATGAAGGGACGTCGACAGCCCTGCGTCCTCCAGCACCTCCTGACACGCAGCCACGTAGCGGGAAACGGAAACGCCCACCCCAATCGGCACCACGCAAAGATCCATGATCACATCCACGGATGCATCCTCCATTAAGAGGGGCGCATTCTAAATCACCGTGCGCGCTTCTGCAAACGGTGCGAGCCGTGGGCGGAAGTGCGTTCAAACAGGTCGCGCTTCGCAACCATCATCTGTGTGTGTATGATCCGTGGGGTCGATACAGGGCATGACCTTCACGATGGGCGACTTGGATAATGGAGGATATCACCAACCACGACCGACAGCAAGCCGCCCGGATCGGTGTGATGTACGGGCTGGCTGCCTACGGCTGGTGGGGATTGGTCCCGATCTACTTCAAGGCCGTGGCCCGGTTCCCCGCCGTGGAAGTCCTGGGCCACCGCATCGTCTGGTCGGTTGTGCTGCTGGCAATCCTGATGCGTCTGTACGGCCGGTGGCATGCGGCCATGGATGTCTTGCGGTCGCCTCGAACCGTTGTGACGCTTTGTGGCACAACGCTGCTGCTGGCCGTTAACTGGTTCACGTTCATCTGGGCGGTCGCACACGACGAGCTACTCGAGGCCAGCCTCGGGTACTACATCAATCCTCTGCTCAGCGTTCTGCTCGGCTTTGTCTTCCTGCGCGAGCGGTTGCGCCCGTGGCAGATGTTTGGTGTCGCGCTCGCCGCCGTCGGCGTGACGTATCTGACAGTCTCTTACGGGCGGGTGCCATACATAGCGTTGGTGCTTGCGGTTACGTTCGGTTTCTACGGTCTGCTTCGCAAGACGGCCAAGGTCGACGCGTTGGTTGGATTGACGGTCGAGACCGTTCTGATCGTTCCGTTCGCGTTGGCGTACCTGATCTATCTCGGCGTGACGGGCGCCGGCTCGTTTGCGGTTGAGTCGTGGAGCACGGATCTGCTGCTGGCCGCGGCCGGTGTGGTCACGGCGTTGCCGCTGTTGTGGTTCGCCCACGCCGTCCGGCGGCTTCGACTCTCGACGCTCGGGTTCCTTCAGTACATCGCCCCGAGCGGGCAATTCCTCCTGGCTGTGGCCGTGTTTGGAGAGAACTTCACCCTCGCGCACATGATCACGTTCGGCTGCATCTGGATCGCGCTGGTGATCTACTCGATCGACACGGCAAGATCGGTGCGAGAGGGGACGGTCGAAACGGAGTGACCGGAGCGGGGTCGTGCAGCCGGACCGGTCGCGCCTGCGACGATGAGCTCGAACTTGTCCAGTTCGCGGTCCCAACGGTGATGGGCGGTCACGAACCGGCGGGCGGTAAGGCCAATCCTGTGGCGTTCGGCGGGGTCTTGAAGAAGGCGGATGACGGTCTCGGCCATACCGTCCGTGCTGTCGGCCACAAGGAACTCATGTGCGTGGCGTCCGTTGATCCCCTCGGCGGCCTGGCCCGTCAGCACGACGGGTTTGCCCGCCGCCATGGCTTCGAGCACCTTGTTCTGAAGCCCTCGCGCGATGCGCATCGGTGCGATGCTGACATCGAACCCCCGCAGCTCAGCCTGCACGTCATCCACTTCCCCTACCACCTCGACACCGGGGCGGCGGGCGAGTCCGCGGACTCGACGGATCGGCTGACGGCCGACGATACGGAAGACCGCGCTTGGATGGGCTCTGCGGATTCGCGGCCAGCAGGTCGAGGCAAACCACGTCACCGCGTCGACGTTGGGTCGATAGTCCATCACGCCGACAAACCCGACGGTGGGATGATGCGGCTCGGCGCTCGGGGGTTCGTGCAACTCGGGCAATGCGACACCGTTACCGACGACATGCACTTTCTGCGGGCACGTGCATCGCTGCAGTCCGGCCGCCTCGGTGTCGGTGATCAGGATCGTCGCGTCGAATTGCTCGATCCAGACCCGCTCGCGCCCGGCGAGGCGTGATCCCTCGGTCCTGTACACCCACCGCGCGGGTCCGTGTGATGCCTTTGCATAGTCGAACCACTTTTGGCTATCCAAATCGCATAAATCAAGCACCCGTCGCCGCGCGGGCACCGTAAGCGCATAGGGGGCCATGCTTGAGGAGAACGCCACGATCGCATCAAACCGGATCGATCCGGCCCACCGCTGGAGTGCCTGCATCATGGCATCACTCTGATAGAACGTCTCGGTGATGGTCCGACCGTGCATCAGGCCCATAAGACCGCGAATCGTCGCACGCGTGCGGTTGAGCGGAACGGCTGCCACGTCCCGACAGTAAGTGGCGAGTGGTTCGACATATTGTGCATCTGAAGGCCTGTCGATAAAGCACGCGCACCACACACAATGGCCCTTTGCCAACCGTTCGATCTGCCGAAACGCGCGCAGCTTATCCCCTTTGTCGGGTGGATAGGGAATGCGATGGGTAAGGTAAAGGATGTTCACACCACTATCCGGGCACGTGTTTGGACAACCGGACGCCGAGCGGACGCGTCACCCACAATGGAAGATGCGACCAGACCCGCCGGGCCATACGAAACTTCGGGTTGTCCGGCGAGAGGTTCGGCGGAGGGCTTCCGTCGGACGTATAGGTTTGATAGCCGAGCGGTCGCGGCTCGAAACCCTGGAACCTCTTGAAATCGAAACTTCCCTTGTTGTCACGCCGGCTCCGACCGAAGTCGAACGTGCGGTAGCCGTGCTCGACACCGCGCTCCATCGCCGTGAGGTAGATGAAATTGGCGGCGCTGCAACGTTTTGCGTCATGGGTCGTACCGATGAAATAGGGCATGACGCGATCCTTGAACAGGAAGGTGATCAGCCCCGCCACCGGCCGCCCACCCGACCGCACAAGCGACACCCAGTGTTGGCCCGGACTGTGGGCAATGAGCTGTTTGAAGAACGAGAACGGGTAGTTGATCGACGCCAGCCGTCTCATGCTCATCGTGTAGAGTCGCCAGACCTCCTCGAGCTGTTCGTCACCGTAGGAGACGGTCAGCTTGTACTTGTTCCTGGCGTTTCTTGCGGCTGCCCTTGCCTTACGCGGGAGGAAGCCGAGCACTTCGTCCGCACGCTCGGGCAGTTCACGCTGGAAACCGACATGTCGATTGACGGTGAGCAGGTTCGGCACCATCGCCCGCTCGCTGCGCAGCTCGATCGACGTGCAACCTCGTGTGTCCGCGATCCGTCTTGCCTCGTCGAACAGCGCCTGGACCGTCTCGTTGTCGTCCGCGATGATCCCACCGCCGACGCCGTAGGGGACGCTGATGAGCATTCGACCGGCGAGTCGGCTGGAGATGAGGAACATCGGCAGCACGCCCGTGATGCGCTCACCACGGACGGATGACAGGTAGATGGCCTCGAGGTGGAACGCCTCCTTGACCGCATCGCGCCAGGCGAGCGTGTGAAAGAACGTGCCTTCCGCGTGGGTGCGCACGTAGGCGTTCCACGCCAGTGAGCGGCGTGGCCTGAGCGTCTCGATCCGACGCACGTCGGGTTTTGCCGGAGTCGTCACCGCCGCCGGCGCGACCTTCGTTTGCACGGCGAATGTTGTCGTGTTAGACATCGACCCTTACCTCCTTCCCACGCGTGTTGGCCACGGGTTGCGCGTGGGAGATCACATAGCGATACTTGCCGGAGTTCGCCGCGCCGATCCGATCGACGAGCCGGACCCTCAGACCGACGTCGTCACCCAGTACGGGCCTGACGGACCTCGCCACAGCCTCGGACGTGACGCGCCCCATGCGGTCGTCGCACACCACGTCAACCGTCACGGCAAAGTCCTCGTGTTGCATGACGCGGAACTGTCGCACGCCTCGCACAGCGCGAAGCGGGTAAATGATCGACAGGGCGTGCTTGACGGTTCCATCGGGAAGGTAGAGGAAATCGGTGCTCCGGCCTTGAACGACGTCCATCAGCGGCAGACCGCGCCCACACGCACACCTTCCCGGTCTGAGACGTCCACGGTCGCCCGTGCGATAGCGGATAAGCGGCATGGCGAAGGCGTCAAGGTGCGTCAACACGATCTCACCGGGTTGACCGACGGGAACCGGTTGGCCGTCCTCGATGATCTCGAGAATGACGTTCTCCGCGGTGATGTGCATCCCGCCGCAAGGACACTCATGGGCCAGGAACCCGCCCTCGCGGCTACCGTATCCATCCGCGACCGGAACACCGAAACTCTCGGTGATGGCGTTGCGCTGGTGGGGATGGCAGACCTCACCCGTGACGAACACGGTCTTGAGTGATGGCACGTCGATCGCCCGACGCCGCTCCCGGGCATGTTCGGCAAGCAGCGCGATGCTGCTGGGATATCCGAACAGACAAGCCGGGCGATACCTCTTAAGGACGCCCAGGTAATCATCCATACGCTCGGGTGACATTTTGAAGGCACTGACCAGGCGATGGTTGAAGAGCCTGTCGCGCATTCGCTTGATCATATCCGTCCGGTCCAGCTCGATGGGCGAGCCCCACACGTAAAGCTCCCGATCGCCCACGTCGACGCCGAACCAGCGGTGCGTGCGGGCCCGGGCGGCCTGGTCATACGCCTGCCGACGCCGACCGAAATGGAAGATGAGCGGCTCACCCACGGACCCACCCGTGTTTTGCTCGAAGACCCCACCCGGCGCTTCCTGCCATGTCATGGCATCGATCGAAGCGCGAATCTCGTCCTTGTCAAGAAGCGGAAGGTGTGAGAGCACGTCGAACGGGTCATCCGCTCCGACGTCAACACCCGCACGGCGCAAGCGGTTCCGATAAAACGGTGTGTTCGCATCGGCATGGCGCAGCAACGCCTTCAACTTGGCTCGTTGCAGCGCTCTTAGATCGTCGGGGGCGTACCATTGCGATCGATCCAGCTCGCGCAGACAACGAAACGTCGGCCGACGGAGCAGCCACTCGTGAACGGGACAGATCAGATGACGCGAGACAAACGGCCACATGCGAAACGTACACCGGCGTTGCGGTTCGGACGGACGCTCCGCGCCGCCCCCCAAGTACGTGCGAACACGCTCAACATCTCTTTCTATCGGCAGTTATCGGGCGCGAGGTTGGTTGCGCACGGGTTCTTGCACCAATGGCTTTGGCCGCTGGAACGCTCATCCATGACCTGTAAGGGCGGGCTGAGGCCTGCCGCTTCCTTCCCCCCTTACGAAGGTGGGATTGAGGGGCGTCTACTTCCTTCCCCCCTTACAAAGGGGGGATAGAGGGGGGTCGTGCAGACGGAGAAAAACCTCCCCCGGCCCCTCCTTGTCAAGGAGGGGAGAAAAGAGCACCATTGCCTTTCTGGAAATGGCAGTAGCACACGGGATACCCGCGCGGACGCGGCAAAGCCGCCTTGCGGCAGTCCGCGGCTGGCCACGAGACCACTAAAAGCACTATAGTATCCACCGTCACAGACCTTCAAGGAGCTAGGAACGATGTTTGGATCTCTGCGCGCTGCCGTCAAGGTGTCCCGGTCCGTCGCAATCGCCTGTTGCCTGCTGCTTCCAGTAAGCAGCGGTTGCGTCGCGCCGCAACCCACCGACGTTCGCGCGGCCCTCTCCAAAGCCGGGCGTAACCGATCGGACTTGAGGCGAGTCCTCAGGCATTATCGCAACGAGGGCGATGCTCAGAAGCTAAGGGCCGCTCAATTCCTCATTGCCAACATGGCCGGCCACGGTTATACGATCGCCGCGCTGTTCGACGCCGATCGGAATGAGATCGCGTTCGACGCGCTGGAACACGCCAACTTCGCCGAGGCCCTCGCCGCGCTGGATGCCCTTGAAGAAGAGCATGGCGAACTCGACTTCAAGCGAAAACACTTCATCGAGGACCTTCACACGATTACCGCCGAGTACCTGATCGAAAACACCGACCTTGCGTTCCAGGCCTGGCGCGAGAAACCCTGGGCGCGTGACCTCTCGTTTGAGGCGTTCCTCGAACACGTCCTTCCCTATCGCAGCAGCAATGAGCCGATCAACGCGTGGCGGCAGGCCTGCCTGGATCGCTATGCGGACCTGCCCACAAAGCTCGAAGACCCGAACGATCCACGGGAAGCAGCCAAATGGATCGAACGGGACGTCAACGGGTGGGTGCGATTCGACGAGGTCTTCTACCTCCACCCCACGGACGAGGGATTTGACGAGATGAACGAGCGGGGAATGGGGCGGTGCGAGGACATCACGAACATGCAGATGTACGCCACGCGCGCCAACGCGATCGCAGCCGCTTCCGACTACACGCCCTTTTGGGCCGATCGGGACAACAACCATGCATGGCAGGTGATCCTCGACGCGGAGGGCAAGGGCAAGGCGCGTCTGCTCAGTCGCGCCGCCAAGGTGTATCGCAAGACGTTCTCCATCCAGCAGGACAGCCTCGCCGCCCAAAAACGCGATGACGAGCAGGTGCCTCGATGGCTGTCGGGTAGGAACTATGTTGACGTGACCACACAGTACGTGGAAACGACGGACGTGACGATTCCTTTGCTAAACGTACCACCCGAGGGTGCGCGGTTTGCCTATATCTGTGTGTTCAACGGCGGCGAGTGGAAGGCCATCCACTGGGGCGAGATCGAGGGCGATGCAACCACCTTCACAAACATGGGGCGCAACATCGCCTATCTACCCGCCTATTACGTTGACAAAGAGCTTCACCCAGCCGCCCCGCCGTTTATCCTCACGGGCGAGGGCGAGGTGCGAACGCTCGTGACTGACGGAGGTTCGCAGGTCACGCTTGTGAGCACCATCACGATCCCGAAGATAGCCGACGCCGACACGCGCACCGACAAACCCAAGGTCGTCGTGGAGCAGGGGAAGACGTACGAGCTTTCTGTTTGGAAAGACGGCTGGGAAACGCTCAGTGAACAAACCGCCGGAGCCGAACCGCTCGTCTTCGAGTCACTTCCAAGCGGCGGGCTGTTCTGGCTTGTCGAAGAAGACTCGCGCCGCCTCGAACGCATCTTCACAATCGAAGACGGCAAACAAGTGTGGTGGTAGAGACGTTGATCCGTGCCATACTTGACCGGGCTATGCTGGGTGTGGTAGGCTCGTGCAACCGGGAAGCGTATCGGCTGTCATCTCGAGGTGCATTGCGATGGATGTGGGAACCGGCCTGGCCGTACTCGGTAGTGCCCGGGCATTTGGTCCGACTGCGGATTGCATCGGCAACAGGATCAAACTGTGAACCGATCGGAGAGTCAGATACCTTTGGCGTGTTTCTGGTAACGTCACAGCCAACCGCTGGTTGTGCGATGGTCGGGTGATCGGGAGGAACAAGAATGAGACGTGTCATGGCGACGGTCGCGGTCTCGACATTCCTGGGGATAGCCGGAACTGCGTGGGCATTGAAGGACGACAAGCCGCAGAAACCCGGCGCCCTGCGGACGGCAGTGCGCAGGGCAGACCGCATCCTGGAGAAGGCGGAGATACCGCATGTCCATTGGTCTAAGAACGTCGAAAGGCTATGCGACAAGTTGGCAGGATTCGAGCAGACCCTTCAGTCGGGCCAGGCGACCGAGGGCGAGCGAAAGATGGCAGAGCGAGAGAAGGCATCCTTGCTCCGGAACAACGGAGAGGCAGTTGCTCAATACTTTGGCGCAGGCCCGAAGTACGCCGGCTGTGTGACTATGATCGAGGAGGCCGGTATCTTCGCGGACCCGAAGTTCGTGACAATTCTGCTTCAATCTCTTCACCTGAATGATGACGGGACAGCAACGCTGGTTGGCTACTTCGATGTGCCACGCGGGGTACAACGCAATTACGCCACAAAAAGCGAGAGGCTGTCCAGGAAGGGCAAGCGAACGCCTACGCCGTACTACAGAGGGGAGTCCCTGGATAACGGACCACTTGCGGACATCTACAGCGAGAATGCTCGGGCACGCTCCTTGCCGTCGAAGAAGCGAAAGGCATTTCACGAACGTGCAGATATCGTAGTGGACATCCCCTTTCCCATGCGCGGGACGCTCGATCTCGCCAAGCTGTCACTTGCCACAAGAGTCAGAATCACCGTCCAGATCGAGACGTTTGAAACTCGCCAACCCTATACGAACCCCGGCGTGCCCGCAGTTATCGATCTCTTACGAGGTAAGCTGCTTGACATCGGGAAACGGTTCAGGAAGACGGCCGGTGACTAGTGACCCCTTTCCGCTTCCGTGACGTCATGGCCGATCGGTGGTTACTTCCCCCAAGGGAGGCAAAGTGATGCTAAGTGCGCAGGATGTGCGACGGCTGTGTGGTCGCATCAGCGTGATGTACAGTCATCCTTCCGTTGCCCAGCTTACCGAACGAATCAAAGCGGAATTCATCGAGGCTGGTGATTTCCGGAAGGCTTGGCTGGTCTTTCGCAACCTGACAGAGGAGGCGGGCTTCAACGTGGACTATAAGCCCGGCAATGAAGACCTCTATGCGATAAACCATCGTTTCACGATGAACTGGTACGCCTGCGCCAGGAAGCGGACGCTCGACTCGCCGGCGGTAACGCGTGCGTTCCCTTACCGCATGTATTCGACAGTCGGCAACGGTCAGCCGGGCGTGAACGATGTACGGCCAGAGCATGCTCGCCTGCATGGACTTGTCTTTGCGTACGATGACCCGTTCTGGAAGTACCACGAACCACCTTGGGATGACGGATGCCGTTGTTATTTTCGCGCAGCGTCGCAGGATGAGGTCGATCGCAACGAACTTGTCGTGCGGACGCTGAACTACGTGCGCAATGTCATGGGGATCGAGCCCGGTCCGGAGGAATTCCGCCCGTCAACACGAACGCACGAGCGGGTCGCAGCAAGACTCGACATTGATGTACGACGGTTCCTCTTTCGTGCAATGGTGGATCGGCTGGAGCGGGACTTGCAGGAGCAATTGCAGCAGGCGGACACGCGGCCTGCAATCCTGGAGGCATCACAAACCGCGTTCGATTCCTGGAGCGGAATCGCCGCAAGGCTGGCGAGTGAAGCGGATCACGCCGATCGTGAATCGTGTCTGTCCAACATCGGGGAGCATATCGACTACTGGCGCGACCAACTCACCTTTATCAAGGCGAAGATCGCGGAAGAGGCGAGGTGAGATGCCTCGTTTTCGCTTCCCTAACGTCACGGCTGATCGGTGGTTGCGCCCAAAGAATCCCGCGCGATGAAGATTCGCTGTCCCGAGTGCGGTGGTCCAATCGGCGACAACTGAGGGTGTTGGGGCTCGAACCCAAGACCTACGGCTTAAAAGGCCCGCACGGACGTGCAAGTGACATGCAAGTGGCGTTCTTGACGTCAAAAACGCGGTGCATTTCATGTGCAAGTGACGTGCATCCCGTGTTCATTTCAGCAATGTGACGCAGGCTGGAGCATCGCCACAGCCGAAACTCCGGGTTGCCGAAGACGTTTACGGAACCGAACCGCGACCGTGAGGGAGCGGCGACGTAGGAGATAACAGCCGTAGGAGACGGCCGCTTCCTGACGGGCGCGATTCGGATAACCCGCAAGTTCAGGTGTGGCACAACACGAGCGGACCGTTGAAAAAGTGTAGCGCCGCCCCTCGTGGGCGGCGAAGCACCGTTTAGACGTCACCCACGAGGGGTGACGCTACACGATTGTGGCGGAGCCCGCGTTTGCTAGGCGGTGACAGTACGTTTCCGCACGAACAGCACCGTCCCAGCCGTCAGCACGAGCAGCGTCATCGCAATCATTCCCCATTCGGAAACCGTGGGGATGGATGGCAACCCCGCAATGGCAACGTTGTCCACCTGCCACCACATATCGTAATAGGCAAACCAGTAGTGGAAGCGGATCTGCGCCTCCTGTCCGGCGTAGGCGCTCAGGTCGAGGCTCACGTGGCCCCCGAAGTCGGTATACTCGTAGCGGGCGAGGTTCTCCCAGCCTTTCGCCTCGGTGTAGATGTCCACGTCGCCGATCTCGTCGCCCCTGTCACCGGACCGTTTGGAATCACTGATCCAGTTGAAATCGTGGTCGAACTCCAGGGCGGCATCGGTGGTCGGAACGATGAAAGGCGGTGAAATCAACTCGCTGTCAACGACCACTTGGCCGAGGATGTCCGAGTCGATCATCGCGCAGGCGCCGTCACCACCGGTAAGGTTCTTACGAGCGAAACGGAAGTCACGGAACAACTCGGTGTTGAGGCGCCAGATGCGATCCTGTTGGCCGGTGTTGTCGACGAGCGTCCAGTCGTCGGGGATTCCATAGTTGAACTTCTCGAGTTCCGGGAACGCCGGTATGGGAATGGCGTCGTCGTAGAACGTGAACTGGATGTTTTCATGGATGGCGTCCGGGTCAGGCGTCCAGTCGTCGTAGGACTCGCTGAACTCGAACGTCCAGGTCCCCTGCGCCTGGGTGCCGTTGAAGTAATCGCTGAGCCCACTCGATGGGAATATCGGGTTAAGGTAATACGTACTGAGCTGGAACCCGGCGCTCTTGCCGTTGGGCGCGGTGACCCAGCACCTGGTTTCGTTAGGGTGCGATGTTCCAAAAGCTTCGCCATTGCCGGACCAGTCGAGGGTCCCGACCGTGAAGTCCGGACCGGTGTACTCGTACACCTTCGTGACGTTCTGCGCGTCTCCGGGAAGGTGGTGGGAACTCACGTCTGTCCAGTTGCCCGGAGTGAAGTCGGCCCAGGCCGTGCTGCAACAGAGCAACGTGCTCACGCCGAACAGAATTCGTTTTTGCATCGATCGTCCTCCCGTCGCTGACCACTTGCGCCCCATCGCTCCGCGCAGAGCGCGCCCTACCGGCTGTTCATGGAGGTGCGGAGCCCCTTCCCCATTCCTATCCACAGAGACCATTATAGCACTCTCCGAATTCGTGTAGCGGGCACCGGGCGAAAAACCCAGGAGAAAAGAATTGTTTCACCGCCACACGAAAAAAGAGCTTGCTCTAGTTTAGCAAAACCGCGTGCGGGAATCCACTGTTTATCATCCATCCCCGCGTCATGGCGTGCAGGCATCTTTTGGCACCTCGGCCTGCATGTTCAGCGGCGTGGTCCTCGTCTCGGGTGCGTGCTTAGCGGCGTGGTCCCGCCCCGGAGGGGCGAGGAGCACGACGCTACACATGTATTACGAAAAGGAAGGGGGGCCGCAAATCCGATGTGACAAGTCGGCACTTTCAAACTGCCCTTGGTATCAGATATAGAATTTGTTCTACGGGAGGGTTACGTTCAGCCATTCATCGTACACGCCGGCGCCGTTCAGCAGGTCGATCACGCGCAGGATGTCCGCCGGAGCCGGCGTCCCGTCGCGGTCCAGGTCGCTCTGCCAGATCTCCAGCTCGATCACGCCGTTGAGCCCGTCGATTACCGTCAGCACGTCGGCCGGGGCACTGGTCCGGTCCCCGTTCGCGTCGCCGGGGAGATAGCCGAGCCGGGCACCCGTCCCGCTGTAGTCGTGACGGATGGTCGTCCACGCTCCGGGCGGAATCGAGGAATCCAGGACCACGGTGATCGTGTCGGAACCGGGGAGGGAGGTGACCGTCAGAACCTCGGGAACGTAGGCACCCCCTTCCGTCTCGACGGAGAAGTCACCCGGCAAGAGCCCCGAGGCGTCGCCGTCAAACGTCAGGTTGATCCGGTCCCAACCGGCCGGGTTGGCCCCGTACGGGTCCGATGTCTGCCTGGCGTCGATCGCCCCATCCGGCGGATTGCTCGAAGTGACCCGAATGCTCATCGCGTCGGCTGCCAGCATCGCCGTGTGCGCATTGATCCGCCCCCAACCGTACTCCTCGTCCCAGCCGGCTGCACCAAGGTCATCGGCTGTGTCGCTGATGATCCCACGGATATCCGTGTCCGTGAGCCCCGGCACGTATGACTTGATCAACGCAGCCAGACCCGCCACGTGCGGCGATGCCATCGACGTGCCGAGATCCGTGTAATACCCGTTGTCCGGTCCGGTCGAGAGGATATCCTCACCGGGCGCGCTGACGTCGATCTGGGGGCCGTACCCTGACCAGTCTGGGATATTGTCGTTGTCATTCGTGGCGCTGATGGCCATCACGCCCGGATACCGGGCAGGATACGCCACAAACTCCGGATAATTCCCCGCTGCAGCCACGAGCAGTACGCCGTTGGCGTTGGCGTACTCGACAGCGGATTCCAGCAGACCCCCAGCGTCAGTGTAGTATTGGAGACTGATGTTGCAGATGTCGGCGCCATTATTGACGGCCCACGTGATGCCCTCCGCCGCAGCCGACGCCGGCCCGCTGCACCCGAGCAGCACGCGAACGGGCATGATGTTGGCACCCCATGTGACCCCGGCGATTCCCTCACCGTTATTGCCTGTCGCAGCCGCGGTTCCGGCCACGTGCGTTCCGTGCGGGCAGTCGTCCGTCGTCAGGTCGGGCGGACTGTCGGGGTATTTATTGATACCCGGCACCATCCGGTCGGCGAACTCGGTGTGCGGGTCAACGCCGCTGTCGATAATGGCGATCGTCACGGTGTGGGGATTGCCCGTGTGAATGTCCCAGGCCTCCGGCGCGTCGATGTCGGCATCGTAGGTAGCGCCGCCGTCACCGAGGTTGTGCAGTCCCCACAGGTCACCGAAGTCCGTATCATTGGGAATCAGCGCCACTCCACCGATCCCGTCGATCGAGGCCGACTCGATCTCATCCCCGAACGCACGAAGGGCGGCTGCCATGGCAGGCGTATCCGTGCCTTGGGGAACTTCGATGATGAACATGCGATCCATGCCAAGCTGTGAAGCGAGTTCGGGGTTCTTGAGTGCGTGCGAGAACGCTCGGCGCATCCGGGTCACGCCCCACCGATTCAGGCTTGCTTCCACGTTTCGGCTAAGGCGCGGCTCGCCGCGAGATCCATCCGACTTGCGCGCGAATGGTTGACCGCCCTTGTCCGCCGGGAACACATCCGATCGGAACTTCACCACAATCTGCGTGGACGAGTAACCGCCGATCACGTCGGGCAGCATGACTCGGCCAGGCACACGCTCGGTTCCGGGAACGTCGTCGGCGGTCGCGGCGACCGCGGTCACGAGGCACGCAACGCCAATACACAGACAGGGCAGGAAACGCCGGGCCTTGTGCCGTCGTATGACGTTGGACATGCGTCCTCTCCCCTTATAGCACTCTCTGAATTTGTGTAGCGGTTGTAGCGCCGTCCCTTGTGGGCGGCGCCGGGGAAACCATTCGTCACCCACAAGGGGTGACGCTACACACAAAAACAGAGTTTGCTCTAGCACCCGTGCCGGCTTTGCCACAGCCAAGCCTTCGCCGCGCGTGCCGATCACCACACCTAACTCGAGGCGCTCAACAGTTGATCATATCCTCCGGCGGGCAAGCATTCAATTCATTTGACGGCCGCGCCCGCCGGCGCCGAGATTCTCGGGCGTTCGGAGTTATCGGAACTGAACCGGGAGCGAGGATAACCAGGAGACGAGGGCCCGCGGAGGGTTGAAGTGCGATGAGCGGAACGATGGTTGCGTCGGCGCGATTCTCACCCGGCCGATGTCTCTGGAGTGGATGAGCGACGATGCCACCTGCCCGGCCTGGGCCCATCCGGCTGCAACCCGTGACAACTCGTGCGAGGTCGGTCGCAGAGCCGTCATCCACCCAGTGCTTGGCTTCTGCGCCAGGCGGCCAGGACACCTTCCTTGATGTGGTCGAAAACGTGGTGATCCGCCATCAGTTCCATCGCCGCCTGCGTCGTACCGCCGGGTGAAGTGACCTTCTCGCGCAGAACGCTCGGGCACTCCCCCGATTCGAGCATCATTCGGGCGGCGCCGAGACAGGCCTGTTTCGCCAGGACGTCCGCATGTTGCCGCGAGAGCCCCGCCTCCTCTCCTGCGGAGATGATGGCCTCGACGAAGAAGTAGAAGTACGCCGGACCTGTTCCGGACACGGCTGTCACCGCGTCCATCAGTCTCTCGTCCTTGATCACGATTGACTTGCCGCCGGTATCGAACATACGCTGCGCCCGGAGAAGGTCGATCTCCTGGGCGTGCCTGCCCTTGCAGACGCCGGCCATCCCCGCCCCAACGTGCACCGGAAGATTCGGCATGGCCCGAACGACGCGGGCTCGCACGTGAGAGCACTTGGCCTCGATTGACGCCGTGGAGACCCCGGCCATGATCGACACGATTACGTGATCCTCGCGGATCAGGTCGGCGATCCCGGCGATCACCTCGTCGAACTGCTGCGGCTTGACCGCCAGAATCACAACGTAGCTGTTCTCAACCACGTACCGGTTGTCGACGGTGACGGCAATGTTGAAGCGATCGGCGAACAGGCGGCGGCGGTGCTCGTGCGGATCGGACACGATGATGCGATCGTCAAAGATCACGCTGTTGCGCAAGATACCGTGGACGATTCCTTCGGCGGCGTTCCCTGCGCCGATCACGCCTATTTCGAATTGTGTTGTCATCATGGAGACCGTTACCGTCCTACACCGTTTTCCGAAGACCTGTAGTGACGATCCCCTTCATTCCCCCTTGAAAGGGGGGGACGTAGCGGGGTGACGCGAACCACAATAACGGAGACTGCTTCAGCGCCTTTTGGCTGAGTGGCCTGTGAACGAAGCGGATGCTGGCGGTTCGATCGGCGGTGGCCGCAGGCCTTGCCCATGTGGAGTATCGACATGCTCGACCTGACGCCCGCGAAGATTTCAACCGCACGGGCCACTTCGGCGATCGCTGCCCCTACTGATCCAGCGCGAAGTACCCCGCAATCATTTCATGCACATCAATCGTATTGAGGACGACGATCTGCCGTCTGTTCAAGGGACGGATGACGCCGCGCCCGGCGCCTTGTGCGCCCTCCGACCAGCTTTCAGGTGCAACCATATCCCGGATCAACTCGACCAGTTCATCGAGGATCTCTTGGGGATCATTCTCCCCGCGCTCACTCAGTTCTTCCCCGCCCTGGCCGCCGGAACCTCGGAACACGGGCTGGCTCGATTGCTGGGCCTGCGCGCCGCCCGTCTGCTGCTGAAGGTCGATCTCGGGCGCGCTTCGCGCGAAGTCGGGGAAGCGGAACAGAATGTCGGTTACATCATATACGCGAAGCTCGAGCTTCCGATTGAAGTCCTCACGCGTTGAGATCCTCAGTATGTTGCCCTGACCTCGGAACGTCACCTCCCCCGTCTCGGAGAGCTGATCAAGCGTCTCGGTAAGGATGTCACCGATTGTGGCACGACCGAGGCTGAGCGTGATGAGCCGGTCCCGGTTTACGTCCTGGACTTCGAGTGCGTTCCAGCGCGGCACAACGCTGACACGGTCCTCGCTCTCGTCGCGCAGCCAGTCGATGACCTCCTCGAAGGTGATTTCATCCCAGTCCACCTCATCGACGCGCTTGGCGAGCAACGTGTAAACCGGGGCCACGGTGCTACGGGCCGTAGCGGCTGCCTCGGTGCTGAACGTGGCGAGCCCCTCCGATCCAGGCGATCTCTGTGCCAACGCCGGAACGGAAAACGCCAGCACCACGATCGCGGCGCCGACACAGCAACGGGTTCCCAGACACAGGGTCTTGTTCATGCTAACGTACCTCCACCTGCACGACCTTCCCAATGAGGTCATTGTAAGGGGTGCTGCCCAACATAACGGGTGGGTTCCCGCCACCGCTGCGGGGTCCCGCCCGCGATGGTTCCACCAACGACATCCCATAAAGTATAGCCAGCCCGGATCGGCGTCGCCAGCCCGGCGACCCCCTTTTTCATCTCCGAGCCGTCGCAGCCGGCGTTTCGGGGATGCGGTAAGGAACTCAATCCTCAGTGTGCCGCCAACGGGCGCCGCCATTTGGGCTCCGTGCACGTGGCAACCGCTGATCCGGTCGCCGCCGCCGGTTCCATCCCCCGCCCGCCCGGCCACGCGTGCTTGTTGTGATATCTGCCGAGAAGCTTCGGTCGCGCCCCTTGTGCTATCGTCCTTCCGGGTGCTATAAATAAAGGGTCAATTCGACGGGAATCGGCGGACGCCGGCCGGGGCGGAGAGGGAGAGAGTAGCCATGACCAATCGAGCCTTGCTTGTCACGATCCTTGCGGGGGCGGTCTGTTCGGTGGGCACGATCGCCTCGACGACGTTGGAGCCGGCGCCGTCGCCTCAGCCCGGTGCGGTCGGGCTGCAGGCTCAGGTTTCAGGCGACGTCCTCGCACGCGATCAGGCCCTTGCGTGGTCCTGCCAGGATGCGTCCGGAAACTGCTGCCTGCCCAACGAGACGCCGGGATGCGACGACTTCGCCTGCTGTAGCATTGTCTGTGCTGAGGACGACTGGTGCTGCAACGTGGAGTGGGACGACGTGTGCGCAGCTTGGGCGATCATCTACTGCGACCCGAGCGCTTGTGAAGAAAGTGCCTGCCCGGGAGAGGGCGGCGACTGTTGCGCGGCCAATGGTACGCCCGGTTGCGCTCCTGAATGGTGCTGCGAGTATGTCTGCGATTACGACTCGTTCTGTTGTGACGATGCGTGGGACGCCCAATGTGCCGAACACGCCGGCGCGCTGTGCGGTGATCTGTGTCTGCCACCGCCCGTTTGCCCGGGCGAGGGTGGAGACTGCTGCACTGCCAACGGCACTCCGGGGTGTCAGAACGGTTGCTGCTGCGTGGTCGTGTGCGAGCAGGACCGCGATTGTTGTGACACCGCTTGGACAGCCGATTGCGCGCAGGTGGCGCAGTCTTTGTGCGGGGGGCTGTGCGGGGATCCCTATCCGGGGTGCCCCGGGGATGGCGACTGCTTCTCAGCCAACTTCTCACCCGGATGCGAGGATGCGTTCTGCTGTAGCATGGTCTGCGCTCAGGACGACTTGTGCTGCTCCGAGGAGTGGGACTACACCTGTGCCGGTATAGCGGAGGACGTTTGCAATTGTCCGGTGTCCTTGTGTCCGGGAGACGGCGGGCTCTGTTGTCAGGCCAACGGCACATCAGGATGTGATGACCTGGAGTGCTGTGAACTCGTCTGCCACTACGATCCGCTCTGCTGCAGTGTCGACGGGGGTTGGGACGGTGCGTGCGTGTGGGCGGCTGAGGACCTGTGCGGAACCCTCTGCGCCTGTCGGTCGTTTGCCGATTTCGATGACGACGGTCTGGTCGACATGGCTGACTTCGCTCGCTTCCAGAACTGCTTCACCGGGTCGACGGCCGCGCTGGATGATGGTTGCGCCTGCGGCAATTTCGACGAGGACGGTCACGTCGATTGGATTGATTATCAGGCATTCTACGCGGCGCTGACGACCGACTAGCCCGCTTTTCTCTTGGTTCTCCTCCCAAAAAGTTACTGGAGATCCGTTGATTGGCAGGTCCAGGCAGCACAACGACTTAGCGAGCAGGTCCGTCAAGGCCTGCGGACGGGCTCACCGAGGCCCGAGCTTCGCGAAAACAGGCGTAATCGGGCGATTCCGAGCCCTTCTGGACTCGTTGGCCCCGTTGAGCCAGTAACTAATTCGGAGGAGAACCTTGAAGATAGGCGTTTCCCCACCTCACCGCTTCGCTACTGAGGTGGGCCACCCATCATGGCGCACGCTACCCCCTATCAGCCTGTTGAAGATATCGTGTCGGATCGCTTCGGGTAGCGCCACCCCTTGTGGGTGGCGCCCAGTGCGATTGCTCGTCGCCCACAAGGGGCGACGCTACATTCTTCAACGGGCTACTATGGGTTAATCATCCTCGGGTACCGGTTCGAATGGGCCGGCGTCCTCGAGGTTCACCTTCATCACCTTGCCCTCGTATTTGTCCACCACGTAGAGCTCGCCGTTGACGGCGACCACGTCGCGACCCCCGCACAGCCGGTTGTCCTTGAATGAGGTGGCCACGATGCACCCCGACCCCATCCCGATTATCCCGATCATCACCAAGCTCAATACGAATCGCTTCATCGTCATGCTCCTTGTTAGAACAAGCTGGGAATCCGTACCTCGCCCACGTAACCAGTCCTGGAAGGACGATTGAAACGCGTAGGGTGGGCAGTGCCCCCCCACGTGACTCTCAATCGTCCCTACGGGACTCTACCATCCGTTTGAGCCCCACTGACCCAGCGATAAATCGCTGGGCTACTCTCGCATCGTCCCTCCGGGACGGGCCCGCGGCGTCATTCGATCGACTTTCCTATCATTCAGAAAGACATCAGCGGTACACCTTGGTTAGAACAAGTTCTGTTTTGATGTGGCGTCCGAATCCCGAAGTTTCCCCGGCAATTCTTCGCCGGCGGATGCTACGAGACCACTGAAAGCGCTATAGCGATTCATCGCTGGGAATCCGCACCTTGCCCACGTGATCAGTCCCGGAGGAACGATTGAAATGCGTAGGGTGGGCAATGCCCACCACGTGACTCTCGCATCGTCCCTCCGGGACGAAGACCGCAGCGCTCAACAAGCACATCTTCCTTGAAGATAGGAAACGCGCTCCGCCTCACCGCCACACGGGCCGTGGTGACGGGTTTACGCTTCCACCGACGGTTGAACCGGCTGGGACACACCGCCAAAGCGGCGTTCGCGTCCGGCGAAGTCGCGGATGGCTTCGTTGAGGTCCTCGGGCGTGAAATCGGGCCAGAGCTGCTCCGAGACATGAATCTCGGCGTAGCTGATCTGCCACAGAAGGAAGTTGCTGACTCGGCGCTCACCGGCCGTGCGGATGAGCAGGTCCGGATCGGGCAACCCGGCTGTGAAAAGGGCGTCCGAGATCGTTCGCTCATCCACGTCAGCCGGGTCGAGCTTGCGCTCCTGCACGCGCTTCGCGATCGTGCGAACCGCCTCGACAATCTCATCGCGCGAGCCGTAGTTCAGCGCGAGGCAGAGCTTGAGACCGGTATGCTGCCGGCTCATCTCGATGGTCCTGTCCATCTCCTCGAGCACGGCTTCGGGCAGGCCCTCCCGTTGCCCTACGTGCATGAACCGCACGTTGTTGTCCATGATCGTATCGCGCTCGGCGATCAGGTAGCGGACGTAGAGATCCATGAGGAAGTCGACCTCATCCTGCGGCCGTCTCCAGTTCTCCGTGCTGAAGCTGTACAGGGTCAGCGCCTCGATCCCCAGCCGGGCACAATGGGTCACGATGCTTTGGACGGTCTTCGCGCCGCGCTCATGGCCGCGAATACGGGGCCAGTCGCGCTTCTTCGCCCACCGGCCGTTGCCGTCCATGATGATGGCGATATGTTGCGGAAGCCGCTCACGAGGCAAACCGAGCGCTTCCTGCGGGTCAAGCGAAGTCTCTTTCATGTTGAAGATCGGGCAGTCGAGGGTTCCGGTACCTTGATAAACTCCGCCAGCGGTCCCCGTACGAGTGTTTGCGAGCGATCAGGCCCGACCCCGACCAGCGAGACCGGCACCTGGGCCAACGCCTCGATCCGCTCGACGTAAGCGCGGGCCGTCTGCGGCAGATCGTCAAACCGCCGAACCGATCGCAAGTCCTCCCGCCAACCGGGCAACATCTCGATGACCGGTTCCGCCCGGTCCAAGACGCTTGCATCGGCGGACGGCAATGTCAACGTCTTATGATCCACTCGATAGGCAACACAGATACCGACCTGATCAAACCCCGCCAGCGTGTCCAAGTGCATCAGTGCGATGTCGGTCACCCCGCTCAATCTGACAGCGTACTTGCAGTTGACGGCATCGAACCAGCCGCAGCGGCGCGGTCGCCCGGTCGTGGTGCCATACTCCTGTCCCTGCTCGCGGATGCAGCTGCCGACCTTGTCGTGCAGCTCACTGACAAACGGTCCGGACCCGACGCGCGTTGCGTACGCCTTGGTCACACCGATCAGGTGCGTCACGCGCCAGGGTGGGACGCCCGCACCCGGACCGATGCCGTGCGGGCCGGTGCTGCTCGACGTCACGAACGGATACGTCCCGTGATCCACATCGAGCAGGATACCGTTCGCCCCCTCGAACAGGATCGATTTACCCGCGTCCATTTTACCGTGAAGGTAATCGGTCGTGTCACAGACGCAGGGTCCAAGGCGCTCCTTCGCCGTAGTAAGGTCGCTCAACACGGCGTCCACGTCCAACCCGCCGTCATCGCCGTAGGCGGCCTTGAAAACCGCCTTGCGCTGCGCGACGATTCGCCGCACGCGATCGGGCAGGTCATCCAACATCAGGTCCACAACGCGCAAAGCCGTCGTGCGCTGCATTTTGTCGGCATAGCAAGGGCCGATCCCGCGAACGGTCGTCCCGATACGGGCCGTCCCATCGGTTGGGCGGTCGGTGAGCTGATCTTCGATCTTGTGGTAGGGCAGGACCAGATGCGCGCGATCGCTGATTCTTAACCGACCGAGCACGTCGATCCCACGGCGCCGCAACCCGTCGATCTCATCGAGGAGGATACCCGGATCGACGACAACGCCGGGGCCGATCACACCGGTAACATTCTCGTGCAGCAACCCGGTCGGAAGGAGGTGCAGGGCGAACGTATCGTTCCCGACACGAATCGTGTGCCCGGCGTTGGCCCCTCCGTTGAACCGGACCACCAGATCGAAGGCAGGACAGGCCAGATCGACAATCTTCCCCTTGCCCTCGTCACCCCAAGCGAGGCCGAAAACACAGGCATGCCGCTGGCTGGCCGAGTTCACGAACGCATCTCCACAGGTTCCCGGTCGACTGCCCGCACCGTGGAGGCAGAAAAATGGGGCCGCCTCTCGGCCCCAACTTTCCTACCGCATCACAGTCACGGCACGTTAGCACCGCCCCACCCACCTGTCAACGAAAACACGAATGCGGCGAGCACACCAGTTTGACAACCAGCGCCGCGCGCGGGAGTGGACGGGCGGACCGGTTGACGAAACGCCCGTACTGTCCTATCACAAGCACGAGCAAGGTTAAGGTCGGCCGCCAAAGCACTCTTCCGGTGTACCGATCGACCCCTCTTTTCCCCCTTGGCCGGGGGGGATGAAAGGGGGATTCCCCTGCGCGATTTCGGAATCTGCTTCAGGGAATCGGCCGAAGACTAGGGAAGGATCGGTTTCATATGGACGAGAAGGTCGAACGAACCCCGCTGCGCAACTTCCTGGAGATTCCCTACGACAAGCTGGAGGAGATGAACCTCGAAGCCAAACATCAGCGCATCGAGCGCGTCGACCCCGGCGTCGTCCAGGAGCAGCGCCGTCAGTACCTCACCGACGAGAAGCGCATCAAGGCCGTGACCGTCTGCTTTTCCGACCTCGAAGGTCGCTTCCACATGCTCGACTACGACAAGAAGTTTCTCCTGGACTCCGCCGAAAACCTGACGTTCGACGGCTCGTCGATCCGGGGGTTCGCCGCGATCAGCCAATCCGACCTGAAGCTTCGTGTCGATTGGCCGGCGTTTTACTGGCTGCCCAGCGATGTCTTCGGACCGGGCAAGGTGATCGTCTTCGGTGAGGTCCAATCACAGGACGGTTCGCCCTACCCGTCGGACTTCCGATCCCGGCTTCGCCTCTACACGGATAAAATCCACAAGAACAAAGGCATGATCTTCCACGTCGCGCCGGAAATCGAGGGCTTCCTGTTCAAGAACACTGACGCCGAACGGGCCTACTATGAGACGGGTTGTTTCGAGTTCATCTCGACCGGCGGTTACTATCACTCGCTTCCGCAAGACCCGCTTCGTCGGTTCATGGACAGGGCAGCCGAGACGCAGCGCGCCTTGGGGTTATCCAATGAGAAGGACCATCCCGAGGTCGCCCCGTCACAGTTCGAGATGAACTTCGGGCACACCGAGGCCTTGATCGCCGCGGATCAGATTCAGTTGTACAAGCTCACCTGCCGCCAGATCGCGCGGGGGCTGGGCTGGACCGCCTCCTTCCTGCCCAAGCCGGTGGCCAACGTCAACGGCAACGGAATGCACTGCAACATGTCGCTCCACCAGGACGGCAAGAACCTCTTCTATGACAGGAACGGTGAGCACGGGCTGTCGGAGTTCGCCTGGACTTGTATCCATCGGCTCTTGGCCGGCGCGTCGGACATCTGCCTGGCGCTGAACTCGAGTGTCAACGCCTATCGCCGGTTGGACCCGAACTTCGAGGCGCCCAATCAGATTATCGCGTCAGCCACGAACCGGGCGGCCATGATTCGGATTCCGCTCGGTGATGAGCGGACCGCGCGGATCGAGTTTCGATCGGTCTCACCCGATGCCAATCCCTACCTGGCCCTGTACGCACTGCTTCGAACCGGTATGGAGGGACCGTTGCCAAGCCGGCCCGATGGCGCGGGTCATTCGGAGGAACCCGGGGTTCTTCCCGGCAACATCCATGATGCGATCCGTTTGTTCGAGCAAAGCCGCCCGGCGGCCGACATCCTCGGCGAGGAGTCGCACGCCAAGTACGTCGAGCTGAAGCAGCGATCAGCCGATCGCTGCCCCAAGGAACTTGGCACGCGCGTCAAGCGCGAGGAGGTCATGTTCCACCACGAGGTGACAAACCAGTGGCTCTGGGGACAGTTCTAGAACAGATTCCGGAAAGGGAATGGTGTTTCTTCCTCCCCTCCTTGACAAGGAGGGGTTGGGGGAGGTCCTTCCCCGTCCGTATGTACCCCCCTCGATCCCCCCTTGGCAAGGGGGGAAGGAAGCGGAACAACCTTTGAAGCGGCTCTAGAGCCGTTTCGTTTCTGTGTGGCGAGCCGCGGACTTCAAGTCCGCGCGGATCCTCACCCCCCGAAGCGTGATTCGTGAGCGCAAAACCGCTGCACGAAGACAGAACTTGGGTGGCGCGTGCGCGACGTTTATTCGTCCGGGGTCTGATCGGCGCCGGTCTCCGCCGATTCGAGCAGTATCTCAGCCACGTCGAGCTGCGGCATGTCCTCGTGCTCCAGGTCAGCCAACCCGTCGATCAGCATCCTCATGCAGAACGGGCAAGCGCTACTGATCGTATCGGCGTGCGTGTCGAGGAGCTGCTCGGCGCGCCTGACGTTGACCCGTGCATCGCCGGCCTCCTCCTCCTTGAACATCTGAGCGCCCCCCGCGCCGCAGCACATGCCCCGATCCCGAGTCTGCTTAGGCTCGACCAGCGATACGCCGGGGATGCTCCTCAGCGCCTCGCGCGGGGCGTCGTAGATCTCGTTGTACCGGCCGAGGTAGCAGGAGTCGTGGTAGACAACCCGCCTGTCCACGCGCTTGGTTGGTTTGATCCTGCCCTCGCGAATCAGGTCCGCAAGAAGCTCGGTGTGATGAACGACTTTGTAGTTGCCGCCAAAGTCGCGGTACTCATGTTGCAGCGTGTTGTAACAGTGTGGGCAGGTGCAGATGATCTTCTTTCCGCCCGCGCCGTAGTTGTTGAGCACCTCGATGTTGGCCTGCGCCAGCATCTGGAACAGGTACTCATTTCCCGCCCTACGAGCCGGGTCACCCGTGCACTGCTCCTCGTTGCCCAGCATGGCGAAATCCACACCTGCCTGCAGCAGGAGTTTCGCCGTAGCGCGTGTCACACTCTTGGCACGCTCGTCAAACGCCGGCGCGCAACCGACCCAGAAGATGTATTCCGCATCCGGATGCTCCGCCAAGGTCCTGACACCCAGACCCTTCGCCCACTTCTCACGATCCTCAGCCGGGAAGCCCCACGGGTTCGCACAGGACTCCAGACACCGAAACGCGGTCTGAAGCTCGTCGGGAAACTCGGCCCGCTCCTGCACGAGGTAGCGGCGCATCCCGACGATTTTGTCGACATGACTGATAAAGACCGGGCATTCCTGCTCGCAGGCGCGGCAGGTCGTGCAGGCCCACAGCATTTCCGGATCAATCACACCATTGACGAGGTCCTTGTGATGTTCAGGCGTGTTACCCTCGGTGGTCGTCTCGGCCCCGTTGCGACTTGCAGCCACAAGCGCCGTCTCGTGCTCATAGAGGAAATCCCGAAGACCCGTTGTGAAGTGTTTGGGTGATAGCTTCTTACCCGTGCTGTTGGCCGGGCACTGATCGGTGCATCGGCCGCACTCGGTACACGTGTAGAAGTCCAGGATCGCCTTCCAACTGAACTGATCGATCCGTTTGATTCCCAGCGTCTCCTCACGCTCGAGCATGCCGTCGATGTCCACAAGCGGCGGCAGTCGCCCCGGCGGATCGAGATCCTTCAAATACACGTTGGGGATCGCCGTGATGACGTGGAAGTGCTTCGAGTAGGGAAGCAGGTTCAGGAAAATCAGAACGAGCAGCGAGTGCATCCAGAAGCCAAGATGCTTGAAGAACGTCAATCCCGCGCCCGGCAGCCCATCCATAACCATGCCCACAGTCGAGGCGACCGGTTCGTATGCGACAAAGGCAACCGCCCCGTCCGCTTCCTGGGCCATCAGCGCGCCGTCGTACACGACGTCCGCGAGCATCATCACCGCGATGATCCAGATGATGATCAATCCCTCGGTGCTCAGCGTGATTCGCTTCGGCTTGGTGACCATGCGGTAGTAGATGAAGACCAGTGCACCAAGGAACACCAATACAACGAAGATGTCTTTGAGGAATGCATACACCTGCCCGAGCACACCGTCGGTCCCGAGGACCCAGAGGCAGAACGACTCGTCGAATCCACGACCCCAGAGCATCAGCGACCGCAGAAGCAGCACGAGAAAACCGAAGAAGATCAGCATGTGCGCCACGCCGGCCAACGGATACCGTGGCATGCGCAACTGACCGAAGGCGTACGTCAACACTTCCCGAAGACGCGTTTCGGGCTGGTCCGAACGGTCCTCAGCCGCTCCGACCATCATCAGGTTCCAGCGCCTCCAGGCGGAATAGGCGAAGATGCCCCACCCGACGATGAGCGACAAAGCCATCAACCACGGACTCATGGCGGAAGTTTCCTTTCCCTGATTACTCGAACGGACCGGGTGTCGTTGTCACGCGCGATGTTGTTTCTTGCTTCCCTCCTTGACAAGGAGGGGTTGGGGGAGGTTCTTCTCCATCTGCACGAACCCCCCTCCCTCCCCCCCTTGGTAAGGGGGGAAAGAGGGGGGTCGCGCCATACGCATGACCGTTAACTGCTCTAGCCCTTCAGGCGCCGGACCTCATCCGCGATCAGCGGAACCATCGTGAACAGGTCCGCCACGCAACCATAGGTTGCAACCTTGAAGATCGGCGCTTCCTTCTTGGTATTGACCGCCACGATGACCTTGCTGCCGCGCATCCCAGCCAGGTGTTGAATCGCGCCGTCAATCCCACAGGCAATGTAGAGCACCGGCGTGACTACCTTACCGGTCAGACCGACCTGCCTCGAGTGCGGTTGATAGCCCGCATCGCACGCCGCACGCGACGCGCCGACCGCGGCGTCAAAAAGCTCCGCAAGCTCGTAGAGAATCTTGAAGTTGTCCTCCGATTTCAGCGGTCGACCGCCGGAGACGATGACGTCCGCCTCGGTCACGTCCTTGATGCCCGAAGTCGTGGAGACGATCTCGTTGATCTTCAACCGCTTGTCGCCGTCGCCAAGTGTCACGGGGACGGCCTGGACCTCGGCTGTCGCGCCCGACAGAGGCTCGGATGCGGCGTACGCATTGGATCGAACCGTCACGATCTGAAGCCGCTCTTTCGACAGGCGGAACGTGCCGCTGAACTTGCCGGCATACATCGGTTTGGCAATGATCAGGTCATCGCCATCGAGTGAGACCTCGGTGCAGTCGATGGCCATCGCGCCGCGCTTCCGCGCCGCCGTGCGGGAAGCGAGATCGCGTCCCAGGGCCGACGTCGGGAAGATCACGGTCTTCGGATCGGCCTTGTCGATGATCGCCGCGACCGCCGTCGCATAGGGCATGGGTCGATACATGCCGAGTTCGGCATCCTCGACGGTGTAAATCTTCTTCGCGCCTTGTGCCGCGATCGCATCCGTCAACCCGTTCACATCGGCGCCGACCACACAGGCTTCCGCCTGCCCACCCGTCGAACCCGCAAGCTCGTTCGCCAAGGCGAGATGCTGAAACGAAGCGGGGAGAATCTTTCCGTCACGCTGTTCGATGAAAACCAGTATGTTGTTTCTCATGGCTAAATAACCTTCGCCTCCTCACGCAGAAGCTTGACAAGCTCCTTGGCCATCGCGTCCGGCTCACCCTCGACAAACTTGCACTCGGGTTTGGGTGGCGGCGGAGCGAGGGACTCGAAGGTCAGGCCCGCTTCCGAGGCGTCCTCACCCGGAATGTCCGCCGACGTCAGAACCTTGACCGGCTTCCTCTTTGCCTTCATCAGGTTGGGAAGCGACGGATACCGCGGGTCAACCACGCCCTTTTCAATCGTGAGCACCGCCGGCAGAGCACACGCGACGACCTCCTCCGCGCCCTCGATCCGCCGCCGGGCTGTAAAGCTCTTGCCATCGTCCGAGACCTCGAGCGCGGCCACGGCGCCAACGTGCGGCAGATCCAGAAACTCGGCCATCGCCGGGCCGACAGCGCCGGCATCCAGGTCGATCGTGAACTTGCCGCACAGGATCAGGTCGAAGCCCTGCTCATCCCTCTTGACGGCCTCCGCCATCACGTAGGCGGCAAAAAGCTCGTTCATCGACTCGAACTTGGGGTCATTAAGGTGGATGCCGCTGTCCGCCCCCATTGCCAGTGCGATGCGGAGGGCTTCGGAAGCTTTGTCCGGTCCGAGCGTGAGCGCCACGACTTCGGTCACGTCCTGCCGCTTCTCACGAAGTTGCAGTCCCAATTCAATACCGAACTCGTCGAAGGGGTCGGGGACGTATTTGAGACCCTGGGGGTCGATGCCGCTCCCGTCCGGCAGCACCTTCATGGTTGCGTTCGAGTCGGGTACCTGCTTAACGAGGATCAGTATTCTCAAGGCATCAATCTCCTTTCGCTGTGGGCCAACGCAGGCTCTCCGCGCGGCAGAGCCCAAGGGGGCGGCATCCTAGCGGAATTCCCAGCCGCCGTCCAAAACACGGCAACTCCCGTGCCAGGCGCGTGGGGCGTCCGTTCGCCGGTCAAATGGGACGTCGGGAGAGGGGAGCGGGCGACGCACGTGGCCCGATTGACGTCGCCTTTGCGGTGGCTGCGGGTGCTCGGCGTGACGCGCGATCCAGGCGGTTCGTTGCCCGGTTGGGTCATCAATTGCCGACAAGCGATCTGAGCCGCTCAGCATTTCGGGGTGACATCCGGCGGAGAGGGCTCGGAGGATCCAAGCGCCGATCCGTCGGCTCCGCACCCGGGCTCAATGATGCATTGGTCTCGATGGGCGGTCTCGCCATGGGCGGCGGGATGAAGGGTCGGTTGCTCGCGTGATGTGACGTCGCGACGTGACGTGCTGCACTACAGGCGCTTGGACGGCTGCACGAATGTCGCCGCCCAAGCGCCGCCTCCCCCATCCCCAACAGGAAAGCACCCGCTTCCAGCACCACCCGCTGAGAGCGTGCAAAAGCCAGACGTCCGTGCGCGTAAGATCGTGTCCCTTATACTCGACCGTTAACCACGCCCGGACATCCCGGGTGGTCGGAGCGACCGTCTCCCCGACGTGCCGATCAGACTACCGATCGCCAGACTTAACCGGCGTTGTCTGCAACGACGCTCGGTCTCAACCCAGGTCACCGCACATACCGGGGGCGCAACGAGACCGTCACGTCGCTCGCACGTTCTTATGAGATGGGGCCTTTATCTTGTGAACTGGCCAAAAACCCATGCGACGCGCCAAATCAAACTCAGCCACGACGTAATCCGTCAATTGGGCCGAGTCCCCCGATTCGCGCGTGTCGCCGATAACCCAATGGCTATCAACCGATTATTCCCCCCACATGGCGTGAGGCAAATCAAAAATCGAGGGATTCTCTGATTCTGTGGCGTTTGCGCGAGAAGCCGGCATCAGCGCAACACTTCAGCCGACAACTCATCGCCCCCGACCGATCAGGCCGGATGCCTCGAGCGTACCACTTGATGTGTTGTAGAAGATCTCCTCTGCGCGGACTTCGCCGCGGTTTGGAGTGAAAACGCGCGCGGGTCGGCGCTTCGAGCCGTGGATCGCCAGGAGGTTGCGATCGCGCTCATAGACGACGCGCAAAGCACTAAGCCACAGATCCTCGCTCGAGTCCTGCAACTCGACGTTACCGTGTGCGGCGAACCTTCTGATCCGCTCAGCGCTGAGTCCGCCCTCGCGCCGTCCTGCATCGGGTCCTGTCCGCTCGGACCGCCGGAGAAAGTCAATGATCAGCACGTCAGACGAAAGGAACGTGGCACGCCCCGGGTTTGCGCGTTCCGTGCCCGTTGTGTCCCGGTCGAATCGGCGCTCGAGCTCCGCGCCACTCAAGTGTTTCAGCTTGACCTGGCCCTCGAAGCGCGCCTGGTCGTCGGCGAAGTCGTACCACATGAGGTCCTTCCAGGTGATCAACGTCTTTGACGGACCGGCGTCCTGGTCGATCTTGAACAGGCCCCCGTCGCCGCGAGTGGATTCCGGACCACGGTCCGTATCAGCGCGGGCATGAAAATCCTCGAGCATCAAGCTGCCCTCACCCTCGATCAGCATCTTGGAAACGTCCGGCCGAAGGTCCACCGACAGCTTCGGTCCGGCGATTCGCGCGCGACTTTTCAGCTTCCCCGACAGCCGATCAAACCGTGACGTCAGCGCTACGGCCTTTCCCGTGGCGAGAATGTACGCCGGTTGCTTCGAGAAACTCTCACCGGCGATTGTCGGGCCTTCTTCCGCCTCGCCCTCGGCCAATCGGTCAAGCATGTCCTGGAAGATCCACGAATCGACGACGGGCTGATCCTCCCGCGATTCAGGCTCAACATCCTGAAACTCCACGCGGAGTTCCATGCAGTCAAACGTTGTCGCCGTCTCGCTGCTGGCGTGGACGTTGCCCGAGAAAACGGCCTCGTTCCGTTCCCCCCGGTACTTCATCCAGCGTTCCCAGGTGACCGACACCGATATGGGGTTATCGACCTTCCCTCCGTCCAGGTCCTTCATCGAGAGGAATGTCATGCGCCCGTCACCCGGTACGTCCACTCTCTCATTCTCGACGTCGAGCCTGATCTCCCTCCCGGTCATCGTGAACGTATCGAGCCGGACCGAGGCGGGTTGGTTCTCAAGACCGCTGACCAGGGCCCGGCTGATTCTCCGGCCGTCCGCCACCGCACAGTCAACCTTCTTGGAAACCAGATCGAGCGACTGCGCCGGATCGATGATGCGCACCTCACCGCGCGCTCGCAACCGCGTGACTGCCGGCTCCCGCATCGATTTCGCCTCATGCTCACGGCGGCGTGCCTCCCAGTCGATGTGCGTCGCATCCAGTCCCGCCGCCACAGCGGTCTGATACTCCTTGGCCGCGTCAAAGGGCCGTGCGGGACGCGTGATCAAATCGAAATCGACAATCAGCTCGTCGCGGGCCCGGATGCTTCGATCGCCCTGCACCGCCGAGACGTCGCCTCTGGTAATCGCCAGGGCCGGGGTAGGCTTGCCGTCCTCGTCCGTGGTCAGATCCAGGTCCATCTCTTGGCAGGTCAGACGATCGGCGCCTTGGATCATCAGCACGTCGCCGCGCCCCTCGACGCGCCGGACCGTCTGCTCGAAGTCACCCTTCGCATCGGAGCCAAAGGTCAATGTGAGGACGTCCGCCTCGAGGAGCGTCTCACCCTCGCGCATCCCGGCTTGACCCTCGAACCTGGCTATGTCAATAAGCCGAACGGCGTGCCTGGAAATCCCCTGCGCGAGCCCGATCTTCGTCCTGTTCACGATCCGCCCGCGCACATCGAGCGACCGACCGAACCTGATCGCCGAGTCAGACAGCTTGGCAAGGTCGACCCGGGCCGGCGCTTCCTGATCGGCTGCCGCTTGCCGTCGGACAAGCACGCCGGGGCCGGTTGCCTGGATGTGGAAGGTGTCCTCCGTTTGCTTCGTATGCACCTCGACGCCGGCGAGCAGACCCTGGTCCGCCATGCGCACGACAGCCGGGTCAGACTCCGTACCGTACAGATCAACCGCGGATTCGTCGGCCCGGAAGGCGAGGCGCCCGCACGTCACATCAACTTCCGGATTCGACAGATGCACCGGGCTTCCAAAGGCCGTGACGTTGGAGCGAACACCGGCGATGTTCCGCTGGTCCTCCGGCGATACGGCTTCCATCACAAGCCTGGTCGTCCACGTGACCACGACGCGATGATCCGCCGGAGTACTTGACGGATCCTCCGACGCGCCCGCCGCCGCCGCTCGCATACGCCGACGGTCACGGTTACCGAAATCACGCAGAATCTCGAGCCGATCCGCCTGAAGTCGAGATTCCTGATCCTGTCCGGCGAACTGTCGGGCATCGACATCGCCCTGGAAGCGAGCGTGGTACTTGATCGGGCGGCCGGGCTCCTCCGCGACACCGCTCCCGTCGTCGCCGCGGAAGACCGGAACGCCATCCACGGTGACGGGGACGCCGGACTCGGCGACGACGGGTTCACCGGGTTCCTTGGGGGCTTGTCGTGCCGCGAGCATCGTCTCGAGCGTGGAGCGGATCCACTCGGTAACCGGTTGCTGCTTCCGCTCCGTCGACATACCGGGAATCGTAATGTCAAGGGCGGGATCCGCCTGATACAGCTCGAACTCGCCACCCGTGTTGAAGCGGCAGTATTCCACACGGCCGGCAACCTCGTTGAAGCGTATTTCGACGTCCGCCGCACGAACCTTCGCATCGCAGGCGTCAAGCCGCACCGGCCCCGGAAGGATTACCTTGGAATACTCCCGGTCAAAGAGAATCTCGTCGGTCTCAATCCGCACGATCTGAGACGGATCGATCCTGTCACGCAGCTCCTCGGGTAGTTGCGCTCGTTCCTTCTTCGTGAGGCGGTCGATCTCGACAACCACGTTGTTCCGCAGTTGCCCGCGCTTGATGTCAACACTTCCGGCGCCGCGGCGATCCGCCTCGAGCAGAGCCTCGTCCGCCGTCGCACGGATCGCATGACCGTTGTTCGTTCGAATCCGAATCTCGGGCTTGACGAGGAGCACTTCGTCGGGCGACCCCGCCAGCGGCGTCCAATCCGCGCACGAAATCTCCCCACGGGACCCCCCCCGGCCCTTCGCACCGTAGATAGAGAGCGTGACCCGCTTGCCCGGACCAAGCAGCGCACCGCCCTCGATCGGCACGCCGTGGGGCGATCCGTCAGCACCCCCGACTGCCTCCGACGCTTCCACGTCCGGAGGGTCGGATGACGTGGGTTGTGGTCCGTGCGCCGTCGCGGTTGGCCCTGAATCGGGCTGAGCGGCCTGGTACATCCAGAAACAGACCAGCACGATCGCCAGGGTGCCCAAAGCCACAACGATGCTTCGGACCACCGTGGCTGCCCGGCGTTTGTGATGTGCGAACACGTCCGCGTCTTCTCCAGCGTCAACCTTATGCAAGCGCGTCGCGCCTCCAGCGGTTACGCTTGCGAAGAATCAGTTCAATGACCTCAGCCACCGCACCCTCACCACCGCGGCGACGCGTGACATACTCCGCCACCCGCTTCACCGCGGGCACGGCATTGGCCACCGCTACGGCAAACCCACACCGCCCCATCGGACCAAGGTCGGGCAGATCGTCGCCCACGTACGCCGCCGAGGCAGGTGCACATCCGACATCCGTCAGGACGGATTCGAAAACGGCAAGCTTGTCGGAAACGCCCGTGTGGACCTGCTCGACCCCGAGTTCAGCCGCCCGGTATCGAATGACCTCGCCGTCCCGGCCCGTTACCAGGGCGACCGTGCCCCCGCACCGCTGGTACAGTTTGATCGCATAACCGTCCTGGGAATGGAAGAACTTGCACACCTCTCCGTCCGGCCCGTTCACGATGTGCCCGTCGGTGAGCACACCGTCAACGTCCAGGACCAACAGCTCGATAGGCGGTACGTTCATGGAAACACACCTGGAAGCGACGGGGTGAGTATCCTACGATCGGTTGAGCCCGTCAAGCGACAAATGCTCCACGGTAACCCGCAGATCCACGGAATGCGCCGCCGGCACGGGCCCGCAATCACCCGCGGTACCGGCGCCTTCGTACCGCCGGGCTTATCTTGACAATCCGCCGACAAGCAGCGACCCTCGTGCCCGGGAGGCGTGCCCATGCGAGTTTTATCCGGTATACAGGCTAGCGGAAGGTTGCACCTGGGCAACTTTCTCGGCGCGATGAAGCAGCATATCGAGCTTCAACACGAGCATGAATGTTTCTTCTTCATAGCGAACTATCACTCCCTCACGACGGTTCAGGACGCCGACCGCCTGCGGGAGTACACGCACGGCGTGGCGCTGGATTATCTCGCGATGGGTCTCGACCCGGACAAGTGCAACCTCTTCCGACAGACCGACGTTCCAGAGGTGACGGAACTGGCCTGGGTCCTGGCAACGGTGACCGGCAAGGGCCTGCTCGAGCGGGGCACGTCCTACAAGGACAAGATCGCCAAGGGCTTAACCCCCTCGATGGGCCTCTTCTGCTATCCCATCCTGATGGCGGCTGACATCCTGATCTACCGTAGCGACGTCGTCCCGGTCGGAAAGGACCAGGTTCAGCACATCGAGATGACGCAGGACATGGCCGGTTACTTCAACAACATGGTCGGGCGCGAGGTGCTCAAGCGCCCCGAACCCAGACTCAACGATGCCCTCGTCGTTCCAGGTGTCGATGGGCAGAAGATGTCCAAGAGCTACGGCAACGCGATTGACCTGTTCGGCACACCCAAAAAGACTCGCAAGCGGATCATGAGCATCAAGACCGACAGCACGCCGCTGGAGGATCCCAAGGACCCCTACAATTGTAACGTCTTCGCAATATTCCAGTTGATGGCCGAACCGGACGAGGTGGCCAGGCTCGAGGAGGAATATCGCCGCGGCGGGATGGGCTATGGTGATGCCAAGAAGAAGCTCGCCGAGGTCGTCGAGCGCGTGCTCGGTCCGGCCAGGGAGCGGCGTGAGAAGCTTGCAGCCGATCCGGATTACGTCGAGGACCTGCTGACCACTTGCGGCAAAAGAGCTCGCGCGGTCGCATGTGAAGTCATGGATGACGTGCGCGAGGCGTGCGGTCTCGCCGTCGCGAAGGGAACGCACCCGTGAACGAATACCGGGTCACGCTGGACACGTACAACGGCCCGTTGGATCTGCTCTTGTTTCTGATCCGGCGGGAAGAGGTCGATATCCACGACATCCCCATCGCCGGAATCACCGAGCAGTACATCGAATATGTGGACGTGCTCAAGCAGCTTGACCCCGAGGCCGCCGGGGACTTCCTTGTGCTGGCGGCGACCCTCATGGAAATCAAATCACGCATGCTCCTTCCGAAAGCGCCGCCGGAGGAGGCTGACGAGGACATCGCCGATCCGAGACTCGAGCTGGTCCGCCAGCTTCTGGAATACAAGAAGTACAAAGATGCCGCCCGCTCGCTGGAGGCCTCCGCCGCCGAGCAGGCGCTGAAGCACGCACGCTTTCCCGTCCTGCCACCGCGCGACACCGATGAGATCGAGCTCGACAACATCGAGATCTGGGACCTGTTCGACGCCTTCAACCGCCTGTTGGAGCAGACCGGCAAGCGTCAGGAGGTCCACGAGGTCACTGTAGATGACACTCCGATGTTACTTCACGCGGAGGACATCGTCGATTCGCTCGAACGCACGAGCTGGATGCAGAAGTTCGAGGATGTTTTCACCGGCCGCACGCGGGCGGAGATGATCGGCCTGTTCCTTGCGATGCTCGAGCTGATCCGCCGGCGATGCATACGCGTGAGCCAGGACCGGCTCTTCGGACCGATCCTGATCCACCTGCTCGATGCGTCACGGCTCGGTAAGGTGGATGAGGATGATTACGGGATGATCGAGGAGGAGCCGCTTGGCGGTCAGGATTCACCATCTCCCGTATCCACAGCCCACGAAGCGGACCTGGTCGAGTCGGACGGAGAAGACCAGGCATCCATGGATTCGGCTGTTTTGGTGGGCGATGCCCACCCTACACAACCGGTGGGTAGTGCCCACGTCGCCGTTTGCGATGAACATGATGAACACGACGGAACGTCGGACGATGCGGTCTCCGATGGGGTGAACACCTTCGAAGACGATCCACCGATGATTGAGGATCACCTAAACACCGGCATCACGGAGTCATCCCATGAAACCGAGTGAACAACTCGCAGCCCTTGCTATTCAACTGCCGACGGTGGCTGCTCCGGTTGGCAGTTATGTGCCGGCGGCCCGCACCGGTAACCTCGTTCTGACCAGCGGCCAGTTGCCCGTGCGTGACGGCAAGCTCATTTGCGCGGGTAAGGTCGGTTCGGACGTCACGCTCGAGCAGGCGGCCGAGGCGGCGCGCGTGGCCGTCTTGAACGCCATCGCCGCAGCCGCGGGGGCTGCCGGAGGGCTCGACAACATCGCACGCGTCCTGCGCCTGGGTGTCTTTGTCAACAGTGCGCCGGGCTTCACCGATCAAGCCAAGGTCGCCAATGGTGCCAGCGATTTGCTCGTCAAGATCTTCGGCGACCCCGGAAAGCACGCCCGCGCCGCCGTCGGCATGGCTGAGCTGCCCCTGGGCGCCGCCGTCGAACTCGAACTCATGGTCGAGGTAGCAACGTAGAGTTCGCCGTCCGAACTAACGGGGTTGCAGACGTTTCGTCGGGCAGAGCCCGACCTACGCTTCTGCCTCATCATCGCTCCCCCACATTTGGAAACATGGGCCACCCAGCCAGTTGAAAAGTGACATCTTCGGGTGACACCCACTCCCCTTTTGCCTTCTTGCCGAACGCCGAGACGTTACGCGACCCAGGGCGCCCTCCTGAGTGACCCATTCAGCGATGAGACATGGGGCCGCTGGCGGCTTCGCGGGGTGGTAACGCAGGGTGCTCGCGTTGACGGCTGAACCCTTGCCCCACCGCCCTCGTGGCTGGATACTCCTGGCTAGAGCGAGACTCGTTATTGTGTTCCGGCGTTTCATTCGCCGGGGACCCCCGGGCGCACGTGAATCCGCGCGGGCGCGGCAAAGCCGCCTTGCGGCAGCCCGCGGCTCGGTACACAAAAACGGGAAATGCTCTAGAGCAAGCTCTTTCTCGTGTGGCGGTCAAACGACTCTTTTGTCCGGTGCTTTTCGCCCGGCGCCTGCTACACGGATTCGGAGAGTGCCATCATGGCAACGCCACCGCACGATCACGGAACCAGGCCGGCCGAGGACGGCACAAGATCGGTAGGACCGGTTACGCTCCGATTGATCCATGCCGTTGCCCTCATCCCGATCGTTCCGGCATTGTCATTCATCGGGACCGATCTGTGCATCACGCATCTGGGCGTGGGTACGTTTGATGAGCTTCGCTGGTTCAGTCTGCTGTTCTCGATTCTGTGGGTGGCAGGCACCGTCATCGTCTGGCGATCGATCATCCTCTGGACGCTCGGTCGGCGATGGCTGACCGCGCTGATCGGGTTCATTCCCTTCATCCAAGTGATCCACGCGCAACCGCTGTGGCACACCACCGGATGCCTCAGCGAGATCAGCGACGGTATGTTACGCTTAGGGCAGCACGAGATCGGCGTCGGCGTATGGGTCTGGTTGACCATTTGGGTCTGGTGGGGCTGGGAGAAAAGGCAGATGTCAAAGGCTGATGACGACAACGAGGCCGGGGGAATCCCGATGACACCGACAGCCAAGCGCGTCGTGGCATCCATCGGGAGCATTCCGATCATTGTGGGCTGCTTCTGGATCATTGACGTGTTTCTGGGGGACGTTGTGGGATTTGGCTCGTCACCCTCCGCCGCGAGCTTCGCGCTCACAGCCCTCGTGGCGATTCTGGTTTGGATCTTGATCTGGAGACGGTGGGTTGTTTGGTCAGGCGCGGTGATCAAACATACGATCGTCGCTGCCGTGTGTTTGCTGGCTCTTCCGATTGCCATCCAATGGGTGTTTCTTGACTCCGCCGACGGGATTCTCTGGACCGTGCTGGTGCTGCTGCCCGTCATTGGCTGGGGCGCGTGGATGGCGGCCACGGTTGGGATGTGGCAGGTACGGAGCGCCGAGGCGTCGGGGAGCGATCTCGCCCCCCACTGCCTCAACTGTGGTTATCTTCTTAAAGGTCTGCGAGCGACGCGGTGTCCGGAATGTGGTGACGAACGCACGCTCGACGAGCTGTGGCAGGCCACGGTCGATACGATTTGAGAGCGGCGCCCGCGATGTTGCCGGTGCGAGAATCCCTCTCGTACCGGCAAGCCCGCATGTCGGTCTTCAAGATTCCGTTTCCACCGGCGGCTCACTACTTCCGGTGACTTGTGCCCTTCAACTCCATCGTCTTGAACAGCTGCGACCCATCCCACTCGGTCATGGTCCACTCTGCCGTATCGGGATCAGGGAACGACATGGTTCCACGCATGAAGCTCTTGCCCCACGGACTGCGGCCCTTCGACTTCATCTTCCATGTCTTGGTCTTGTCACAGTAGGTGGCTGTGCCAACGCCTGTCATGCCCATGCTGTCCATCCAGAAGGAAAGGTACTTCTTCGACTTGACGTCGTACGCCCAGATACCGATGCCCTCCATCGAACCGAGTTCCCCCATCTCGAAGACGCCGCGCTCGATGACGCACCACCCGTCGCAGCCCCACTCGGCCGTGCCCTTGCTGGTGGTCTTGAGAGGTTCATCGAGTACGCACATCGTCGCCTCGCCGGTTCCCTCCCATGTTCCGATGAGCATCTCGAGTTTGTCGAGTTCCGCCGGGCGCTGCGGCGCCATGGCCTTCATTTCCTCGATGGTCATCTTGGGCATGCAGCCGACCATCGCCACCACCGCCATCGCCAGCGCAATCGTGCCAACTCTTTTCATCATGGTCATTTCCTTTCTCTCTCACAGACAGCTTGTCCATCACAATGACGTGGACCGCAAGGGCGGAATGGTATACGTCCACTCATGCAACCGCAAGCCAGACCCCAGAGCAGTTAACGGTCATGCGTATCACGTGACCCCCCTCTTTCCCCCCTTGGTAAGGGGGGATGGCAGGAACGTACCCGCTACAGGTGGTCGTTATACGCACCAGCCGTTGTGCAGTTCGCTCCGAGCGAGTTCCGGGGGCTCGTTAGGGCACATTCCAGTCCATTCGATTCCCAGCCAGGCCTTGAGGACTTGTCCGTCTCGATTTCGCTCGCCTACTCGAGCGCGTCGGCCAGGTATTCAACGACGTGTCTCGGTTGCACATCGGTGTGATGCTCGATCTGCTGTCGGCAACTGAAACCCGACAGTGCCACGCAGGCGTCGCCCCGGTCGCGGATTGCGGGAAAGAGACGCTGCTCGCCGATCATGCGCGAGACCTCATAGTGTTCCTTTTCATATCCGAACGAACCTGCCATCCCGCAACAACCGCAGTCGATCAGCGAAGCCGACGCTCCCCACACACGCTTCAACAAGGAGATCGCATCGTCGGCTCCGACGATCGCCTTCTGATGACAGTGAGCATGGTAGAGCAGCGGTGACTCGACGCCCTTGAACTTCAACGCGGAGGGTTCCTCCTCGAGAAGGTGACACAGGAAGCTCTCGATCATCTGGGCTTGTGATGCGATGCGCTCGGTCGCGCGGGTCGGGTGCAGTTGTGGGTATTCGTCAACGAGTGTCAGGATGCAGCTCGGCTCGGTTCCGAGAATCGGTACGCCCGCAGCCGCGATCCGGCTGAGGACTCGCACGTTGTACTGCGCGAGCTGCTTCGCCTCCGTCAGCAGCCCCTTGCTGATGGCCGGGCGACCGCAACACAAGGTCTGCGGACAGTGTACCCGGAAGCCCGCGCGTTCGAGCAGCTTGACAGCCGCTTTCCCGACCTGCGGAGCAAAGTAGTTCGTCCAGGTGTCGACGAAATAGACCACCATGCCGCGAGGAGCGTCGGCGTGCGCACGTTTGCGTTGGTGGCGGCGGAACCAGGCCCGGAATGTCTGATGGGCAAAGCGCGGCGGCGTGATGCGTCGATCGAATCCGTATCGGCGCTCGAGAAACGCACGCACCGGCCGTGACCGAGAGATTAAGTTGCTGATGCGCGGGAACCGACTTGCCAACGCCGCCGTCTTCGGCATGTCGGCCACTAACCGGGCAGCCGGCGGAACGCCGTGGGTCAGGTTCCGCCGCGACAGATACTCCGCCCGGAGCCTGGCCATGTCCACGCCGGTCGGGCATTCGGTCTTGCAGGCCTTGCAGGCAATGCAAAGGTCCATCACTTCCGCAAGATACGGATCGTCCAGCCCATCGAGCAGGCCCCGGTTCGACAGGGCGATGCGCAGGGCATTGGCCCGCGCCCGCGTCGTGTGTTTTTCATCGCCCGTAGCCTGGTAGGAAGGACACATCGTCCCGACGAGGCGTTGCCGACACTGTCCGACACCGTTGCACATCCCGGCCAGCCCGGCAAGTCCGCCGTAGGATGAGAAGTCCAGGAGCGTTTTGACGGACCGAGATGCAAAGTCCGGACCGTAGCGCAGATGCTCGATCATCGGAAGCGCGTCAACGATCTTATGCGGGTTGAGCAGGTTGCCCGGGTCGAAGAGCTGTTTGACCTCTTGGAACGCGGCTGTGATTCTCGATCCGTAGATCTTCTCGATCCAGGGGGACCGGGCAATCCCGTCGCCGTGCTCGCCGGTGACAGCTCCTCCGAACTCGAGGACCAGATCGCTGACGGCTTCCGCGATGCGGCGCATTTTCTCCACGTCATCCGCCGTCTTGAGATTCAGCACCGGGCGGACGTGGATGCATCCGCCACCCGCGTGGGCGTAGTAGCCGGCGTCGACCCCCTCGCCCCGCAAGATTCCCTGGAACCGCTCGATGTACTCGCGCAAGCGCGCCGGGGCGACAGCCGTGTCTTCTACGAATGCGATCGGCTGACTGTCGCCGGGTTTGGACATCAGCAATCCCAGTCCGCTCTTGCGGAGATTCCACACGTCCTCCTGTTTTTCGGATTCCGTGAGCACTGCGGCTGCGTAGGATGATCCCCTGGTTGCCTTGTCGGCGAGCAGTCGATCCATACGCGATGCAAGCGATCCGGCGTCATCGTCCAAGAACTCAACGATCAGGAGCGCCCGCGGGTCGCCTTCGAGAAAATCGCACCTGCGCGCGATGGCGGGGTTGGCCAGCCCGCCTTCGATGATCAGCCGATCGACCAGCTCGACGGCGGCGGGATTGTGGGCCAGCGCTGCCGGCGTGACTCCAAGCGCTTCGAGCGGGTCGTCAAAGTGCAACACCACCAGCCCCGTACATCGCGGGATTGGTACAAGGTTGAGCTTCGCCGATACGACAATCCCGAGCGTGCCCTCGCTCCCACAAAGCACCTTCATCGCGTCGGCCGCAGTTCCCGCAGGCCCGAGTCGATCGAGCCCGTAGCCGCCGTTGCTGCGTTGGACCTTGGGAAACCGCCGCTCGATCTCGTCATGACATGCGTCGCGAATCCTGCCAAGCTCGCGTTCAATCTCGGTGGCACGATCGGCTTTCCGTTCCGTGTTGCGGTCGGGCTGCGAGCGTGCTCGCCCGAATGTGGCAACCTCGCCGTCGGCCAGCACGACACTCAGTTCGAGGACGTGATCGACGGTCCGCCCATAGACGAGCGAGTGTGCCCCGCAGGAGTTGTTGGCGATCATACCTCCGAGCGTCGCCCGGCTGCTCGTGGCCACGTCCGGTCCGAACTGCAATCCGTGCGGAGCAAGATGAGCGTTGAGCTCATCGAGCACGACGCCGGGCTCGACCCTGACGGTTCGTCCGGCGACATCCACATCGGAGATTCCGTTCATGTATCGTGAGACGTCGAGCTGAACACCCGGTCCGACGGCTCCGCCCGTAAGACCCGTGCCGGCGCCTCGCGCGACGATTGTGGTGCCATACTTCTGGCATTCACGGACCATGGCGGTGACATCGGCGGCACTTCTCGGAAGCACGACGCCCTCGGGGATGATCTCGTAGATGCTGGCATCGGTCGAGTAGAGTGTGCGCGAAAGGGCATCGAACCGGACATCACCTGTGACCGCCGCGCGCAGTGCGTCAGCCAGCGGCGAAACGGATCGGGCGGCTGCTGGGAACTGATCGGGGGAACGGGCCAAGCGAAGACTACTCCTTGATCGAAAAAGTCGCGCGATGCAGCGCAAGGCGGCGATAGGCGGCGGCGGTCCGCTCGGCCATGGCGCTCATGGCGTGGTGCATCCGGACATGCTCGACAGCCCCGGCGGCGATGCGCTTGGCCCGGTCCTTGTCGGTTATGAGCCCCTCGATGGCATCCGCGATCGCTTGGGCCGTCGGCTCGCCACAGACGACGGCCGTCTCACCGTCGCGGTAATGTTCGCAGACCGGGCTGGGGCAGGTTACGACAACCATCCCCGTTCCCATGGCCTGAAGACCCCGCACGGTGAAGAACGTGTCCTCGGCCGGATGCACGAAGATGTCCGCGCCGGTCATGGCCTGCGTCAGATCGCCAAGGGGTCGGACGAAGGTGATCCACGAGGAAAGCTTGCGATCCCGCACGACCCGCCGAAGGGCTCGCTCCTGCCGCCCGGTGCCCAAAAGAAAGACCAGAACCTCATGCTTGCGCGAGCGAAGCAGGTCGACCGCCTCGATCAGCAAGTCCACTCCGCCGCCCTTCTCGAATGGCGACATGCACAGGATGGTCGCCACGCGCTGGGGCTCACAGAAGCACGTGATCCGTTGTGAGGCCTGCACGCCGGGATGAATTACGTCGATGCGGTCGGGATCAATCTGAAGCTGCGACTCGAGCACCTCGGCGAGCGGACGGCTTATCGCGTGAAACCGCCCGACGCGCGACCGGTCGAGGGGCATCATGCCTTCACAGTCCGCCAACGACGACACCTCGAGAACCAGGTCCGCATCGAACGCCTCCGCGATGGAATAGGCCGTTCGGTACGAGCCCGCCGACAACGCGTGCACGATCATCGGTGGTTGTTGGGACAATGCGCCGAGAAGCTCCTCCATCCGGCGCTTGCTCATCGGCCACGTCAGCGGCCGATGGATCACCGACTGGATCGGACCGAGCGTCAGGGTCTCGATTCGGGGATCGGAGCTGATAAGCCGAGCCTGAACAGCCTGATCGACAAGCCCGACCACCAGGTATCGCAGCGCAACGCCAAGCCGGTCGAATACGTCGCCGTCGATGCACAGGGCGGCCCGGACGGACAGTAAATCATGGTTCTCCGTGGAATCCGGCACGGCGCCATGACAACACCGCCCTTCCCGCCTGTCAACAACCATGCACGCTGTGACCTCGTGTTTGCCATCCGTACAGCCGCGCATTATCCTTTGGATTGCGGATGTGTGGTATGTGTCATACGTGATCGGATCGGTCCGGTGAAGGTTCTCGAAGGTTTAGAGGCGGTTACCCCGCCGTTGCCCAGATCCGTGGTGACGATTGGGAACTTCGACGGGGTCCATCGCGCGCACCAGCAGCTACTGGCCCAGGCGGGCCTGTTCTCAGCAGCCACCGGCGCGCCGGTAGTCGTGCTCACGTTCGAGCCTCATCCACTGGCAATCGTTCGTCCAGGTAAGGCACCACCCAGGCTGTCGAGGCCCGGGCAGAAACTGGACTACCTCCGCGAGGCGGGCGCGGACATTGTGGTCGTGGCCAGGAGCGAGCCGGCCTTGCTCGATCTTGATGCCGAACGATTCGTCAAGGAGGTCATCTTCGAGCGCTTCCATCCGATCCACATCGTCGAAGGGCCTTCGTTCGGGTTCGGACGAGGGCGAAAGGGTACGTCGGAAACGCTCAAGCAGCTTGCATCCGGCTTGGGGTGCGACGTCCACATCCTCGAGCCCATCACGTTGCGGGTCAACGGCGAGACGTTGCTCGTATCGAGCTCGCTCGTGCGCAAGCTCCTGAGTGAAGGCAAAGTGCGCCGGGCGGCGCTCTGCCTGGGCAGGCCTTACGCACTCAGCGGCGAAGTGGTCAAGGGTGACAGCCGCGGGCGCACGATCGGGTTTCCGACCGTCAACCTCGCCACCGAAGATCAGCTCATTCCCGCCGACGGCGTCTATTCCGGTCGAGCCGTCACCACCGACAGTCGGTGCGTGTGCGCGATCAGTATCGGCCATACGCCGACGTTCGGCGGTCGTGAGCGACGTGTCGAGGCTCATCTGCTCGACTTCGACGGCGATCTTTACGGCCAGCCGATCAGCGTCGAGTTCTCGCGGCGCCTGCGATCCCAGATCACGTTCGATTCACCGGAAGCGCTGGCCCGACAGGTTCGCGAGGACGTTCGCGCCGTGCGCAGTGAGCTCGATGTGGTCAGGCATGATTCCTCCCCCGTACAAGCGTGAGCGCCGTGGCAGGATTGAATCCCAGTGTGTTCGCCCAGGCAGCCGAGTTCGTGGCATCCTGGAAGCAGCCGTTGTTGCTCTCTCACGCCAAGCCCGACGGCGACGCGCTCGGTTCGCTGATCGCGATGCGGGCGATGCTCCGCTCGCGCGGCGCCGAGGCGGTTCCGCTCCTGTTTGACCCTTTGCCCTCGCGCTACGCCGCTTTCGAGCGCTACGGCGCAATGCCGATCCTTGGTCGGGATAGGGCGCTGTCGGATCTGGCCCGGTTTGACGGAATCATCCTGCTCGACACGTGCAGCTTCAACCAGGTCCACCCCATCGCCGACTGGATTCGCTCCGCAAGCCAACCGAAGCTCGCCGTGGATCATCACATCACACGCGACGAGATGGTCGACGTGTACGTTGTCGACGAGCAGGCAGCCGCCACTTGCCTGATTCTCCACGACTGGGCTCGCGCGACGGGTTGGACGATCGATCGGACAGCCGCCGAGGCCCTCTTTACCGGCATCGCCATGGATACCGGGTGGTTTCGATTCTCCAACACGGATGAGCGGACGCTATCCGCCGCCGCGGAGTTGGTCGCGGGGGGTGTTCGTCCAAATGACCTCCTCCGGGATCTCTACCAACGCGAGCAACCGTCTCGGATCGCCCTGCTGGCAACCGCCCTGACATCGCTGGAAGTCCTTTCCCAGGGGCGACTGGCGGTGATGACTCTGTCATTGGGTGACTTTGCAGCCGCAGGGGCGTCCCCGACCGACACCGAGGATATCATCAACGAGCCGATGCGCATCGGGTCCGTGATCGTCTCGATTCTGCTCGCCGAGCGGGAGAAAGGTCTTGTCGGTGTGAGTTTCCGCAGCAAACCACCGTTTGGCGAGGATTCCCTGGATGTCGATGTGGCGGCCCTGGCCCAATCCTTCGGCGGAGGCGGACATCGCCGTGCCTCAGCCGCCAGAATCAAGGGTACCCTCCCCCACGCCCGTTCCGCGGTGATCGACCAGGTTCAACACATCCTGGGCGACTCACAGCCCACTTGACACCGGTCCGGCGACCGGAGTGAGTAAGTGGGAAAGCGGGCCGCACACGGGATCAGCCCGGTTCCAGCACCCAGTCATTGCCGTCGGCTCGTAGCGTCACCCGGCCCGAAAGACGCCCGTCCTCGAGCCGTGCCACGATCCGCGATTCTGTGATTTCCTCGATGTCGGCGCGCCCCCGGTCGATGCGCCGGACGTGGCCCTGGTCGCGGCTGAGCCGTCCCTCGAATTCGAGGAAGGTCTTGTGATGATCGGCGATCCGGTGGGCGACGATGGGCAGGGTGGATACGTCGATCGGCTCCCGCCCGAGTCGCCAGGTCAGCAGCACATCGCCCTGTTCGAGCATGAAATCCCAGTGCTCGCCATCGGCGACCGTGTGTTGTAGAATCACGAACCGAGATGGCATGGAGGCTTGTTTCCTTGGGGCAATCGGATGCCGTGCAACTCGTTGGGCCTTCCGCGATTATCGAGGTATTTGGCCATGATCACAATCAACTTGTTTCAGACCGTTCGATTGAGTTTCCGACCGGCAGCGCATGTGCTGGTGGTCGGCGCGATGGCTTGGGTGCTGACCGGCTGTGCCCCCACCTACCGTGAGCTGCGGATCGAGGGGCAAAGGGCCACGCTGCGCGGCGATCACGGCCCGGCGAGATACTTCTACCTCGAAGCCGAGAAGAAGAAGCCGAACCATGTCGACAATCTTCATGACCTGGGCTTTTGTTCCTTCATGCTGGCCCGTCAGCGGTTCGAGCAGGTCAACCGGGCGGCGGCGATGCGCGAGGTCGAGACAGCCGTCGACTATTACAATCGTGCGATCGAGGTTCACCCCGGTCATCGCGCCTCGATCACCGGCAAGAACCTCGCCCTCGAACTAAAGGGGCAGTTCGACGAGGCCCTCGAGCACGCCGAATGGGTGGCGGAGTTTGTCGGCCCCTCGGCTGAGCAGCATATCTTCCTCGCCCGGGAGCTCGAAGAGCGCGGAGACGTCAGCGGCGCCCTGCTGCGTTATCGCCAGGCTGCTGCCATGGAACCCCACAACCCCGATGCCCACGTCGCCCTCGCCAAGTTCCTGCTCCGCCACGGGAACGAGGGTGCAGCCGTGTACCACCTCCGAGTCGCCTACCACCTTGCCCCCAGGGACGAATGGGTGGCCAACGAGCTGATCATCCGAGGCCAGCTCCCGCCCATCGCTCCGGACGAGGGCTCCCCGTAGCGCCGCGTTGGGGCGTTGCCTGCGGCGGGATGTTCGGCCCTCCGCTCTCCGGCCCCATCGATGGCGACCGATCCGGCGGGGGTCGGAGCACCGGGGCGCACCTGGAATCGCACACCGGCCCCTCGAAAAACCGCCCTGGCGGAGCGAAAAGGCTGGTTGATGCCGGCCGCCGGTTGGGATAAACTAGAGGGCTCGACTGCTTTTGACTGATTGGTAGGTAGGTACGAATTGCGATGAAATCAAAGATCCATCCCGAGTATATGGACTGCACCGTCCGATGTGGTTGCGGCGCCACCTGGCAAACCCGCAGCACGGTCAAGGAGATCAAGATCGAGGTCTGTTCGTCCTGCCATCCGTTCTATACGGGCGGCGGAGATAAGCTGATCGACACCCTTGGCCGCATTGGCCGGTTCAACAAGAAATTCGGCAGCGAGTACTTCAAGAAGGCTGAAAAGAAGGACCGGAGCAAGCGTAGTTAGCTGTGCTTCCTCCTGGATACGGAAACCACGCGGCGAGCCTTCAAACGGGCCGAACGCGTGGTTTTTTCGTGGCAAGGTAGCGGTCCAGGCAGGCCTTTGCAGTGCGGGCTGGGCGGGTTTCGCATCTGCCCGTCGGCTTGGACATTCCTTTCGAGGGTCCACGCAAGATGGTCAGCGAAGTCGACAAAAAACTGATCGCCAAGTTGCAGGAGCTGTCGGATCGGTCCAGCGAGCTTACGCAGCAGCTTCTCGACCCGGCCGTGGCGGGCAATCCGCTCAAGAGCCTCGTGATCACGAAGGAGCTGGGCCGCCTGCGCCGCCTTGTAGGCCCGTTCAACAAGTTTAGCAAGGTCCGGGGCGAGCTCGAGGATGCAAAGGTCCTCATGGACGATCGCTCCCAGGACGCCGACCTGCGGGAGCTGGCCGAGGCCGAAGCTGAGGAGCTCCAGCAGCGGTGCGACGAGATGCTCGATTCACTCAAGAGCGCCATCGTAACCGACACCGACGCAGCCATCAGCTCGATCATTCTCGAGATTCGAGCCGGCACCGGCGGAAGCGAAGCCGCCCTCTTCGCCCGCGATCTCTATGAGATGTACCTCCGCTTCTGCGAGAGGAGGGGTCTGAAGGTCGAGGTCCTTGATCAGAACGGCTCCGACCTCGGCGGGCTCAAGGAGGTCATCCTGAGCATCAAGGGTCCGGAGGTCTTTTGCCTGCTCGGCTACGAGGGAGGCGTCCACCGCGTCCAGCGGGTCCCCGAGACCGAGGCCCAGGGCCGCATCCACACCTCAGCCGCCACCGTGGCTGTCCTGCCCGAACCGGAGGAGATCAACATCGAGGTCAATTGGGACACCGACACCGAGGAGTTCGTCTCCCGTGCGGGCGGGCCCGGCGGGCAGAACGTAAACAAGGTGTCATCCGCGGTTCGCCTGGTCCACAAGGAGACCGGTATCACGGTCTCGATGCGTGACGAGAAGAGCCAGCACAAGAATCGGGCCAAGGCCCGCCGCATCATGCTCACCCGACTCTACGATCATCAAAGGCAGCAGGCGTCGTCCGAGCGCGACAGCGCGCGGCGGGGTATGGTCGGCAGCGGCGATCGCTCGGAGCGAATCCGAACCTACAATTACCCCCAGAACCGTGTGTCCGACCACCGCATCAACCTCGATCTCCACAGCCTCGACCGGATCGTCCAGGGCGATCTCGATGACCTGATCGCCGCCCTCCAGACCCACGACAAGCAACAGCGGTTGAAGAATCTATAGTCGTCAGTGGGCAGTGGTCAGTTATCAGTGGTCAGTTATCAGTGGTCAGTATTTGCTGGATCGAGAGTCCCTTCTCGGCCGGGTGGCCCATTTTCTTTGGGGGTGGGGGAGCGATTTGTCGTAACGTCACTCCCGCGGCAGTTGGGCGATGCTGTCGTTCGAGCCGATCAGGATCAGCGTGTCGCCGGGGAGGATTTCGGTGTCGGCGTGTGGCACTTCGATCACGGACGCGCTGACCTCGCCGGAGGTCGGGTCGGTCTGGACAGCCGTTCCGCGCTCGATGGCGATCAGGTTGACGCCGAACTTGTTGCGCAGGTCGAGTTCCTTGGGCGTCTTGCCCTGAAAGGGTTTCGGCACGCCGGTGTAGACGAGACTGTGGCCTTCGTCGAGCTCGATGAACTTCTTGAGGTTGGTCATCGTAAGGCGCTGCGCCCAACGCAGGGCGGACTCGCCCTCCGGCGAGACAATCTCGTCCGCGCCAACGCTTCGTAGAATCTTCGCCTGGATCTCGCGCTGCGCCCGCGCGAGCACGCGCGGAACGCCGAGCTTTTTCAACGTCGCCACCGTGAGCGCCGCCGCCTCGAAGTGGTCACCCATTCCGATGACAGCCACGTCGACTTCATCGACGCTCTGGGCCTTGAGCGCCTCCTCGTCGGTGCTGTCGAGGCAGACAGCCAGCATGACGTCGTCGCGGACCTGCTCCACCGGCTTGGCGGCGCGGTCGATGGCAATAACCTCGGCGCCGGCCGACGCCAGTGCGCGGGCAAGCTGCCGGCCGAACCGCCCCAATCCGATCACGGCAAACTTCTGCATGGGCTATAGCGCTTTCATTGGTCTCGTAGCGTCCGATGGCGAAGAATCTCCGGGAGACTTCGGGATTCGGACGCACCATCAAGATAGAACTTGTTCTAACCTCCGATACCACCGGTCGGACGGCACCGCTCATCCGGGGCAAGCCACGAATTCGCTCTACCCGATGCTCACCTGCTCCTCCGGGTAAGTATATCGTGGCGGTTGCGCTCGACCCGCCAGCGCGATCAGCACCGTCAACGGCCCCAACCTTCCGGCGAACATGGCGATCATGATGACAATCCGCCCCGGCGCGGTCAAATCGGGCGTAAGCCCGGTCGACAACCCCACCGTGCCACAAGCGGACACGGCCTCGAAAAGCGCCTCCCGCAAGGAGGCTTGCTCCGTGAAACACAGTGCAAGTGTCACAAGACACACGACGCTGAACATGAGGATGACCAGGACGCCCGCCCGTTGGATGGTTCCCGCCGGGATGGTGCGACCCATGACCTCGACGTCTTCTCGCCCTCGAAGTAGCGACCACACGCCGAGCACCAGAACGGCGATCCCGACCGTCTTGACCCCGCCGGCTGTCGATGCGGGAGCGCCGCCGATGAACATCAGGGTCACGCCGAGGAAGTGACTCGCCGGTGACATTGATCCGGTATCCATCGAGACCGTGTTGAACCCGGCCGTCCGACATGTGACGGCGTAGAAGAAGGAATCGAGCAGGCGCCCACCGAACGGCGCGTCCGCCATCCTCGTGCCGCCCGGCGCCTCGACGGTGGCCGGTGCGAGTGACTCGAACACAAGAAACAGCAGCGTCGGTACGACAATCAGCACAGCCGAGGTGATCAGCACGAGCTTGCTGTGCAGCGACAGCCGCGGTCGACGGGATTCCGAACCGGCGAGCGGGTTGAATGCCCTGGGTCGCCGTCGACCGAGTGCTCCAAGCAATCCGTGCCACAGATCGTGCAGCACCGGGAACCCGAGCCCGCCGAGGATGATCAGCGGGACGAAGCAGCCGCAGACCTGCCACGACCGGTTGTAGGCGATCAGGCTGTCGGTTTGCAGCGAGAAACCGGCGTTACAAAACGCGCTGACCGCGTGGAAGATGCTGTGGAACCAGCGGGTCGACGCCGGGCCGACAGGATCCCACATCGGGTACAGCATCAACGTGCCGATTGCCTCGGCTGTGAATGTGAAGATCACGATGAAAGCGACCATGGCGCGCATGTGCCCCACCGTGCGATGGCTCAACGTGTCTTGGAGCACGAGCGATTGTCTCAGCGAAAGACGCCGCGTTGCCAGCAGCGCGAAGGCGCTGCCGAAGATCATGATGCCCAGCCCGCCCGCCTGGATGAGAACGAGGATTACGCACTGGCCGAAGCGCGTGAGGTCCTGCCCGGTGTCGTACACGATCAGCCCCGTGACGCACGTTGCGCTGGTGGCTGTCAGCGCCGCGCTGAGCACGTGCCGCGGAATCGAGAAGTCCGTCCGCTCCAGCACTTCCGGCTGCACGGCCTTCGGTAAGGACAGGGCGATCGTCCCGAGCACGATCAGCGTAACGAACGTGAGCACCACCACGCGCGTCGGGTGAAGACGCGTCCGGGAGAACAGTAGATTCAATCGCATACCTTCGATCACAAGCCGCGAGACGAGCACCCCTTGGATCGTCGCGACGTAGAGCGTCGAAAGTTTCAGCGCGTGATGACGGGAGAACTCAGCCCACCCGAGAAGGAACAGGCACGCCCCCGCGAGCACGACCCCGTCGATCCACATGCTCTTAAAGACTGGCCATCGCTGGGCCGCAGCCCACCATTCGAAGGCGCGATACCCGACGTAGGCAGCCACAGCCGCAAGTTGGACGACTACCAGCAACGCCGCGGGCAGCGGTGGGTCATAGAACCCGAACTCCAACACCAGCGAGACAACCGCCGCCAGCGCGGATACGCAAACCACAAGGCGCAACCGTCGCTTGATCCTCAGCGAACCTCCCGCCGATGTCGTAGAGCCGGCTATTCCCATGATTCCGGCCCGTGTTCAAGGAAGCGACGATTGCGCATAGGTAGTGGCTTTTGCGACGCGCACCTGTGCGGGGGTCTGCAAGGGCTCGTTCCCGCAATGATGGCACTGTGGCTGATTCACGACCCCGTGCGACGCACCTTGGCTGCCCACAGTTCCAGCGTATTCGTCGGGATGACAGGGGGCATCGGGACCGGACGAGTTACGTTGCGTCCACGCGAGAGCTTCGAACGCGCCGCACGATGCGTAGCTTGACTATTCGTCTCGTCGCCCCACTGTGCCCAGCCTTCCCGGGGATGTCTCGCGAAGAGTTCAAGGAATGGCCCTGGGCTGCACCGTTCGATGATGTCGTATAACTCGTCCGGCTTTCGTGAGTGCTCTCGTTTTCGGGAGACGACGACGTTCGTCTGACGCCGTCCGGCCTCTCGCGTTCGCATCGCACCACGAACGCCGAAGAGCACGAGTTCCGTGACATTGCGGAAATAGAACCCAACCCCGCGCCCGTCCGGTCCTCCATCCTTGCGAACCTTGTACCAGATAAGATTCGTCTTATAGGTGTATCCCCACCGACGCATGACCTCCAAGCCTTCGAGCACAAGCGCATTGGGAACCCAGAGATACAAGTGACTTTTTCCCGAGACCAACTGTGGTACGGGAAGCTCCATGATCTGCGCCAGGGTCATCGTCGAGTAACGCGACAAGCGCTTGTGTTCGGGCGCCATTTTGCCGGTTCGGTTCGTGAAACGCCACGGTGGATCTGCAAGGATTGTGCCGAAGTGTTCGGGGTAGCGCTCGAGTAGCTCGAGCCCGGCGGAATCCGCGCCTTTCTTCCCGTTTCTTGGCATGGCGATTAGTCCTCTAAGTAGACCTGTTTCCTGATTCCGAACACGAGCAACGGGCATCCGCCGCCACCACCGCCTTCGATGCGCGGCAAGAGTTTGCCCATCCACGTCGTACTCGTTCCGTATTTGCTCCAGATCTTTCTGCCAAGCCCCTCAAAGATATCCCTGAGCTCGTCAGATTTCGTAATGATAACACCGACAGAAATTGCTCGGAGCTCGAAAAGCAGACGGAAGTTGTTGAGGTCGCGGTCGAAGAATGGGTCCTTATTGCTCCACTCGATCTCCACGGCTACCGAGTTCTTGAAGCAATCGACTTTGTGTGTTGGCGATACCATCTCCTTGTCGTCAACGACGACCTTCGTGTCAAAGGACCTCTCTTCCCATCCGCGCTCGTAGAACGCACCGTCGAGAGCTCGCGCAGGCGGAGACTTCCCGCCACCAGGTGCAAGGATTTGGCTTCTCCGGAGACGGAAGTTGCGGAGTACCTCAACGATATCTTCAAGCTCGTTTGGATAATCGGCGTTTAGGATGGCGCACGCGTGCTTCCACTCCTCGACTTCATAGCTATCCAGTATGTCAGGAGGTAGAAGTTCCCTGGTCACGATCGCAAACCTGTCGTGCCTCTGGGCTCGGTACACTGGGTCAAGGCGCGCCCAGGCGCCGGACCGATCCCGGTTTCATTGGCCTGCTTTGCCATTCTATCCCGTGATGTGGGCTTTGGCCAGATGCCCGTCCAGTCGCCAACATCTCTCTTCGAGTTGGCCCGCCCTGCCTACGCCACATCGATCATCGGGATCATCTGGCCGTAGCGATGGAGCAGTTCCATCTTCAAGGCCGCATGTTGGGATTCCGCAAGACCGTGATCCCCGCGCAGGATTGTGGCTGCGTCGTCGCGCGCCTGCTCGAGCAGATCGAGATCCGCGATCAGGTCAGCCACCTTGAAGGTCGGCAGACCATGCTGGCGCGTTCCCAAAAGCTCACCCGGCCCGCGCAACCGCAAGTCCTCCTCCGCGATTCGGAACCCGTCGGACGTCTCACAGAGGATTCGTAACCGCTCCGGCGACATGGCCCCCCCAGACTCGGCGAAGAGAAGGCAAAAGGACTCCTTCGATCCTCGACCGATGCGCCCGCGAAGCTGGTGCAACTGGCTGAGCCCGTAACGCTCGGCGTGTTGAACCGCCATCACCGTCGCGCTGGGCACATCCACACCGACCTCGATCACGGTCGTGGAAACGAGCGCCTGAATCGCGCCCGAGCGGAACCGCTGCATCACCTCGGCTTTTTCGGAAGGCCTCATGCGTCCGTGCAGCAGGCCCACATCGAACCCGGCCAGCGTGGATTGTGACAGGCGATCCACCTCGATGGTGGCGGCCTTGAGCGGTAGCGACTCGGATTCCTCGACAAGTGGATAGACGATGTACGCCTGCTCCCCCTGATCCAGGCGCGATCGCACGAATCGCCACGCCTTCTCGGAGTCCTCCGGTGTGATCAGGCGCGTGACGACCGGTCGACGGTTCGGCAGCACACCGTCAATGGTCGAGACATCAAGGTTGCCGAAGACCGTCATCGCCAAGGTACGCGGAATTGGCGTGGCGGTCAGGACAAGGCAGTGCGGCGCGAGACCCTTCTCTTTGAGAGCCGCCCGCTGTGCCACGCCGAACTTGTGCTGCTCGTCGATGATGACAAGACCCAGCTCGTGAAATCGTACGTCCTTCTCGAGCACGGCATGCGTACCGATCAGCAGATCAAGCTCTCCGCGGGCCAGGTCACCGAGAAGCGCGCTCCGCTCCGCCCGGGCGGTCGAGCCGACGAGGTAACCCGTGCGGACACGACTCCCATCGAGGTATCGTTCGATCTTCGCGCGATGCTGACTGGCCAGCACCTCCGTCGGAGCCAGAAGCGCCGCCTGTCGTCTGTTGGCGATCGCAACAAGGGCCGCATAAACCGCCACAGCCGTCTTGCCCGCCCCGACGTCGGCCTGGAGGAGGCGGTTCATCGGCTGGCGTTTGGCCAGATCGGCCACGATCTCTCGTACCGCGCGATCCTGACCGACGGTCAGTGCGAATGGAAACCGGCCTCGAATGCGCCGGTCGATCTCCTCGGAGATCGTAATCGGTTTTGCCTTCGGCCCTTGCTTCCGTGCCCGCCGCGCGATCCGGACAGCCAGTTGGCACAACAACAGCTCGTCATATGCCAACCTGCGACGCGCAACGGGAACATCTTCCGATGATACGGGTCGATGATAGCGAAGGATGGCAGTGCGACGCGGCGGCAGTTCTCGCCGCTTTCGGACCGCCTCGGGCACGAAGTCCACAACGGCTTCGGCCACCCCCTCCAGCACATTCCCGATGACGCGTGCGATCTGTCGTGACGGAAGCTCAGCCGATGCAGCATAGACGGGATCCAATCGATCCGCGTCGCCCGAGAGTGGATCGTCATCGGTCTCGTCGATGATCGTAAGATGCGGGTTCGTGAACGAAGCCAGCTCACCGTACAACTCGACCTTTCCCGTAAGCCGAACAACCTGGAGGTCGTGGAGCGTATCGAGCAGAAAGGGTGAGTTGAACCAGGTGACATTGCACTTGCCCGTCCCGTCGATGATTCGTGCGCTGACGCGCTGCCGCCCGAACGGCCCACGTGCCCGGATGCGGCGAAGCTCACCCACGACCGTGGCAGTTGTGCCCAGATCGAGCGATCCGATCGGTTGAGACCGCGGCCGAAGCTCGTGACGAAACGGGAAGTACTCGATCAGGTCAGCGACGGTGTGAATGCCCAGGCGGGCAAAGGCTTCGGCGCGGCGCAGACCAACACCCTTGACGAACTGCACCGAATCATCAAGCGCGACGCGACCGGCCGAAGGCACCATGCAATCCCCCTCATGCTGTGCAGGGAGATTCTAACCCCAGGACGCGCGCCGTACAACCGCCGGTTTGGGATGCGGCCATCGACGGCTACGGAATGACCAGGCGCTGCCCGACGTAGATCTTGTTCGGGTCGCCGATAGCGTCCTTGTTGGCCTCGTAGATCTCCTTCCACCGCCGGTGATCGTTGTAGTACACGCGCGCCAGGCTGTAGAGCGTCTCCTTCTTGGCGACCGTGTGGTACCGGGCGGCGGTCGAAGTCGGTTGATACGACGACGCGTACGACGGCTCCGTGGCGGGCGGCGGTGTGTACGCGTCATACGTGTCGTACACCGGAGTCTGCGGTTCCGTGGCCGCCGCCGGCTGGTTGCCCGTCAGGGCGTACATCTCGGGGGGCCCCGTCAGGTTCGAGTCCGCCTTCTTCTCGCCGGACTTACAGCCAACCAGAATAAAGGTGATCAAAAGGCAGGCACAAAGATGAATGGCGATCCGTCGCATGGTTGTGACCTCCTGTCGTGAAATTGGGATGACTCCTTACCATCCACCATCTTAATCTCGGTTGCCCCGGTGTCAACCCAATTCCGCGCGTGCGTGAGAATCTCCGTCGTAATCGGGACGTGACTTGCCTCCGCCGGATGGGCAGGAGGGCAAGCGCGCAAGAAGTCGTGCGGAAGCCGCCGGACCTACGTCCGTTTGAACTGCCGGTCGAGGTCGGCACGGGTGAGACGGAGCATGGTCGGCCGACCGTGCGGGCAACTGCTCGATCTCTCGATCAGGTGCCGTTGCTGCATCAGCGCCTCGATCTCCTCCCGTGACAACGGATCACCCGCCTTGACCGCCGCCTTGCAGGCCATCATGTCCAGAAGATCGTGAAGGACCTCCTCGGTGGATGAGCCGCCCGGTTGCTGCCCCAGACGATCGAGCAGATCGCCCATGAACGCCACGACGTCGACATCCTTGAGGATCGAGGGGAAAGCATGAACAGCCACGGCATCTGCGCCGAACCCCGCCACGTCGATCCCGAGCCTATCGAGCAGCTCGGCATTGGCGGTGAGTGCAGCCGATTGGGCCGGCGTCACGTTGAATGTTTCCGGGAGCAAGAGCCGTTGCGACTCGAGCGCCCCACCCGTAAGCCGCTCGCGCAGTTGCTCGTAGATCACCCGCTCATGCAAGGCGTGTTGATCGACGATGACGATTCCCTCCTCCGTCTCCGCCACGAGATAGAGGTTGTGCATCTGGATCACGCGCGGACCGGATACCGGTGCCGATGGGGGCTGTAACGTTGCGCCGGTTGTCCCGGGCTCGGTGTCCATCGGTCCGCCTCGCGGCTCACCGTACAGCGATCGCCAGGTTTCGGTCGGATCGGGCGAAGTGGGCATCGGGCCGCGTCGATGCTCGAATCCGGCACCGCCCGCGCTGCCGGTGGGGCTCGTGGGTCTGTGGCCGCCGGTCGGCTGAATCGGAGCGGCGGACTTGAGGACCGATGCCAATTCACAGCGCATCCGCTCCTGACGCTCGGGATCGATCGGCTCGCGCATCCGCTCGGTTTGCACGGTTGGCGTCAGGTCGGCTCGCTGAAGGGTCTCGCGCAGCGCGCTGAGCACCTGGGAGTGAATCAGGTTCGAGTCCGCCCATCGCACCTCGATCTTCGTCGGGTGTACGTTGACATCGACCAGCGCCGGATCAATCGTCAGAAAGAGGAAGACCACTCCATGCCGGTTCGGCTCCATCAACCCCCGATACGCCTCCTTGATCGCGTGCTGAATGAACTTGTCGCGGATGGGCCGTCCGTTGACGTAGGTGTATTGCCATTGGGCCGTTGCCCGCGACTGGGCGGGCGGGGCGATGTAGGCCTCAATCTCGACACCCCGCTCCCGGCGGCGGGCGTGCATCAACGCCGACGCCAACTCCGGACCGTAGAACTTCACGATTCGATCCAGAACGTCTTTGCACGGCGGCAGGTTCTGCGTCTTTCGTCCACGATTGGTCAGTTCAAACCCGACACTGGGCCAGGCCAGCGCCGCCCGCGCGAACTGCTCGTTGATGTGCCCCGTCTCCGTCGAGACCGCCCTGAGGAACTTGCGACGCGCTGGGACGTTGAAGAACAGGTCACGCACCTCGACCGTCGTGCCCACCGGACATCCGGCTGCCTGTGATGCCTCGACGCGCTCGCCGACGACCCGGATCTCGTGACCCGCGTCGTCGTCGCCCCTTCGCGAGGTGATCCGAAGCTTCGAGACGGCTCCGATGCTCGGCAACGCCTCGCCGCGGAAGCCCATCGTCGCGATCGCGTAAAGGTCTTCCTCCGAGACGATCTTGCTGGTGGCATGGGGTGTGATAGCTAGGCGAAGCTCCTCGCTCGACATCCCGCAACCGTCGTCGGTGACGCGGATGAGCTGTCGACCGCCATTCTCGATGGTGACCCCGATCCGCTCAGCCCCGGCATCGAGGGCGTTGTCGATGAGCTCTTTGACGATACTGGCCGGTCGGTCGACGACTTCGCCGGCGGCGATCTTGCTCACCAGAAGGTCGGACAGTACGTGGATTCGACATTCGTTGCTCATGAAGCTGTCCACGCCGCATTGTGTGCCGCTGTTTTCAAGCAGTGCCGATCGCGGATTCCGCGGGGTCCGGGCACTAGCCACAGAGTGGCCTTCTGATCGAGCGGTGGCACACCCGCCAACATCTCGTTTGACGCCGAGATTCCAGCCCAAACGCCAAACACGTTCGAGAAGCTACGAGTATAATTCCCGGGACGTTCAGGATCAAAGGGCGTCCGGTTGGAAGCCCGCTCGCTCCCGTCGGCCGCCGTTGATGGCCGTGGTTTGGTCACGCATTGAGATTGCCATGAACCGACCGATTGCCCTGCGCATCGAGGACATACGCGACCCGTCCGGATGGCCGATGGCGTGTCGCGGGGCTGTAACCGCCGGTTTCGACGGGGTTGAGCTGCCCGAGCAGGCCCTCGAGCAGGCGGCGTTGCCGGCGGCGGACATACGCGTCGTAGCGGTCGTAGCTCGCTGCGCCACGTGCGAGATCGAGCCGGCCATCGAGCACGTGCGCCATCTGCTCGAGCGGGCAGCCGCTGTTCAGGCACGCGTGTTGAACCTCCGAGTTCCTCCGCTGCGATCGCCTGACGGCGACTTCGCCCGCTATCAGGACGCCCTGAACTTCACGTATCGTTTGCTGCACGAGCTCCGGTTCGACGCGGAGTCGACGGGCGTGGCGTTGGCCATCGAAGCCGCAACGGACGGTTGTCTCATGTCGCCCGCCGAGCTACGCGACACGATTGACCGGGCCAACTCCTGGGCTGTTGGTGCGTGTATCGACGTGGAACGCGTCGCGCGAGTCGCCTTCCCGGCGGATTGGCTGACGACGTTGCGTCGCCGCGTTCACTGCGTCCGCGTAGGTGTGAGCGATCAGGTTGACCTTCAAGCCCTGGCGGCGGCGATGGACGACATCCCGTACGAAGGGCCGATCGTCGTCTCGGGCATTGCTGACCCGGCGGGAATTCGGTCACGCCTCGCGGGGACCTGGCCGAACTGACCGGCCGACGAACGTACGCACGTGCTGATGGCGGCGCGGGACCGGGCGTTGCCATGCGCCGCGGTGAGGGCTAGATTAGGGCCGTTGGCCGCCCGGCCCCGGCTCGATGGCTCTTGGCTCAACGGAGATTCTGACATGATCGCGCAGCGCTTGACTCCGCTTGCCGGTTCATCGTTCATACCCATCGTGATTTGCCTGATGGCGATGCCCGGTTGTCGCAAGCAGGACCCGGGATTCGAGGTGGTGACGCTCGACGGCAGGATCGAGAAGATCGAGCGAACGTCCGACGACACCGGCAAGATCACGGTCTCCTACTACAGCAAGAAACAGGAGCAGGAGATCACCGGCACGGGCGCCGTCACGGAGAACACTGAGATCATGATCAACGGAGCGATTGCCACGCTCAGGGACCTCCGCGAGGGCGAGCGCATCCGCGGTGAGGTTCGGATTGAGGGCAAGGGCGACAGGAAGGAGCGGATCATACTCAAGATCATTGTCGATCGTCCGAGACCCCTCGGTACCGGATGACCCGAGCAACGGTTCCTTCATGGGTCCGGCAAGCGTTTTGAGCCGTTGCCCCGCGGGGGCACGTTTTTGGTAGCTCGTTGAAGAATGTAGCGTCGCCCCTTGTGGGCGACGAGCAACCGCACTGGGCGCCACCCACAAGGGGTGGCGCTACGCCGGAGCGATCCGACACGAGTTCTTCAATAGGCTATAGACTTTCCCTAACGGGTTCCGTGGATACTGAAGTATGTTGCGTGCCGACAAATTCGACCCCGATCGCGCGTTCGTGCTGGTGATCGATCTTCAGGAGAAGCTTCTCCCGCTGATCCGGCGGCAGGATCGCGTCATTGAAGCGTGCGCCAAGCTGCTGGACGGCGTGCGCATCCTCGACCTGCCCGTTCTGGCCACGGAGCAATACGCCAAGGGGCTTGGGCCGACGCACGCCGCAATCCGCAAGCGCCTCGAGGCGTGCGGAGCAAGGTTCGTCGAGAAGTCGACTCTCAGTGCGTGTGGCGAGCCGGCAGTCCGCAAAGCCATGCTCGCCATGGACCGCCCGCAAGTGGCTGTCGTCGGGATCGAGGCTCACGTCTGCGTGCAGCAGACCGTGCTCGATCTGCGGACCATGGACTACGATGTGTTCGTTTGTGCCGACGCAATCGGCTCACGCGGCCGGCTCGACTACGAGATATCGCTTGACCGGATGCGGCAGGGAGGCGCCCTTGTCACCACGGTCGAGAGTGTGTTGTTCGAGCTCCATGACCGCTGTGACACGAAGACCTTCAAAGCGCTGCTCGAGGTGATCAAAGCTTCCCCGCCACCGGTGGATGATTGAGTGATCGCCCGAGTCGGCGAGGTGCGCTTTGGAACAAGTTTCTTTTTGATGTGGCGTCCGAATCCCGAAGTTTCCCCGGAGGTTCTTGGCCCTCGGATGCTACGGGGCCACGGAAAGCGCTAGAGTGGACAACGACGACTGGCATGATGATGAGGACGAGTGGGTCGACGACGAGGACGACGACCCCGAAGACGACCTGCTGGTATGCCCCGCATGTGGCGAGCCGGTCCACGAGGAGGCGCAGCAGTGCCCGCAGTGCGGGGAATGGATCATTCCCACCTATCCCGAAGCTGCCTGGAAACGCACGGTCTGGATCGTGGTGGCTTCCCTTCTCATCCTGTCCATGGTTCTCTGGGTGGTTCTGTGACGCCGCACATTGTTGTGCAGCCCGGCGTTGCGGTGAACAACCGAGCTACATCTCCATGATCGCTTGCCCCGTTGACCGGCTCCAGCCCGCCTTCACCACCGTGGCTGCGTATACGTCGCTCGCCCCGGACCGCAGGAGAACGCGGGCGCACTCGTCGATCGTGGCTCCGGTGGTCTTCACATCGTCAATGAGAAGCAGGCGGGCGTTGTTGAGCGTGACGCCTCGCCGCAACGCAAACGCCCCATGCACATTCTCGACTCTTGCCTTGTAGCTCAACCCGATCTGATGTGGACCGGCGCGCACGCGGCGCAGGATGCGAGCGGGAGGGAGGCTCGTGCTTCTCACCAAGGCGGCCGTCAACTGCTCAGCCGGATAGAACGGTTGCGCAAAGCGGCGCGTCCAGTGGGTGGGTACGGGGACGACAGCCTCGACTCGATCCCGCCACGGCGCCGCCTCGATTGCCTCCGCGAGCCAGTTCGCCAGGAGCCCTTCCAACTCCACGCGGCGGTGGTACTTGTAGGATCGGACCAGATGCGCGAGGCGTCCGCGATAGTGTCCGACGCGAACCGACCCGACGACTCGAACCGGCCTGCGACGGCACTCACGGCATTGTCCTTCGCTGACCTCGTACAGTGCCACGCTGTCGGCACAGGTCGGGCAGCTTGGAGTCGCGCGTTCGGCTTCGATTTCTCTGGTGCAGGCGGCGCAGAGCGGAAGTTGCCCGCCGGCGCCCGCCTCGCCACAAGTCGGACAGCGCGGCGGAAACAGCAGGTCGAGGCCGACTCGTGCGGCCTGGCGAAGCACCGCAATCGGCCGGCCGGGCACCGTGCTACGCTTCGCCGAAACCTTCCGTTCGTCGACAGTCATCGGATAGGTATCCTACACCGCTCGCAACGGTTTTCCGCCAGGTGTCTTTGCGGTTCCCGCACGGATGGACGATCAGCGGTCCCCAACTTGCTCGACAGGCAGCGTCGGAGGCGATAATCTGCACTGCGATCCGGTAGGCAAGTGAAGTGATCCACCGATGGAAGATCCCAAGAAATCCGCCAAGGCTGCGAAGAAGGCCGCCAAAGCCGAAATCAAAGCGCAAAAGAAGTTGACGAAGCAGGCACCGGATGAGCAGCCGCCGGGCACGCCGGTGACGTCCGGGCCGGCGACCACGGGCGCGACGCCCGAGTCGACGGGCCTTGAACGCACGCCGGCGGAGCGGTCAGCCGCAGCCGCGGAGCGACAGGTTCGGTTGCAGGCCTTTCGGATCTGGATCGGCATCATTGCGGGCCTCATCGCGCTGGCTACGCTCCTGGCGACCATCTTCTTCTGAGTCCAAAAGGGCGAGCGGGGCAGCCGGTTCCCGGGCCCTTGAGAACCTGGCACCTCGAATGGTCGAGCAAGACTTCGCCCCCATGTTCATGATCGATCTTCAGCAGAAGGATCTGCGTATCGCGTTGGAGGCTGCACAAGAGGGGGCGTTACCGCTACCGGGTACGGCGTTGGTCTCGCAGCTTCTTGCGGCGAATCAGGCGGCGGGCGAGGGACGCGAAGGCACGCAGGCGTTGGTCAAGACCATCGAGCGGCTTGGATGCTTGGTGTGAGCTTACTTTGTCCTGGGTGACCGCACGCTTGTGCCACAGCCACGACACGGTCCGCGCAAAAAAACACCCGGCGCCGCAGCCTCAAGCGTCCGGCACGACACCGGGTGCTTCCTTCCCCCCAGTAAGGGCTTCATGAGTTCGGTGACCTCCCCTCCCGTCACCGTCCCAGCGAAACCCGATAGCGCGCACCACAACCTTTGCCACAAGCGCGCGCCAACTTTTCTCTTCCCCCTGAAACAGCAAGCCTGAAACGGCTTGACTTGGCTGGCCAACCTTCTTGCCACCGACCAGCCGAGTAGCATATTACCGGTTTCCCGTTTACCTTGTCAATTGAAACTCCCCCACTTTCTCACTTTTTTTTGACACGGATCCGCCTGCTTCAACGCCACTTGCGGCGTTTGGGGCGATTGCATGCTGGCGTTCAGACAATTCACAGGTAGGTTAACGTGGGATGCCGACGCGGTTTCGGTTGAGCCTAAGAGCCTTTGGCGCCCCAGGAACGCCGTTCCCAGGAGGAAGAGACGAACTCACCTCGAACGGGCGTGCGTTGTGATCTTTTTCATGAAACGGGCGGGTTGGCGCGAATACGTCTACAAGCTTCAGCCCGCTTCGACCGATTGGATTGATCGGGGCCTGGCGTCGTGGCGAATGCCGGGCGGCAGCTCGCAATCCCTGGACCCGGTCGCCCTGAATGGCTGGAGATCGCGGGCGATCCGTCGGACGAGGCAGCCGGTTTCGCCCCCGCCTGCATCGTCACGAGCACCGGCGGCGGACGCGGTTCAGCCAAAAAAGGATCACGAACCATGAAACGCACGGAGTTCGCAGCAGTTGCGGTTGTATTGGCCGTTGCGATCGGGGGTGCGACGTGGCCGGCTGCGGCCGGCGATCTTCAGCCGCCCCCCGGTCCGATCACCCCGACGATGAAGACGTTGACGGACGTCGCGCCGCGTACAGCCGTTCACACGCTATCGGGGACGGACACCTGCCTCCACCGGATCGATCAGCCCGGCTCCTATTACCTGACGGCTGCTCTTGCGGGAGAGGCGGGCAAGACCGGGATCGAGATCGCCTCCGGCGAGGTGACGCTGGACCTGATGGGCTTTGGTCTTGTTGGCGTCGCCGGGTCGCGGGACGGCATCATCGTTCAGCCGGGGCATCGGAATGTGACAATCATCAACGGTACGGTCCGCGATTGGGGTCTCGCCGGAGTGTACGCGATCAACACCTCCAACAGCGAGCTGCGTGATCTGCACACCTATCGCAACAGGCTGGAGGGGCTCGCGGTCGGAATCGGCAGCGTCGTGACACGTTGCACGGCCGAGGAGAATGGTATGGACGGCATCGTGACCGACATCGCCTGCACCTTGAGCTTCTGCACGGCCTGGCACAACGGGCGGGGCGCCATCGGTGGAGACGGTATCGACGTCGGCGACGGGAGCACGGTCACCGCGTGCTCCGCCTTTGACAACGCCGATGCGGGCATCTTCGTCGATCTGGGGTGCTCCGTGATGAACTGTGCCTCTCGGGACAACGGGGGAGACGGTGTCCACGTTGGCGCCCACGGTGTGGTGAGCCATTGCAGTGCCTCATTCAATGACGGCGATGGTTTCCACTTGGCTGAGGGCGTTACGATCACCGGTTGCTCGGCCTCGTTGAACTCGGGAGACGGTATTGAAGTCTCATCGTTCTGTCGTGTCTTGCAGAACGGATGTGAGATCAACGGCATGCTCAGTCACACCGGTGCGGGTATCCGCGTGACCGGTCTGGACAACCGGATCGAGGACAACCATCTCGTGCTGAACGAGTACGGCATCAAGGTGGACGACGTGAGCAACCTGATTATCCGGAACAGCGCCCTGCACAACGGCTGTGGGACCGAGGATGATTACGTGATCGTGCCCGGGAACCGTGTAGGCACGATCACGTCCGATCCGACGACCGCCGGCGCGTGGGCGAACTTTCAGTGAGCGACCGTTCGCGCAAGGTCAATCCGTTGGCATGCCCCGCAGACGGGCGAGCTTGCCGTTGCGATAGACGCGCGTGATCTCGATGTGTCGACCGCCATCCACGAAGATCGGCTCGTGCGGGCCTTGTCCCGTGGCGGCCGCCTCGACAAACGTGGCGGGATGGCCGGGCGGCTGCGATTGAACAATGATCGTTCTGCAAGGAAGGCGGCAGCGAACCAGATCCTGAACGCGGATCCAGTCATCACCGAATGTGATCCGCCGCCGGAAGCGATCGCGCGTCAGTCGATTGCCTTTCGCACACCCGTATGCATTCTCGCCCTGACCGGCATGTGGCGCCGGCTGCCGCCGTGTGAATCTCAATCGGCGAATCCACGTTCTCAGGCGGTCCCACGGGGAGCGGGCAGCGCGCGCGGGCCGTCGTAGGACGCCGGTCGAAGCCACGGTCGGCCCGTCGATGTCGTAGCGTGTGCGGGCGTCCCAGCGACTACTGGTGGCTGTCCTGCGGGGAAAGACGACGGTGACGCCGGAATCCTCGAGGTCCGCCTCTTGCGAGCGCCACGTTACGTGCAGTGCCCCCCCTTTCCTCCCGGACACCACGGCGTAGTAGGCCTTCGTGCTGAACGTGGACACCTTCGCATTGTGGAAGTGGGTTCGACCGATGTCCTCGCAGGGATAACGGCAGGCCGTGGGCAGCTCAGCCGTGGCATGGGCAGCCGCCATCGCGATCCGCTGCCCCAGCAAAGCGCACAGGTCGTCGTGCCAGGCAGTGACTCCATCGGTGCCGTTTTGTCGGCAGTGCTTTCTGGTCACGAGCGCCAGCGCGGCGGCTTGTGGAAACCTCGATGCGAGCAGCTCGACGCCGTGAGGGCTGATGAAGGCCGACTGCCGCGTGCCACAGCATCCGCCTCCCCGACCGTCGGGATGCACGAAGTGCATCAGCAGGTCAAGCGCCTTTTCCAGCGGTGTGGCCAGATCGTTCCATCCGCCGTGGTGCATCAGACGCGCAAAGGCGTCCACCGTCAGTGACAACTTTCCGGCGTCGAGCCCGCCCTGCTCGGGGAACCAGCCTTCGGGATTCTGCCGGGCAAGCAACCGGTCCAGTCGATCGTGTGCAACGTCAAGCAGCGATGTGTCCCGCGCCAGCAGCGCCCCATCTGCCAGGGCGCAGCAGGCGGTCGCCTCGATCCACGGAACCTGCGTCGGGCGTGCGGCCAGCCACTTGATGTGTCGCGCGATGTCGCTCAGCAGCGTGTCCGTCTGGAAGCATCCCGTTTCGCTCAGCAGTTGGATCACGAGCGAGGCAACGGCGTGGTGCAGCGGATGGTCCCACGTCCGTCTGCTCAGCGGCCGACCGTCACCGCGCAACGAGAGCTGCCAGCGAATCAGGGCTGTCCGCACGCACTCGCGGAGGTGCGAATCGCCGCCACGACGCTCGTCGAATTCGCAGACGAGTCCGATGGCCGACGCGGCCAGCTGGCGGCGGTACAACCCGTGAACGTCGTCGCCCTTGGCCCGGGTGGATGCTTCGGGCTCCAGCCAGGGCACGGGCCCGAGCATTCGCAACCAGCGCGGCAGCAAACCATAAGCCGCATCGCGGTAGACGGAGGGCGCGGGCGGACCGGGGTGTGTCGGGGACGATCCGGGTGTCGCCAACCCTGCGGTGGCGACCGGGCGATCCTGCGGTCCGATAAGAGTCGCCGTAAGAACGTTGTTCGCGGGTTCGCTCATGTTTACGACCGGCGTAACGCCGGTGCGCACGGTGGATGGGGGACGTACCCACACCCCGGAAACCTCTCAGGCTGGTCTGCTTGTGTTATCGAGCCCTTGCGGAGGCGGTGTGAGGTTAATCCGCGTGACGATCGTCCGGTGGCCGGGTGGTGCCTGGGACCGGATCAATCCCGCCGGGGGCGAAGGGGTGGCAACGGCAGATGCGGCGGACGGCCAGCCCGCACCCGCGCCAGAAACCGTGCCGCTCGAATGCCTCAATCGCATACTCGCTGCACGTCGGGCAGAACTTGCACGTGCCGATCAGAAGCGGTCGAACCATGGCCTGATAGCAGCGGATAAGACCAATCAGCATCCCAACACCGAAGCGCCGGGCCGATCGCAGGAATGTAACCGTGTCGGTGCGATTCATAGTCAAGTGTCGTGCAACATCCGACATAGCACGCCGGCTGCGCGAAACCGTTGCCCAACGTGGCGCGGCATCCGGCGAGCCTCGGACCATGGATTCTAGAGAGACGAGATGATAAGGACAATCAAGGATACGAAGAGCGTCGCGACGGCGAACCATCCGATGATGCGGCGAGGCACGTCGCCCACCTTGCTGAACGGTTTGTCGACAGCCTCCAGCGCCGTGGCGCTCCGTTCGCACACCGCCAGCGCGGGCGTGGAAAGGCGCGCGGCCAGGTGACGAAAGGGATTGTGTCTTGGCTTAGTTGCAGGCTCCTCAGACGGATCTTTGGGCTTCTCCTCTGCCCCGTCCGGCGCCTTGTCTTGTTTGGGTTGCGGTTTATCGGTGGCGGGAAGGTCACCGGGCGGCGGGGCCTGGTCCGTACCGGTGCCGTCGTCGAGACTGGGCAGCGCATCCAGGTCGGGAAGGCTCTGGATGGTCTCGGCATTGATCACGCCGGGCAGCGGCCGATCCCGTGGCGGTTGGGGCTTTGGCGAGTCGGCGTCCACGGATGGCTCAGCCGCAGGCGGCGTAGCCGCTGCCGAGGCCTCAGCGGCGGCGGGTGGTTCCGGTTCCGCCGGTTGCATGAGGTCCCCCATAAAGGCGGGGACATCCGTGGGGGTCTGCGGCTCGGGTTCGGACGACGCGTCCTCAGTCGCCTCCGGAGCGGATTGTTGTTCATCGGAGGGTGGTGCTTCGTTTCCGTCGCCGATCTCGGCTGTGGCGGTTCTTGCCAGTTCCTCCAGCTCGGCGAGCTTGGCGTCGAGCCCGTCGGGCGGCTCGTCGAGCGCGCTAGTGGGTTGGCTCGGCTGCGCGGGGGCGTCAGAGGCCTCCGGGTCTCCGACCTCTCCGGCGAGCTCATTGGCGAGCGAGGCGGCATCAGCCAGGAGATCATCGAGCCCGTCAAGCGGCGCGACGTCGGGATCCGCGTTGTCCGCGGGGTCGGGAGTCTGATCCTGGGGTTGTTCATCCGCCACGGCGTTGGGTCCCACCAAAGTCGAAACGCGAGGAGCGATCGCAACGGCCACGGTGCCCGAGGGCATCTGCGTCATCCGATGGCCCGTCAAGGTTCCCGCTTCTAGAGCAAGCTCTTTTTTCGTGTAGCGTCACCCCTTGCGGGTGACGAACGGTTTCCCCGGCGCCGCCCACAAGGGACGGCGCTACAACCGCTACACGAATTCAGAGAGTGCTCCAATGCCTTATCGGTCCAGCGGGATCGCAACCTGAGGTTGCCGCGCGTGACGTTGTGCTCATAATCGGCGGTCATGTCGGCGACCCGCTTGTACTGCCCGAATCTGACCCAAGGCCCCAACGAGCTGTCGGAGTCTGAGTCGCACCATGCGATCGCGAGCCTCAGGATCAGGCCTGGCGACGAGGTCACCCTGTTCGACGGCGCCGGACGGGAGGCGATCGGCCGCGTCCTGCACACGGGCCGTCGTAAGCTTCAGGTCGAGGTGATGGCCATCGCGGAATACCCCCACGACACACCGCGGAGGCTCACGCTTGCGGTCGCCATGCCAAAGGCCAATCGCCAGGGGTATCTCATCGAAAAATGCACGGAATTGGGCGTAGCTGCGATCTGGCCGGTCGTCACGGATCGGAGCGTGACCCGACCTCGCAGGCGTGCGGTCGAGAAATGGTACGCCCGAGCGGTTGAGGCGGCCAAGCAGTCGAACCGGCGGTGGGTCCCGAGGATCGCCGATCCGATGTCGTTCACGGAGTCGATCGAGCGCGTTGGACAGCTCGATGCCGTGGGCATGGCGGACCTTGACTCCTCGGCCGGATCGATTGTGGATCTCATGGCACGGGTGCCCGAGGGTGGGGCCGTCGGCATTTGGATCGGTCCGGAAGGCGGGTGGACCCAGAAGGAGCGCGAGTTCGCTCGCAGGGCGGGCGCTGAGAGCGTCAGTCTTGGTCCAACCGTGCTGCGGACGGAGACGGCAGCCGTCGCCGTTTGTGCGGTCGCGGCTGCCACCTGACCGGTTGGCCCCGGGGATGCGCGGGCACACCAACGAAGGAAGGAGCTCATCGTGCTCTGGTGGCTGGTTTGGCTCATCGGTGCCACGGTCTGGCTCGGTCCGGACGGTGCACGGGAACAGAAGGCTCCGCCGGATTCGAGGCTTGCCGGCGTGGCGGAGTATCTCGCCGAGGAGCGGCAGAAGCAGCACATACCCGGTATGAGCGTGGCTGTCGTCCTGGAGGGTGCGTTGGTCTGGTCGGGCGGGTTTGGACTGGCCGACGTGGAGAACGAGGTCCCGGCGACGCCGCGGACGGTTTATCGCTTCGCGGCGATCTCGCGCATGATCACGGCGACAGCCGTTCTGCAACTGATCCAGAAGGGAAAAATCGGGTTGAACGCGCCGATCCGCGACTACGTGCCGGAACTCCCGGACAAGGGCGAGCGGATCACCGTCGAGCATCTGCTCACCCATCTGTCGGGCATCCGGGCTCATGCTACCCGGGACGTGCTGTTCAACAGAAAGCACTACATCCGGATCGTCGATTCGATCGAGGTTTTCAAGGATGCCCCGTTGCTCGCCAAGCCCGGTCAGCGGTTCATCAACACGCCTTTTGGTTACACGCTACTCGGTCTTCTTGTCGAGCGTGTCAGCAGAATGACATTCGATGATTACCTTCGCGTGCATCTCTTCGAGCCCTCGGGGATGCAGGCAGCCGGTGTGGAGGACCTGATAACCGTGGTCCCTCATCGGGCGCGGGGATACCTCCGCAAGAAGGACGGAACGCTCATCAATTCCTACTTCGTGGACCTGAGCGACCGTTACCCGTCGGACGGGCTGGTTGGGACGGTTGAGGATCTGGCCCGTTTCGCCATCGCCCTGATGTCGGACAAGCTCCTTGATCCGGAGATGTTCAAGGTCATGACCACCGAGTACCAGACCCGTGCCGGGTTCAAGACGCACTATGGTATGGGTTGTTTCGTCCGCGAGGAGGCGGGTCGACGGATTATCGGTCACGGCGGTTGGCTGCCCCAGGTTACCTCCTTTCTCCTGATCGTGCCCGATCGCAAGGCAGCCGTGGCCGTGCTGACCAACCTCGAGCAGGCGGACGTCAAAGCCATCAGCCTGACCGTCATGAATAGGGTGCTCGGGGAGGGTGTGACGTTGGTGCCCGGCGAATGATCTCGCCCCTGCCGCTGATTTGCGAACCACGCGGACCGGGGAACACGCCACCCGTGCGGTCGGCCCGATAAGCGCCGTCGTGGGTCAGCGATCCGGTATCGTAAACTCTTCCATGAGGGCAGTTTTTTGGGGGTGGTGCGCGCGAGCGCACCGGGATTTCCGTGCGACGGGACGGGTCTGATCGTGGCGAGTGGCAAGCTCAAGTCCATCACGGCGGGTTTCGCGGGGCGGGTCGGCTGCACGTGCCTGCTCCTCGGTCTGGCTTTGACCGCGGCGTTTGCCGTGTTGACGCGGTGCGTGATGATCCGTCAGGCCGAGGAAGCGCTGACCGAGCAGGCCAGACTTTGCGCAGCCAGCCTGGTACCGGAGGCCGGAGGGCAACTCTACGCGTCGATCGACCGGCTCCGTGATGTGTACGAGCACTTGGCGGCTGTGGCGATGCTCGATGCAGCGGGCGGTCTTCAAACCGTCTACCCCGACCGGGCCGATTACCGCAAGGCCGCAACCGCCGTGCTTGGTGCATCCGGGCCTGTGGCGGCCAGCGACGTCAAGGCTGACGACACGAACCGGGAGCTGTGGGGCGTGGCGGTGGCGCTGAATGGTGACGATGTGTCCCATTCCAGAAAGATTATCGTCCTGCTCGCGCATGACTCCTTCTCGGCCACGTGGGCGACAGCCACGGCGTTGTTCGCCGCGTGCGCGGGGCTGGCCTGCGTGATGGCCTTGGCGTGCACCGTGCATTGGTTCGAGCGGCGTGTGGCTGATCCGCTGCGAGGGTTGGGGAACTTCACCGCGGTGGACGGTCGATCGAGAGAGGCCATCCGACCGATCGACACCCAGGGCTGGCGCGAGATGGGGCGGGTGGTTGCCTCGCTTCAATGGATGGCGGACAGTGTTGTGAAAAGCGACCGCCAACGTTGCCAGGTCGAGCGGGCCACGAAATGGCAACTCGACGACAGGCAACGCGGCTTCGACCGCCAGCTTCGGCGGGCGAAGGACCGAGCGATCGTGGACCCGCTGACCGGTCTGCGTAACCGCAGCTTCCTCGACAGCGAGCTTGAACCGCTCTTTAAACAGCATCAGGAGAGCGGGAGCGACCTTGCGGTCGTGATGATCGACCTGGACAACTTCAAGCACCACAACGACACGCACGGGCACGCCGCCGGCGACGATGTCCTGTGTTTCATAGGTGATCTGCTCAAGGCCTGCCTGCGTCCAACCGATTATGCGGTTCGGCGCGGCGGCGATGAGTTTCTTCTGCTCCTGCCCGACACGTCCGCCGAGCAGGCGGCCCATGTGACCGAACGCCTCGTCAGGCTCTTCGGGCAATACGCCTCGTCGATCAGTAGTTCCAAGCCGCTCTCGGTGAGCGCCGGCGTTGCGTCCCTTCAACGAGATGGGGGTGGCGATGCGCAAGAGCTCGTGGACCGGGCCGACCGAGCACTGTACGCGGCGAAGCGCGCCGGCAAGAACGAGGTCTGTCCGGTCAGCCCAACTTGATTCGCCGAGGATCGCAAGACGGATTAGCCGATTCGATCCTGCCTGTTGAACCCGCGACACCATCCTGCTACCGTTCTTGCGTAACGTTCGCGTGCCGGAACCGACTGCACCATGAGGTGTGTGCCGTGTCCACCCGTGCCGGTCCGCGACACAGGATGCGGGAGTGTGCCGTTGATCGAGAAACCGCCGCAATCGCCCCTGAGCATCAGCGTGTTCTTCCCATGCTACAACGAGGAAGCCAACGTCGAGAACACGACGCTGGCTGCGCTTCGTACCTTCCGCCGCCTCAGCGATGACTTCGAGGTGATCATCGTCAACGACGGCAGCCGGGATCGCACGGGCGAGATCGCCGAGCGGTTGGCATCCGAGCATCCCGAGGTCCGCGCCGTCCACAACAACCCCAACCTCGGATACGGAGGAGCGCTTCAGCGCGGGTTTCGTGAGGCCGCAAAATCCTGGGTCTTCTACACCGACGGTGACGGACAGTTCGACTTCGAGGAAATAGACAAGCTCCTGCCTCTGCTCGATCAGTACGATATCGTCAGTGCCTACCGCATCGGGCGGCAAGACCCGCTGATCCGCAAGATCAACGCCGCGTGCTGGACGATTTTGGTTGACGTCGTGTTCGGTCTGTGGCTTCGCGACATTGACTGCGCGTTCAAGATCTACCCGCGCAAGCTATTCGATGAGATCGAGATGAAATCGATGGGGGCGCTGATCGACGGCGAGGTGCTTGCACGGGCGAAGCGGTTGGGCTATTCGATCGGGCAGGTCCCCGTACACCACTACCCCCGTACCGCCGGTGAACAGACAGGCGCGAATCTTGGCGTCATCCTTCGGGCGTTCAAGGAACTCTTCCTGCTCCGCAAGGACATTCGCCGCGCCGCGCGACGTTCGTAAGCCCTCGGCGGTCAGCTTTCAGAAGTCAACTCTCGGCGATGGTGTTTCTTCCTCCCCTCCTTGACAAGGAGGGGTTGGGGGAGGTTCTTCTCC